>DASXVR010000088.1:0-3778 GCA_036504175.1 Actinotalea sp. | reverse complement strand
GTTCGGGCTGATCGTGATCGACATCGACGACTTCAAGAGCATCAACGACCAGCACGGGCACGGGGTGGGCGACGACGTCCTGCGGCACGTCGCCCGCCGGCTCGAGGCCTGCGTCCGCGGGGAGGACGTCGTCGCCCGTCTAGGTGGGGACGAGTTCGGCGTCGTGACGGGGCCGATCGGGCCGGGCGAGCTGGCAGCGCTCGTCGACCGGATCACGCAGATCACGAGCGGCTCCCCGTTCCGCGTCGGCGGCGAGCTCCTGACCGTCCGCGTGTCGGTGGGCGGCTCGACCGTCCGGCCCGGCGACGACGCCTCGGCGCTCCTCGAGCGGGCCGACGACGCGATGTACGACGCCAAGGGTGTCGCCGTGGGCGACCGGCCCGCCCGGGCGCGCAACTGGGGTGCGCCGACCCGCTGACACGGCGCCACAACGACTTCAGACCAGCGGGCTCAGACTTGCGGGCTCAGGTCAACGGGCGCACGAACCAGCTGACCGAACGCATCACGTCCTGCGCCCGCAGCCACTCGTAGCGCTCCGTCCTGGGATCCTTCGGGTCGTCCCGCCACGAGACCATGACATGGGTCGTCGTCCAGCGGCTCGCCTTCGCGGCCCGCCACTCCTCGGCTCCGCCCTCCCAGGCCACACGCACGATCACCGGGACCTCGCCCATCGGCCGGACCGGGACGCTGGTCGGCTGGTCGCGGTTCGAGACGACGCGCCCGTCACCTCCTGACATCGCGACCTCCCTGGCGCTCGAGCCTGTTCGAACGCGTGTTCGAGCATAGCCCCAACCTCAGGCCGTGACTGCCATCAGGACGTACCTGCCGTCAGGTCGTCCGTGCCACCAGGACGGCGAGGTCGCGCTCCTGCCCCTCCGCGTGCCGGAGGTGCTCCACCGCGAGGTCGGCCAGGCCGTCCGGCGTAGGCTCCCCCAGCTCACGCAGCCCCTGCCGGTCCTCCTCGCCGCCGGTGCACAGGAGCACCGCGCAGCCGTGGTCGAGGACGGTCGCCTGCTCCCTGCGGACCCGGGGCCTGCCGCCGAGCAGCGGCCGCCCGCCGTCCGGGAACATCTCCACACCCGCGTCCGGGCGCCACACCAGCGGCGCGAACCGACCAGCGCTGGACCACCGCATCGTCCGGGGCGCGGCCCCCACCCCAGCTGGGTCCACGATCGCGAGCAGCACCGAGACCATCGCGTCCAGGCCGAGGCCTCGCATGGTGTGCTCGAGTCGCTGCAGCACGCCGGCCGCGCCGTCCTCGGTGTCGTAGCTGATGCCGCGAAGCAGGTTGCGGACCTCTGCGGCCAGGGTGGCGCCCTCGACTCCCCCGGGCTCGACCTCGGCGACCACGAGCGTGCTGGACCCTGCCGCGGTCACGAAGGCGTCGTACCACCGTCCGCCCATCGGGTGCGGCCCTTCGCCGGGGAGGTACCGCGCCGCGACCTCTAGCCCCGCGAGGTCCGCGGGCCGGGGGCGCAGGCTCTCGCGCCACGCCTGGGCCAGGCCCCGGTGCTCCTTCTCGGCCGCACGCCTGGCCTCGGTCGCGCCGATGCGCGCGAGGGCCTGGGACAGCTGAGCCGCCAGCGCGTCCAGGAGCTGGAGCTCGTCCTGCGTGGTCTGGTGCTCCTCGGTCCAGGCCACCGCCAGGCTCCCGAGGGTCTCCCCGGCTGCCATGAGCGGTACGAAGGCCCAGCCGGACCGCTGCGTGCTCTCGTAGAGGGCGCCCATGACGACGGGGTCGAAGGCGAGGCCCGCCGCACGTGTCGGGAGCAGCAGACGCTGCCCGGTCCGGGCCGTCCAGACGGTCGGACCGCGGCTGTCGGCCTCGAACGCATCGCCGACGACAGGGCGGTCCCCCTCCCGGGACCCGCTCGCCCACACCCGCCAGCCGCCGTCGGGCCGCCTGACGAGCAGGGCACCGCCGTCCGCGCCGAGGGCGGCCAGACCTCGTCGGACGACGATCCGCTCGACGTCCTCGAGGGTCTGCGCCGAGGTGAGCAGCGAGGCTCCCTCGGCCAGGATCGCCAGCCGACGGGCGGTCAGCTCCTTCGACGCCAGTGCCGCGGCGAGGTCCTGTGCCCTCGCGAAGAGGTCCGCCTCGACCTCCTCGACCCTGCGGTGCCCGGTGGACTCGGGCTCGGGCTCGACCGGCAGGAGTGCGTCCCGCTGCCGGACGAAGTCCGTGATGTCCTCCGCCCGCTGGGTCACCAGTGCGGCGCGCCCGTCGGCGTCGAGGACGGGAGCGCTGATCAGCGACCAGAACCGCCGTACCAGCGCACCGGTCGCCTGGTCGGTGATGTCGTACTGCTGGATGGGCATCGTGTCCGGCACCCCGGTGTCACGGGCCCGTTCGAGCGACGCCTGGACGCGCGGACGGCCCTCGTCGTCGAGCGCGTCAGGGGTGGGTGGGAACACGGCGAAGACGGGTCGCCCGACGATCGCCTCCCGCGTGCGTCCCACGCCCCGCAGGTAGGCGTCGTTGGCGTCGACGATGACCAGGTCACGGTCCATCACGAGGTACGGGGTCGGCAGCGAGCGGAACAGGGCTGCATGGTCGACCGTCGCCAGGGGGGCGGTCACCTGCTGGACCGGCTGGAGCCACGCCACGTAGAGCGGACGGCCGGTGTCCGCGTGGGACAGCTCGATGAGCATCGAGCACATGACCTCGCTGCCGTCCGCACGCAGCACGGGCAGCGTGAGCGGGACGCCGAGCACGTGCGCCTCGCCGGTGCTCAGGTGCCGGGTGAACCCGGCGACGTGCGCCTCGCGGAACCGCGCCGGGATGAGGTCGACGATCCGGCGGCCGACGAGGTCCTCGACCGACCAGCCGGTCAGCTCGGCGAGCGACGGGCTCACGGCGACGATCCGGTTGCTGTCGTCGGCTGCGACGGCGGGGCGTGGCGACTCGCGCACCAGGGTGACGTCGCGTTCGGGCACGCTCCAGGCGAGGGGCTCGGCGGCGGCCGGGTCAGCGGTCGCGGTCGCCTCCTCGGGGCCCGGCCACGACTGCGGTGCAGCGCCGTCGAGCTGGCCGACCACCTGAGAGCACATCCACCGGCGCACCGCCACGATCTCCGGCAGACCAGGCCGCACGAGCAGCTGCCCGGTCCGGGCCAGGCGCTCCCCCGCATCCAGCGTGTCCTGCATGGCCCGGAACGCGTCCCCGACGTCGGGCGGGACGGTGAGCTCGACGTCGACGGGCTCGGGCAGCCACCGGCCGGGCAGGCCGGCGCCCTGGGGGCCGACGGTGTCCTGGGCCAGGTGCTGCGCCTCGCTCAGACTGGCGACTCCCGCGGACAAGCACGCCCGGGCCGTGTCCGCGCCGGCGGTGTCCACGCCTGGCACGGGTCGCCGGGCGACGTAGAGGGCCAGCTCGCGCAGCATCGCGTCATGGTGCTGACGCGCGGCCAGCCACAGCGTGGGCGGCAGTCCGAGGAGGCTGATCCGCACCCCCGGAGCACGGTCCCGGGCCGGCACCAGGTCCCCGAGGTCCCAGTCTGCCTCGCTCCACGCGGAGAGGAGCTCGTCGTCGGAGCGGGGACGGCCGCCGCCCACGCGGAACCAGACCGTCTTGCCCTCGGGCCCGGCCTCGGTCACGCCGTGCTCGTCGCTCAGCGCGGCCACCAGCGACAGGCCACGGCCGGTCGTGGCGCGGTTGTCGTAGACCCGCTGCACGGGCAGCGTGATGTTGAAGTCACGGACCTGGACCCGGACGTCGACGCCCACCTCGATGCTGAGCTCGACCGGGGTGTGGGCGTGCAGGACGGCGTTGCCCACC
>DASXVR010000087.1:0-1629 GCA_036504175.1 Actinotalea sp. | reverse complement strand
GGGCACAGATCGCCCACGGACCTGCTCTCAATGTGATATCACTGTGATGTCGGCCGCCATGGTGGCGGGCCGGCTTCAACGCAGAGAGGTAGGACCATGTCGTCCGTAGTCGAGCGCGACCCCCAGCTGTCGCTCATCGTCGAGCCCGTCGGGCACGAGGGCGCAGGGGTCGGCATCACCGAGCGCCCCGCCTGGCAAGCCAACGGCTTCCTGGGGCTGCTCATCCTGCTGGCCCTCCTCGGGGTCGGCATCTGGTCGCTGGTCGCGTCCGACTCCCAGGACTCGCCTGTCCTCGGCGCTGTCGGTGGCGTGTGCATCCTCGGCGTCGTGCTGATGTCGAGCGCGCTGACGGTCGTCCAGCCGGGCCGCCCGCAGGTGGTCCAGTTCTTCGGCCGCTACGTGGGCACCGTGCGCACCGCGGGGCTGCTGTGGCTCGTGCCGCTGACCACCCGCAAGACCGTCTCCGTGCGCGTGCGCAACTTCGAGACCGCCCACATGAAGGTCAACGACGCCACCGGCAACCCGATCGAGGTCGCCGCCATCGTGGTGTGGCAGGTGGACGACACCGCCAAGGCCACCTTCTCCGTGGAGGCTTACTCCGCGTTCATCGCCGTCCAGTCCGAGGCAGCGGTGCGGCACGTCGCCGGCACCTACCCCTACGACGGGCCCGACGACGAGCGTTCGCTGCGCGGCTCGACGGACCAGGTCTCCCTCGAGCTCGCCCACGAGGTCGCCGCACGCGTGGCAGTCGCCGGCCTGCAGATCGTCGAGGTGCGCATCAGCCACCTCGCCTACGCCCCGGAGATCGCTCAGGCGATGCTCCAGCGCCAGCAGGCCGCCGCTGTCGTCGCCGCACGGTCGCGCATCGTCGAAGGCGCCGTGGGCATGGTCCAGATGGCGCTCGCCGAGCTGAGCCGGCAGAACATCGTCGAGCTCGACGGGGACCGCAAGGCCGCCATGGTGTCCAACCTGCTGGTGGTCCTGTGCGGGGACTCCCGCGCGACGCCCGTCGTCAACACGGGCACCCTGTACCAGTGATCGGACCGGACCGGTGAGCGAGTCACCGGCGGCGTCGGGCCGGGAGCGCAAGGCGATGCTCCTGCGCCTCGACCCGGCGCTGCACGAGGCGCTGACCCGGTGGGCGGCCGACGACCTGCGCAGCACCAACGCGCACGTCGAGTGGCTGCTCCGCCGGGCCCTCGAGCAGGCGGGACGGGTGCCGCGCGCCGGTCGGCCGACCGGTGGCGCCGCCTCGTCAGCCGACGGCGGCGCCTAGCCAGGCAGGGGCGTGGATCCGGCGCAGGCGCAGGTCAGTCGTCCGCCAGCACGCGCCGCATCCACGCCTCGACGTCGTCCGGACGGCGTGGCAGGGCCGCTGACAGGTTCTCCACCCCGTCGGCGGTGATCAGCACGTCGTCCTCGATCCGCACGCCGATGCCGCGCAGCTCCTCGGGAACGGCGAGGTCGTCCGCCTTGAAGTACAGACCGGGCTCGATGGTGAAGACCATGCCGGGCTCGAGCACCCCGTCGAGGTAGAGCTCACGGCGCGCCTGGGCGCAGTCGTGCACGTCGATCCCGAGGTGGTGGCTCGTGCCGTGGACCATCCACCGGCGGTGGAACTGGCCGTCG
>DASXVR010000086.1:0-9932 GCA_036504175.1 Actinotalea sp. | reverse complement strand
GTCCGCGCGACGGCGGTGCGCGCATGGGTGTCCCGGCTGCGTCGCCCAGGCCCACCGTCCGATGCCGGGCTCATGAGGCCACGGTATCTCCGCACGAGGCCGTCCACAGAAGGGGCGTGGTGGGTGAAATCCACAGCTCTTGGACCCGGTCGGGCGGCCGCCGGCCCTGCTCGGGTCGGATGTCGCCATGCACCCACCGACGACCATCCGGACCGACGACCCCCGCGAGCTGCTCGCGCTCATCCCGTTCCAGCTCGGCTTCCACCCGGACGAGAGCATCGTGGCCGTGAGCCTGCGCGGCCGGCGGTCCCGGGTGGGGCTGGTGGCCCGGACCGACCTCGCCGACCTGGCCGACCCCGCCGGTGGTCCACAGGTGGCCAGGTCGCTGGTCGCGCACCTGGTGGCGGACGGCGCCACGGGCCTCGCCCTGGTCCTCTACACCGACGAGGACCTGCAGTCCGACGAGGGCGCCGGGCGTGGCCGTGCGGCCCGGCTGCACCTCCAGGCGGCGGCGGACTACTTCCTCGGCGAGGCGGACTGCTGGGTGGTCGGGCCCGGCGGCTACTTCAACCTCGACTGCGAGGACCGCACGTGCTGCCCGCTCGGCGGGAGACCGCTGAGCGGGCTCGAGAGCACCCGCGTGGGTGCGCAGATGGTGCTCAGCGGTGCGACAGTGGCGGCGTCCCGGGACGAGCTCGGCCGGGTCACCACGGCCGACGCGGCGGCGCGCCGCTCGGCCCGGCGTGCGGCCGGGCGCTGGGCGGTGCGAGGCCAGGTGGCCGCCGACGCGGCGGAGGCCCACCGCTGGCGCCGCGAGGGGCTCGCCGCCTGGCGCACCGAGCTGATGCGGGCCTCGGCAGCCTTCGAGTCGTCGGCGGGCACAGGCACGGCGGTCGGGCAGGGCGCCGGCCGAGGACCGTCCACCTGGCTGGCGCCGTCGGCGACGGTGCTCGGCCGCCTCCAGGCCGCTGCCGCCGACGTGCTGGTGCGCGACGCGGTGCTGCTCACGGTGCTGGGGGCTGACCGGGTCGCGGACGCCGTCGTCGCGGGTCGCGGCGCCGACGAGGTGGGCAGGGCCCTCGGTGCACTCGTCGACCCTCGGGAGGGCGTCGCACCACCGCAGGCGATGCTCGCCGGGGCGTCGCAGCTGCTGCATCAGGTCGTCGGGCACACCACGCGACGCCTGCAGGTCCCGGCACTCACCCTGCTGGCGGTCCTGGCATGGTGGAACGGTGACGGCGCGCGGTCGGGTGCCTACGTCGACGCCGCCCTCGGCATCGACCCGGGGTACCGGCTGGCCGGTCTGATCCACGATGCACTGCTCGCAGGCATGCCGCCGGGCTGGTTGCGCGCCGGAGCGGGGGAGTCGGCCTGAGGGGTGGCGACGGGCTGCTCTCAGGACCTCCGGCACCGTGCGGCGGCCGGTGATCGGGTAGCGTCGACACGAGTCCTGCGTCGTACTCGTGCTGGGAGGCCCGATGAGTGTGGTGGTCGGTTACGTCGCCACTCCCGAGGGGAGCGCAGCGCTGGACGCTGCGGTCGCGGCGGCCAAGGACAGAGGCGTTCCGCTGATCGTCATCCTGAGCGAGCGCGGGCACCGGTTCGGTGCGGACAGCGGCGACCTCGGCGCGCAGGCGGACGACGTCAGGCAGCAGCTCGAGAGCACGGGCCTCGCCTTCGACGTGAGGCAGACGACCAGGGGCCGGGACGTGGCCGAGGACATCATCGGTGCAGCGGTGAACGACGGGGCCGACCTCATCGTCATCGGCCTGCGGCGCCGCAGCCCGGTCGGCAAGCTGATCCTCGGCTCCAACGCCCAGCGGATCCTGCTCGACTCGCCCTGCCCTGTGCTCGCCGTCAAGCCCGTTCCTGCCTGAGCGCAGCGCCCGGGAGCGGTAGCAGGGGCGACCCGGCAGCCCGGCGGTCGCGGGCCAGGTCATCGGCTCCGAGGGAGCTTCAGCACGCCGCTGGGAGGCACCGCGGGGAACTCCCGGACGTTACAATGGTGGTCCACTCGCGGACCTTCTCTCCGAGCCTGGCGCTGCCGAAAGGTTCTTTGTGTCATCCCTCCCCCTTCGTACGTCCCTTCCGCGCGAGTTCGAGCACCCTGCCCTGCAGGAGCTCGTCCGTCGCGGGCGCACCCACGGGTCGCTCGACGGTGCCAGCCTTCGCCACGCGTGCGATGAGGCCGCCGTCGCGCCGGCCCGCCTGCGGACCGTGCTGCGTGGCCTGGCCGACATCGGCATCACGGTCACCGAGCCCGTCCAGCGCCCCGCTGTCGCAGCAGCCACGACCCGCCGCCTGAGCACCACCACCACCCGCGCCACCGAGGACTCCGAGCCCGGTGCCGCGGGCCCGAGGAAGGCCGCCATGACCCCCACGCAGTCCAGCACCACCGCCAAGAAGGCAGCGACCACCCCGCGCAAGGCCGCCGTCGCCGGCGC
This sequence comes from Actinotalea sp., assembly GCA_036504175.1. Taxonomy (GTDB): domain Bacteria; phylum Actinomycetota; class Actinomycetes; order Actinomycetales; family Cellulomonadaceae; genus Actinotalea. The sequence goes on along the minus strand of DASXVR010000086.1, from coordinate 7,488 downwards.
CGCGTCGGAGGCCGCCACGCCCGCCCCCAAGCGTGCCCGCACCACCGCCGCCGCGAAGGCGGCCGCCGCAGCGGCGGCCCCCGTCGACGTCGACGAGGTCGAGGACGTCGAGGTCGACGAGGTCGAGCCGCCCGAGGAGGAGGTCGTCGCGATCGAGGTCGACGTCGAGGTCGATGTGGACGTGGACGACGTCGTGGGCGTCGAGCCCGTCGTCGAGCCCGCCGAGGACACCGACGACTCCGACACCGAGACCCCCAAGGCCGCCGCCCCGGCCGCCGAGGAGGAGACCGAGGACGCCGGCTTCACCTACTCCGACGCCGACGACGACGACGCACCTGCGCAGCAGGTCGTCACCGCCGGCGCCACGGCCGACCCGGTCAAGGACTACCTCAAGCAGATCGGCAAGGTCGCCCTCCTCAACGCCGAGCAGGAGGTCGAGCTCGCCAAGCGCATCGAGGCCGGTCTGTTCGCCGACGAGAAGCTCGCCGCCGGCACCAAGATCGAGCCCAAGATGCGTCGCGAGCTCGAGTGGATCGCCTCGGACGGCCGCCGGGCCAAGAACCACCTGCTCGAGGCCAACCTGCGCCTCGTCGTCTCCCTCGCCAAGCGGTACACCGGTCGCGGCATGCTCTTCCTGGACCTCATCCAGGAAGGCAACCTGGGCCTCATCCGCGCGGTCGAGAAGTTCGACTACACCAAGGGCTACAAGTTCTCGACCTACGCGACCTGGTGGATCCGTCAGGCCATCACCCGCGCCATGGCCGACCAGGCACGCACCATCCGCATCCCCGTCCACATGGTCGAGGTCATCAACAAGCTCGCCCGCGTCCAGCGGCAGATGCTGCAGGACCTCGGGCGCGAGCCCACTCCGGAGGAGCTCGCCAAGGAGCTCGACATGACGCCGGAGAAGGTCGTGGAGGTGCAGAAGTACGGCCGTGAGCCGATCTCCCTGCACACCCCCCTCGGCGAGGACGGCGACAGCGAGTTCGGTGACCTCATCGAGGACTCCGAGGCCGTCGTCCCGGCTGACGCGGTGAGCTTCACCCTCCTGCAGGAGCAGCTCCACCAGGTCCTCGACACCCTCTCCGAGCGGGAGGCGGGCGTCGTCTCGATGCGGTTCGGCCTCACCGACGGCCAGCCGAAGACGCTGGACGAGATCGGCAAGGTCTACGGGGTCACCCGCGAGCGGATCCGCCAGATCGAGTCCAAGACGATGTCGAAGCTGCGGCACCCCAGCCGTTCGCAGGTGCTGCGCGACTACCTCGACTGAGCGTCGTGACCAGGCTCGTCACCGGGCTGCTGCTGCTCGCGTCGGCCGCTGTCGGCGTGGTCGTCGTGGCGCTCCTGGGCGCACGTGACGGCGGCGTCGACCCGATCCTGGTGGCGGTCGCCGTCGCGGGGCTCGTGGCAGCGGCGGCGCTCGTGGTGGGGGACCTCCTGTGGTCCCGTCGGGCGTCCCGGCAGCCCAGCGACGAGAGTCGCGGCGTAGCGGGCTGACGCCCCCGGTCGGTCCTTGATCGTCCGGGGACGATGAGCCCTGTCGCCGGCGCGCGATCCGCGGGAGGCTGGAGCCATGATCGCGGGGCCGAACCGCCTGCTCGCCGTCTTCGTCAGCGTGATCGTGGTGCTGGCGGTGGTCGCTGGGGTGGTGGCCTCGCGACGCACCAGCCCGGTCCTGGACCGGGCCACCCCCGAGGGCGTGACCCAGGCCTACGTCCAGGCCGTCCTCGCCGGGGACATGGCGGGCGCCGCGGACCTGCTGGCGCCGGCCTCGGGCTGCGACATCACCGACACCGGGCAGGCCTACCTGCCCGACTCCGTCCGTGTGGTGCTCGAGTCGACCACGGTCGACGGCTCCAAGGCCGTCGTCACCCTGCGGGTCACCGACAGCTACGGCGACGAGCCCTTCGGCGACGGAGGCTACACGCACACCGAGCGGGTGACCCTCGAGAAGGACGGCGGCCGGTGGCGCGTCCTGGCCTCGCCGTGGCTCCTACCCATGTGTGTCGGCGCGAAGGGGTGACAGATGTTCATCTCGGTGCTCTCCCTCCTGATCGGGGTCGTGGGGCCGATCGTGCTGGTCGTCTGGGCGGTCAGGAGAGCGGGGGATCGCAGCCGGGGGACTGACGGCCGCAGCGTCCGCCGCTTCTTCCAGTACGTCCTGCTGTACGGCCTGATGATCGTGGCCGCGACCGGGCTCATCGACCTCGCCGGGGTCGTCTTCGCGCCGCCCCTCCTGGCCGGCGACGAGCGCGACGTCCTTGCCCGCGCCCTGACCTTCACCGTCCTGGGTCTGCCGATGTTCGTGCTCACGGCGCTCTGGACCCGCCGCCACCTGCGCGGCGACGCCGACGAGGCCGAGTCGTTCGGCTGGGCGGCCTACCTGACTGTCGCGTCGCTGACGGCCCTCGGCGGTGCGATGGGCGCCCTGCACGGCGTCGTCTCGTCGGCCCTGTCCGGCGACGGCCTCGACGGCACGGGCCTGGCCGGTTTCGTCGTCTGGGCGGCGCTCTGGTGGGCTCACCGGGTGGTGACCGAGCGGCTGCTCGCGCCGCAGCGCCGTCAGGCGCTCCTCCTGCTCGGGTCCCTCGTCGGCCTGGTCACCTCGGTCACCGGCCTCGTCATGCTCCTCGGCGCGTCCGTCTCCACGCTGGTCCTCGACACGTCGGGCGTGCTCGCGACCTCGGGCGACCGCGCGCTCGCGGAGGCCGCCGCCACCGTTGTCGTGGGTGCGCCGGTGTGGTTCGTCTACTGGCTCCGCGGTCTTGCACGGGGTGGCCGGACGCCGTTGTGGCTCGCCTACGTGCTGCCCGTCGGCGTCGGTGGATCCCTCGTGCTGGCGGTCGTCGGGCTGAGCGTGACGCTCTACCAGGTCCTCGTCTGGCTCGTGGGTGAGCCGGCCTGGTCGTCGGCGGCCGACCACTTCCGGGGGACGCCCGTCGCCGGGGCGTGCGTCGTCGTCGGCGCGGTGAGCTGGTGGTACCACCGCCGGGTCCTCGCCCACGCGACGGCAGGGCGGTCCGAGGTCACCCGGGTCTACGAGTACCTGATGGCCGGTGTGGCGCTCGTTGCCGCGGCGGCCGGGGTGAGCCTGGTCCTGATAGCCGTCGTCGAGGCCGCCGTGCCGCCGGCAGCGGTCGAGCGGGGCACGTCGGTGGTCAACGCGGTCCTCGCGGCCGTGACCCTGCTGGTGGTCGGCGGGCCGCTCTGGTGGCTGTTCTGGTCACGCATCGGACGGGTCACGCGCGCCGAGGGCGGCGCCGCCGAGCTCGCGTCGCCGACCCGCCGGATCTACCTGTTCGTCCTCTTCGGGCTGGGCGGCGTGGTCGCCGTCGTCGCCGTGCTGGTCGCCGCGTTCCTCGGCATCCAGGGGGTCCTGCGCGACGGGTTCGTGCCGGAGGTGCTCCGGGCCGTGCGCGTGCCGGTCGCGATCCTCCTGGCCACGGGCGCGACGGCGGGCTACCACTGGGTCGTCTACCGCCACGACCGCCAGGTGCTGCCGGCCGCTCCTCCTCGGCCCGCAGCGCGTTACGTCCTCCTGATCGGTGCCCTGGACCCCGCCGTCCGGCAGGAGGTCGCCCACCGGACGGGTGCCCGCGTGGACCTGTGGGAGCGCGCGGACGGCCTCGCGCAGCCCTGGTCCGTCGAGGACGTGGTGGCCGCGGTGAACGCTGAGGCGGGCCACGCGTTGACCATCGTGGCCGGGCCGGCTGGCCTCGAGACGATCACGCTGGGCCAGCGCTGAGATCTCTCGCCGATCAGGAGGCGGGTCCGAGGCCGAAGCCCAGCACCGCGACGAGCCAGGTGGCTGACGCGACCAGTGCGAGGCCCAGCTCCACGAGGCTGCCCAGCGCGGTGGCCTTGATCGCGAGCCACGCCGACGCCCGCGCCCGGGCGGCGTCGCGCAGGCGGTGGTGCTCCATCCCGTACAGGGCCAGCGGGAAGAACACGATCAGGCCCACGACCGGCACGACGAAGAAGCCCACGATGCCGGCGAGCCCTGCCACGACCAGCGAGCGGTTCGGCACCCCGGACGCCGAGACCCGGCGCCCGGTCACGACGTACGTGGCGACCTTGCCCACGACGAGGAGGACGACCACCAGGCCGAAGACGACCCAGCCTCCGGGTCGCGCGGTGTCGAGGGCCCAGATGAGCACGGCCACCCCGATGAGCAGGGAACCCGGCAGCGCGGGCAGCACGAGGCCGACCAGCCCGACCAGGATGGCCAGGCCGACCAGCACGTTCACGACGTCCATGGGCCGGTCCCTGCGTCGTCGGCCACACGGCCGGTGCTACCCGCGGGGGCCGTGCGACCTGGGGCCGGACGACGAAGGGCCCGACCGGACGTGCCGGTCGGGCCCTTCGTCACGATGTCGGTGGCGTTCAGCGGGCAGGGGCGCCGTGCTCCTCCAGGAGCCGGTCTGTCTCGTCCTGGACGAGGACTGCAACGTCCGCGAACGCGGAGGCGTGCCGACGGGCGTGGTGCGCGCAGAAGAACAGCTCTCCTGTGGGCAGCAGCACCCTGACGTAGGCCTGGGCGCCGCAACGGTCGCAGCGGTCTGCTGCGGTCAGCGGGGAGGTCGTCGTCGTGGTCATGCCTCATACAACCACCCCGGGTGCCCCAGGGCTTCCTCGAGACCGCCAGGTTCGCTGTCCGCGTAGTCGCGGGCACACGCCGCCCGAGCCGCAGGGGTGCTCCCGGCATGCCGTCGGGGGCCGCGTCGGTGGCACCGTCTAGGCTCGGGCCTCGTGACGAGCACGTTGTCGGAGTCCAGCTACACCGCACGCCACCTCTCCGTCCTGGAGGGGCTCGAGGCGGTGCGCAAGCGACCCGGCATGTACATCGGCACCACCGACTCGCGCGGCCTCATGCACTGCATGTGGGAGATCATCGACAACGCGGTGGACGAGGCGCTCGGCGGTCACTGCGACCGCATCGACGTGGTGCTCCACGCGGACAGCTCCGTCGAGGTCCGCGACAACGGCCGGGGCATCCCCGTGGACATCGAGCCGAAGACGGGTCTGACGGGCGTCGAGGTCGTGTTCACCAAGCTCCACGCGGGTGGCAAGTTCGGCGGCGGCTCCTACGCGGCCTCCGGTGGCCTGCACGGGGTCGGCGCGAGCGTCGTCAACGCGCTGTCCGCCCGGCTGGACGTCGAGGTCGACCGCGGCGGCAAGACCTACCGGATGACGTTCCACCGCGGCGAGCCCGGCACGTTCGCCGACAGGTCCGGCCCGGACCCGGACGCCACCTTCTCGCCCTTCGTCGAGGCGTCCGAGCTGGCGGTCGTCGGCAAGGTCGCCCGGGGCCGCACCGGCACTCGCGTCCGCTACTGGGCGGACCGCCAGGTGTTCCCCGCCTCGGCCGTCTTCGCCTACGACGAGCTCGTGTCCCGCGTGCGCCAGACGACCTTCCTGGTGCCCGGCCTGACCGTGAGCGTGCGCGACGAGCGTGGGCTGCCGGGGACCCCGGGCGCGGACGGCCCGCACGAGGAGGTCTTCGTGCACCACGGCGGGACCGTGGACTTCGTGGACTTCCTGGCGCCGGACGCCGCCCTGACCGAGACCTGGCGCCTGCACGGCACGGGGGAGTTCACCGAGACCGTCCCGGTGCTGGACGGTCGTGGGCACCTGACGTCCCAGGCGGTCCTGCGCGAGTGCACCGTCGACGTCGCCCTGCGCTGGGGAACCGGCTACGAGACGGAGGTGCGGACCTTCGTCAACATCATCGCGACCCCCAAGGGCGGCACCCACCTGGCCGGCCTCGAGCAGGCCCTCGTCAAGACGATCCGCAAGCAGGTCGAGCTCAACGCCCGGCGGCTGAAGGTGTCGACCCGCGACGTCTCCGACCGGATCGAGAAGGACGACATCCTCGCCGGGCTCACGGCCGTGCTCATGGTGCGCCTGCCCGAGCCGCAGTTCGAGGGGCAGACCAAGGAGGTGCTCGGCACCGGGCCGGTGCGCGCCATCGTCGCGAAGGTCGTCGAGACCGAGCTCACGGCACTGCTGACCTCGCCCAAGCGCGACCACAAGACCCAGTCGGCGCTCGTCCTGGACAAGATCGTCGCCGAGATGCGCGCCCGCATGTCGGCGCGCAAGCAGAAGGAGATCTCGCGGCGCAAGAACGCCCTGGAGACCTCGGCCCTGCCCTCCAAGCTGGCCGACTGCCGCAGCGACGACGTCGACAGGTCCGAGCTCTTCATCGTCGAGGGCGACAGCGCCCTGGGCACCGCCAAGCTCGCGCGGAGCTCGGACTTCCAAGCGCTGCTGCCCATCCGGGGCAAGATCCTCAACGTCCAGAAGGCCTCGATCTCGGACATGCTCAAGAACGCCGAGTGCGCCGCGATCATCCAGGTGATCGGTGCGGGCTCGGGCCGCAGCTTCGACCTCGACGCCGCGCGCTACGGCAAGGTCGTGCTGATGACCGACGCGGACGTGGACGGGGCCCACATCCGGACCCTGCTGCTCACGCTGTTCTTCCGCTACATGCGTCCGCTGGTGGACGCCGGGCGCGTCTACGCGGCCGTCCCGCCGCTGCACCGGGTCGAGGTGATCGGGGGCGGCTCGCGCAAGAACGAGTACGTCTACACCTACTCCGAGGCCGAGCTCGCCACGACCCTGCGCAAGCTCGAGCGGTCCGGTCGCCGCTACAAGGAGGACATCCAGCGGTACAAGGGTCTGGGTGAGATGGACGCCGACCAGCTCGCGGAGACCACGATGGACCCCCGGCACCGGACCCTGCGCCGGGTGACCGCCGACCACGCCGCAGGCGCCGAGGCGGTGTTCGAGCTGCTCATGGGCTCGGAGGTGGCTCCCCGACGCGACTTCATCGTGGCTGGCGCGGCGTCCCTGGACCGGGCCAGGATCGACGCATGACGTTCGCCGTCCGGCCGGTGCCCGTGCAGGTGGGGGCGTCCCCGACCACGGCGGCATCGCCTAGGTTGGTCCGGTGAGCGTGACGCGGACGATCGCCGAGAGGGTGGATGCGCCCGCCGTGGTGGAGCTGCCCCCCGCGCACCTCGAGCTGACCTGGCGGCCCCTGAAGCGCCCCGACGCGGCGGCGTTCTTCGAGCTCATCGAGGCGGTCGAGGCCGCCGACAAGAGCCCCGAGCGGCACTCCGCCGAGGAGGTCGCCGCGATGCTCGAGGGCGACTGGAAGGACCTGGAGCGCGACACCCTGGCCGGCGTCGACAGCGAGGGCGTGCTGCGCGCGTACGCGCTCGTGGAGGTCAGGCCGGGGGACACCCGGACCGTCCGCGCCTTCTTGAGCGGTGCCGTCCACCCAGCCTGGCGTGGCCGCGGCGTCGGTCGCGCGGTGCTGATCTGGGCCGAGGGGCGCGGCCGCCAGAAGCTCGCCGAGTCCGGCAAGGAGCTCCCCGCCCGCCTCGCCGCCTTCGTCGACGAGCGCGCCCGCGACCACCGCAGGCTGTACGCCGCCGCCGGGTTCAGCCCGGTCCGCTGGTACACCACCATGCGCCGTGACCTGTC
>DASXVR010000085.1:0-38084 GCA_036504175.1 Actinotalea sp. | reverse complement strand
ACCGGACGGCCGTCCGACGGCTTGAGGATGTTGTTGCTCGACAGCATGAGGATGCGGGCCTCGGCCTGCGCCTCGGTCGACAGCGGCAGGTGCACAGCCATCTGGTCACCGTCGAAGTCGGCGTTGAACGCGCCGCAGACGAGCGGGTGCAGGTGGATGGCCTTGCCCTCGACGAGCTGCGGCTCGAACGCCTGGATGCCGAGACGGTGCAGCGTGGGTGCACGGTTCAGCAGCACCGGGTGCTCGGTGATGACCTCTTCGAGCACGTCCCACACCTGGGGGCGGGCACGCTCGACCATGCGCTTGGCGCTCTTGATGTTCTGCGCGTGGTTGAGGTCGACGAGCCGCTTCATGACGAAGGGCTTGAAGAGCTCGAGGGCCATCTGCTTGGGCAGGCCGCACTGGTGCAGCTTGAGCTGCGGGCCGACGACGATGACCGAACGGCCCGAGTAGTCGACGCGCTTGCCGAGCAGGTTCTGGCGGAAACGCCCCTGCTTGCCCTTGAGCATGTCGGAGATCGACTTCAGCGGCCGGTTGCCCGGTCCGGTGACGGGACGACCACGGCGGCCGTTGTCGAACAGTGCGTCGACGGCCTCCTGGAGCATCCGCTTCTCGTTGTTCACGATGATCTCCGGCGCACCCAGGTCGAGCAGGCGCTTGAGCCGGTTGTTGCGGTTGATCACGCGGCGGTACAGGTCGTTCAGGTCCGACGTGGCGAAACGGCCGCCGTCGAGCTGGACCATCGGGCGCAGGTCCGGCGGGATGACCGGGACGGCATCCAGGACCATGCCCTGGGGCGTGTTCGACGTGGTGAGGAACGCGTTGACGACCTTGAGCCGCTTGAGGGCACGCGTCTTGCGCTGGCCCTTGCCGTTCTTGATCGTGTCGCGCAGCGACTCGGCCTCGGCGACCAGGTCGAAGTCCTCGAGGCGCTTCTGGATCGCCGCGGCGCCCATCGAGCCCTTGAAGTAGTTGCCGTACCGGTCCAGGAGCTGGCGGTAGAGCATCTCGTCGCCCTCGAGGTCGGCGACCTTGAGGTTCTTGAAGCGGTCCCACACGGCGTCGAGCCGCTCGATGTCGGCGTCCGCACGCTTGCGGATCTGCGCCATCTCGCGCTCGGCGGAGTCACGGACCTTGCGACGCGCGTCGGAACGCGCACCCTCGGCCTCGAGCTCGGCCAGGTCGGCCTCGAGCTTGCGCGCACGCTTGTCGATGTCGACGTCGCGGCGGTTGGTGATCTCCTTCTTCTCCAGGTCGATCTCGTTCTGGAGGTTGGGGAGGTCCTCGTGCCGGCCCTCGTCGTCGACCTCGGTGATCATGTACGCCGCGAAGTAGATGACCTTCTCGAGGTCCTTGGGCGCGAGGTCGAGCAGGTAGCCGAGGCGTGAGGGCACGCCCTTGAAGAACCAGATGTGCGTGACGGGGGCGGCGAGCTCGATGTGCCCCATGCGCTCACGACGGACCTTCGAGCGGGTCACCTCGACGCCGCAGCGCTCGCAGATGATGCCCTTGAAGCGCACGCGCTTGTACTTGCCGCAGTAGCACTCCCAGTCCCGCGTGGGACCGAAGATCTTCTCGCAGAAGAGACCGTCCTTCTCAGGCTTGAGAGTCCGGTAGTTGATGGTCTCGGGCTTCTTGACCTCGCCGTGCGACCAGCCGCGGATGTCCTCCGCGGTGGCCAGGCCGATGCGCAGCTCGTCGAAGACGTTGACGTCGAGCAAGGTGTCCTACTTCCTTCGTCTGTCCATGTTCACCGTGACACGGCCGGTGAGAGCCGGATGGCAAGGGCCGCCCGGGAGCTCAGGGGCTCCGGGGCGACCCCGCGGTTCAGATCTCTTCGATGCTCGAGGCGTTCGGGCGGCGGGACAGGTCGATGCCCAGCTCCTCCGCTGCCCGGTAGACCTCGTCGTCGTTCTCCTTCATGTCGATGGAGACACCGTCCGAGGACAGCACCTCGACATTCAGGCAGAGCGACTGCATCTCCTTGAGGAGGACCTTGAACGACTCCGGGATACCCGAGTCGGGGATGTTCTCGCCCTTGACGATGGCCTCGTACACCTTCACGCGGCCGGGGACGTCGTCGGACTTGATGGTCAGGAGCTCCTGCAGCGTGTAGGCAGCGCCGTACGCCTCGAGGGCCCAGACCTCCATCTCGCCGAACCGCTGACCGCCGAACTGCGCCTTACCACCCAGCGGCTGCTGCGTGATCATCGAGTACGGGCCGGTCGAGCGGGCGTGGATCTTGTCGTCGACCAGGTGGTGCAGCTTGAGGATGTACATGTAGCCGACGGCCACCGGGTCCGGGAACGGCTCGCCGGAGCGGCCGTCGAACAGACGCGCCTTGCCGGTCGAGTCGACCATGCGCTCGCCGTCGCGGTTCGGGTAGGTGACGTCGAGCAGGCCGGTGAGGACCGACTCGGGCACACCGTCGAAGACCGGGGTGGCGACGGGCGTGCCGGGCTCGCTGCGCACGGCGGCGGACGGCACGTCCTTGACCCACGCGGCGGAGGCGTCGGCCAGCTGGATGTCCCAGCCCTGCTTGGCGACCCAGCCGAGGTGCGTCTCGAGGACCTGGCCGACGTTCATGCGGCCGGGCACGCCGAGCGGGTTGAGGACGACGTCGACAGGGGTCCCGTCGGCGAGGAACGGCATGTCCTCGACCGGCAGGATCTTGGAGATGACGCCCTTGTTGCCGTGGCGGCCGGCGAGCTTGTCACCGTCGGTGATCTTGCGGCGCGCGGCGATGTAGACGCGGACCAGCTCGTTCACGCCGGCGGGCAGCTCGTCGCCGTCCTCACGGTTGAAGGTGCGGACCTCGATGACCGTGCCCGACTCGCCGTGGGGAACCTTCAGCGACGTGTCGCGGACCTCGCGGGCCTTCTCGCCGAAGATCGCACGGAGCAGGCGCTCCTCCGGGGTCAGCTCGGTCTCGCCCTTGGGGGTGACCTTGCCGACCAGGATGTCGCCCGCGGAGACCTCGGCGCCGATCCGCACGATGCCGCGCTCGTCGAGGTCCGCGAGGACCTCCTCGGAGACGTTCGGGATGTCCCGCGTGATCTCCTCGGGCCCGAGCTTGGTGTCGCGCGCGTCGACCTCGTGCTCCTCGATGTGGATCGAGGAGAGGACGTCGTCCTGGACGAGGCGCTGCGACAGGATGATCGCGTCCTCGTAGTTGTGGCCCTCCCAGGACATGAACGCGACCAGGAGGTTGCGGCCGAGCGCGAGCTCGCCCTCGTCCGTGGCCGGGCCGTCGGCGAGGACGGAACCGACCTCGACCCGCTCGCCCTCGTTCGCGACGACGCGCTGGTTGTAGGACGTGCCCTGGTTCGAGCGACGGAACTTCGCGACGCGGTAGGTCGTCGTGGTGGCGTCGTCGTTGCTGACCGTGATCAGGTCGGCGGACACCTCGGTGACCACACCTGCCTTGGTCGCGACGATGACGTCACCGGCGTCGACAGCGGCGCGCCGCTCCATGCCGGTGCCGACCAGCGGCGCCTCGGAGCGCACCAGCGGCACGGCCTGGCGCTGCATGTTGGCGCCCATGAGGGCACGGTTGGCGTCGTCGTGCTCGAGGAACGGGATCATCGCGGTGGCGACGGACACCATCTGGCGCGGTGAGACGTCCATGTAGTCCACGGCCTCGCCGGGGACGATCTCGACCTCGCCGCCCTTGGTGCGGACCAGCACGCGGTCCTCGGCGAACTGGCCGTTCGGCTTGAGCGCGGCGTTCGCCTGGGCGATGACGTGGCGGTCCTCGTCGTCGGCGGTCAGGTAGTGGACGTCGTCGGTGACGCGACCCTTGGTGACCTTGCGGTACGGGGTCTCGACGAAGCCGAACGGGTTGATCCGTCCGTACGTCGCGAGCGAGCCGATGAGGCCGATGTTCGGGCCCTCAGGGGTCTCGATCGGGCACATGCGGCCGTAGTGCGACGGGTGGACGTCACGGACCTCCATGCCGGCGCGGTCACGGGACAGACCACCCGGGCCCAGCGCGGACAGACGACGCTTGTGCGTCAGGCCGGCGAGCGGGTTGTTCTGGTCCATGAACTGCGAGAGCTGCGAGGTGCCGAAGAACTCCTTGATCGACGCCACCACGGGGCGGATGTTGATCAGGGTCTGCGGCGTGATCGCCTCGACGTCCTGGGTCGTCATGCGCTCGCGGACGACGCGCTCCATCCGGGACAGGCCCGTGCGGACCTGGTTCTGGATGAGCTCGCCGACGGCGCGGATGCGACGGTTGCCGAAGTGGTCGATGTCGTCGGTCTCGACGCGCACCTCGATGGCCTCGCCGGCACGCGTGCCCGCCAGGGTGGCGACCTCGGCGTGCAGGGCGGCCATGTACTTGACCGTGGCGACGATGTCCGCGACGGAGAGCACCGAGTCGGTGAGCGGGGCGTCGATGCCGAGCTTCTTGTTCACCTTGTAGCGGCCGACCTTGGCGAGGTCGTAGCGCTTGGGGTTGAAGTAGAAGTTGTCGAGCAGCGCGCGGCCGGCCTCGATCGTCGGCGGCTCGCCCGGACGGATCTTGCGGTAGATGTCGAGCAGGGCTTCGTCCTCGGTGTTGACGTGGTCCTTCTCGAGGGTCTCCAGCACGGCGGGGAACTGCGCGAACTCCTCGCGGATGGCCGCGTCGTCCAGGCCCAGGGCCTTGAGCAGCACGGTGACCGACTGCTTGCGCTTGCGGTCGACACGCACGCCGACGGCGTCACGCTTGTCGATCTCGAACTCGAGCCAGGCGCCGCGCGAGGGGATGATCTTGGCGGTGAAGATGTCCTTGTCGGACGTCTTGTCAGCGGTGCGCTCGAAGTAGACGCCCGGCGAGCGGACGAGCTGGGAGACGACGACGCGCTCGGTGCCGTTGATGATGAAGGTGCCGCGCTCGGTCATGAGCGGGAACTCGCCCATGAAGACCGTCTGGCTCTTGATCTCACCGGTGGTGTAGTTCACGAACTCGGCCGTGACGAACAGCGGCGCGGCGTAGGTGAAGTCCTTCTCCTTGCACTCCTCGGCCGTGTACTTCGGCGGCTCGAAGCGGTGGTCACGGAAGGACAGGGACATGCTCCCGCCGAAGTCCTCGATCGGGGAGATCTCCTCGAAGATCTCCTCCAGGCCCGAGGTCTCGGGGACGTCCTGACGGCCGGCCTCCACAGCGGCGGCGACTCGCTCCTGCCATGCTGCGTTACCGAGCAGCCAGTCGAAGTTCTCGGTCTGCAGCCCGAGGAGGTCAGGGACCTCGAGCGGCTCGTGGATCTTGGCGAATGAGACGCGGCGCGATGCGGTGCGGTTCGCGATAGCGTCGGCGGTCGGTGCAGAAGGGGTGCGCGAGGCAGCCAAGAGGGGTCCTTCCCTGCGGTTCGAGTGCACGCTCGCGGGTCGTGGCCTTACCCTGCTCTACCAGCCCATGACGATCAGTTCGGCCACCGGGCAGAGCTCGGGACCGAGGGGCGGGTTGAGGGGTGCAGGCACAAGCCAGCGCAAAGCGCTAGCGTACCCGCACTCCCGCGGCATGTCCAATGAGGTCATCCGACGACTTGACCGGAGCTGCCGACGTGCGCTTCGGTGGTCGGCTCACCATCTGCGGGTCGCCCCGCCCGTGCACCACCCGGACCGCGCACCCCGCTCCCCCGCATGACGCTTCGAGGCCCGCTCCCCGGGGGGAACGGGCCTCGAAGCGGTACTGCGGTGGCGCCGTGGCGCCGAGCTCAGAGAGCTGAGATCACTTGACGGTGACGGTCGCGCCGGCACCCTCGAGGGCGGCGACAGCCTTGTCGGCCGCCTCCTTGTTGACACCCTCCAGGACGGCCTTGGGGGCGCCGTCGACGAGGTCCTTGGCCTCCTTCAGGCCGAGGCTCGTGAGGGCGCGCACCTCCTTGATGACCTGGATCTTCTTCTCGCCGGCAGACTCGAGGACCACGTCGAACTCGGTCTTCTCCTCGACCTCCTCGACCTCGGCGGCCGCGGCAGCCGGGCCGGCGACGGCGACGGGCGCCGCGGCGGTGACCTCGAAGGTCTCCTCGAATGCCTTCACGAACTCAGAGAGCTCGATGAGGGTGAGCTCCTTGAACGCGTCGAGCAGCTCTGCGGTGGTGAGCTTCGCCATGATGGCGTTCCTTCCTGTTGCCCTGCTCGCGCGAGCAGGTTGGGTGGTGGGTCGGGGAGAGACAGCCGTCAGGCCGCCTGCTCCTCGGTCGCCCGCTTCTCGCGCAGGGCCTCGATGGTGCGCACTGCCTTGGCGGCAGGCGCGGTGAACAGGTACGCAGCGCCGAAGAGCGACGCCTTCATTGCGCCGGCCAGCTTGGCCAGCAGGACCTCACGGGACTCGAGGTCCGCGAGCTTGGTGACGTCCGAAGCCGTCAGGGCGCGTCCGTCGAGGACACCACCCTTGATGACGAGCTGCGGGTGAGCCTTGGCGAAGTCACGCAGGCCCTTGGCTGCCTGGACCGGGTCACCGGTCACGAAGGCGATGGCCGAGGGTCCGGCGAGCGCGGCGTCGTCGATGACGACGCCTGCCTGCTTGGCCGCGATGGCGGACAGCGTGTTCTTCACCACGGCGTAGGTTGCGTCGCCGCTGAGCGCGCGCCGCAGCTGCTTGAGCTGGGCGACGGTGAGCCCGCGGTACTCGGTCAGCACGACGGCGTTGGAGTCACGGAAGCTGTCCGTGAGCTCTGCAACCGCGGCTGCCTTGTCCGGCCTCGCCATGGCAATCCTTCCGGTGGTCGTACCGCACTCGTCGGTGCACCGTCCCCGGAACGACGAAGAGCCCCGCGCAGGCGCGGGGCTCGGAGGCGGTCCAGCGGCACGTGGTGCGCCGGTCCGTCATGAGTCACTCACCTGCGCCGGCCCCCGTCGAGACGGGACTTCGGTGACCACCCTCGCGTGAGGGCGGCCGACAACCTGCGGTCTTGGGCCCGGAAAGACTACGGGAACCACGGCTCGGGACCAAATCGCCTCCGCTGGAGCCGGCACCCATCCGGCCACGGCGCCGCTCCGAACACCGCACGAGAGAGACGAGCGACAGGCTCGTCCCGACCTGAGAGGTGCTTCATGGCTCACTCCCCCAACCGTCTGCTCGGAGCCGTCTTCGGCGCGGTGTACCTGCTCGTCGGCCTGGTCGGCTTCGCCGTCACGGGCGGCCTGGGGTTCGCCGAGTCCGAGGGCCACGCGCTCGTGGTCTTCGACGTCAACCCGCTGCACAACGTGGTCCACCTCGCCATCGGGGCGACGCTCCTGCTCGCGGCCCGGGCCTCGGTCCGCGCTGCGAAGGGCGCGAACGCCACCGTCGGTGCGGTCTACCTTCTGGTGGCCGTCCTCGGCCCGTTCCTCATGGGCTCGCCCGCCAACATCCTGGCGCTCAACGGTGCGGACAACCTCCTGCACCTGGCCAGCGCTCTGCTGCTGCTGGTGGTCGGCCTGGCTGCGGACCGCACGGCCCGCTCGGACCGCCCGGCCGGCCGCACCGCGGACCGGGCAGGCGTGGCCTGAGCCTCGCGCCCCATCGGCGCACCGGCCGAGGCGCCGGTCGGCGGACAGCCGAAGGGCCCGGCAGCCGTTGCTGCCGGGCCCTTCTGCGCTGTGCGTGGCGACTCAGGACTCCTCGGTCTCCTCGACCGTGAGGTGGCGGGTCTTGTTCTGGTCGAGCGGGATGCTCGGGCCCATCGACGTGGCGACGAACGCCTTCATGATGTAGCGGCCCTTCGAGGCGGCCGGCTTCAGACGCAGGATCTCGTCCAGCGCGGCGGCGTAGTTCTCGACCAGCTGGATGTCGGAGAAGGACGTCTTGCCGATGATGAAGTGCAGGTTCGCGTGCTTGTCGACGCGGAACTCGATCTTGCCGCCCTTGATCTCGGTGACGGCCTTCGCGACGTCCATCGTGACGGTGCCCGTCTTGGGGTTCGGCATGAGCCCGCGCGGACCCAGGACCTTGCCCAGCCGGCCGACCTTCCCCATCAGGTCGGGCGTGGCGACGGCGGCGTCGAAGTCGGTGTACCCGGCGGCCACCTTCTCGATCAGCTCGTCACCACCGACCTCGTCGGCACCCGCAGCGCGGGCCTGCTCGGCACGCTCACCGGTGGCGAAGACCAGGACCCGGGCGGTCTTGCCGGTGCCGTGCGGCAGGTTCACGGTGCCACGGACCATCTGGTCCGCCTTGCGGGGGTCGACACCGAGGCGGAAGGCCACCTCGACGGTCGCGTCGTACTTGGTGACCGACGTCTTCTGCGCGAGGCGGACCGCCTCGAGGGGGGCGTAGGCCCGGTCGCGGTCGATCGTCTCTGCGGCGGCGCGGTACGCCTTGCTGTGCTGTGCCATCTGCTCAGTTCTCCTAGTCGGCAGCTCGTGGTCGACGGGCCGCACATGGCCCTGCCACTGGTTCTCCTGCCCGGTCGCGGGCGGTGCCCGGTCCGGTCGTGCTGGTGGTGCTCGTGCTGGTGGTGCTGGTCAGTCCTTGACCGTGATGCCCATCGAGCGGGCGGTGCCGGCGACGATCTTCGCCGCGGCGTCGATGTCGTTGGCGTTCAGGTCCTCGAGCTTGGTCTGGGCGATCTCCCGGACCTGCGCCTGCGTCAGGGTCGCGACCTTGACCGTGTGCGGGGTCGGGGAACCCTTGGCGACGCCGGCAGCCTTCTTGATCAGCTCGGCGGCCGGCGGGGTCTTGGTGATGAAGGTGAAGGAACGGTCCTCGTAGACCGTGATCTCCACCGGGATGACGTCGCCGCGCTGCGCCTCGGTGGCCGCGTTGTACGCCTTGCAGAACTCCATGATGTTGACGCCGTGCTGGCCGAGGGCGGGGCCGATCGGCGGCGCCGGCGTCGCGGCGCCGGCCTTGATCTGCAGCTTGATGAGGCCGCTGACCTTCTTCTTGGGAGGCATGTCCGGGTCCTTACGTGGTGACTACTGGGTGGTGGCAGCACCGTCGCGCGACGGTGCCTGAGACGTCAGATCTTGGCGACCTGGCTGAACGAGAGCTCGACAGGGGTCTCCCGGCCGAAGATGGAGACGAGCACCTTGAGCTTCTGACCCTCGGCGTTGATCTCGGAGATCGTCGCGGGGAGGGTGTCGAACGGCCCGTCGGTCACCGTGACCGACTCACCGATGGTGAAGTCGACGGCGATCTTGGGGGCCGCGGCGGCCTTGGCGCGCTCGGTGACCGGGGCGAGCGACGGCGCGAGCATCGAGAAGACCTCATCGAGCGTCAGCGGCACCGGCTGGTGGGTGTGGCCGACGAAGCCGGTGACACCGGGCGTGTGGCGGACGGCGCCCCACGACTCGTCGGTCAGGTCCATCCGGACCAGGACGTACCCGGGGATCCGCACGCGGCGCACGATCTTGCGCTGCGCGTTCTTGATCTCCGTGACCTCCTCCATCGGGACCTCGACCTGGTGGATGAAGTCCTCCATGTTCAGGCTCTGGATGCGGTTCTCCAGGTTGGCCTTCACGCGGTTCTCGTACCCCGCGTAGGAGTGGATGACGTACCAGTCGCCCGGCTGACGGCGCAGCTCGGACTTGAACGCCTCGACCGGGTCGACCTCGGTCTCGTCGTCCTCCGGGACGTCGGCCACCTCGGTGGTCTCGTCCTCGGCGGCCGCGACGTCGCTCTCGGCGACCTCGGTCTCGATCTCGGATGCCTCGTCGGCGGGCTCGGCGGCGACGAGCTCACCCTCGGCGACGGCGGCGTCGACGTCGGCGACCTCGACCGACGTCTCGTCCTGCTCGGTCTGCTCCAGCGACTCGTGCGACACGGGGTGAACCTGCTTTCTGCTGCTCGGGGTCGTGCTGATCTGGTGCCGGCCGGCGGACCGGCCGCGTGATGGGGGTCAGCGGCCGCCGAAGACGAACCGCATGACGGAGCCGACGCCGACGTCCACCAGGGCCACGAAGGCCATGACGACGACGACGAACACCAGGACCACGGAGATGTACCTGCCCAGCTCGGTGCGGGTCGGCCAGACGACCTTCTTCAGCTCGGCGACCACCTGGCGGAAGAAGATCGCGATGCGCTCGAACAGCCCGCGGCCCGCCTTGGCCTTCGCCTTCGGCTTGGGCGCCGGACGTGCGGGACCGCTGCCGGTGCTCTCGGCACCGGAGGCTGCCGCTCGTGCGGATTCGCTCACAGTTCGTCCCCAGTCCTGTCCATGTGCTGCCTTGTGTGTGCTGCGTGCCGTGCTGCCGCGTGACGAGCCTGCGGCCTGACTGCCGTTCCTGTCCGGTCCGCCGGCATCGACCGACACCGCCTCGGCCGTTGCTCGGCGTCCGGCCCAGCCGGCTGCCTCGCACCTTCCAGCCGACCGGCGTCAGGCCGGCCGTTACGCAGGGCAGGAGGGACTCGAACCCACAACCGCCGGTTTTGGAGACCGGTGCGCTACCAATTGCGCCACTGCCCTTCGTCGTGCAGGGCTGACGTCCTGTGCTGCACCCCGCCCGGACCGGCGAACCGGGTTCCGGGCATGGCACATCATGGCGGGCGTCAACCACCAGCGGTCGAGTGTACGTGGTCTGCCGCCATGGGTCGAACTCCGGCCCGGCGACCTGGTCCAGCGGGTGGTCCCGGGCTCTGGAACGCCCCGGCCACGCCCGACCTGCTCTGCCAGTATGGGCGGGTGAGCCAGACGCCTGCAGCCCCGTCCTCGCCCGCCCCCGGATCGCCCGCCCCCGCCGTGGGTGGACCGGCGACGCACGCCCGCCTCTCCGCCCGGATCGCGGCGATCGCCGAGTCCGCGACGCTGGCGGTCGATGCGAAGGCGAAGGCGCTCAAGGCGGCCGGCCGACCCGTGATCGGCTTCGGCGCCGGGGAGCCGGACTTCCCGACGCCGCAGTACATCGTCGACGCGGCGATCGCCGCCTGCTCGGTGCCCGCCAACCACCGGTACACCCCGGCTGCAGGCCTGCCCGAGCTACGCGCAGCCATCGCCGCCAAGACGCTGCGCGACTCGGGGTACGAGGTCTCCCCCAACCAGGTCGTGGTGACCAACGGCGGCAAGCAGGCCGTCTACCAGGCCTTCGCCGCCGTGGTCGACACCGGCGACGAGGTGCTCCTGCCGGCGCCGTACTGGACCACCTACCCCGAGGCGATCCGGCTGGCCGGCGGCGTGCCCGTCGAGGTCTTCGCGGGCGTCGACCAGGGATACCTCGTCACCGTCGACCAGCTCGAGGCCGCCCGCACGCCCCGCACGAAGGCGCTCCTCTTCTGCTCGCCGTCGAACCCGACGGGTGCCGTCTACTCCCCCGAGCAGACCGAGGAGATCGGGCGCTGGGCGCTCGAGCACGGGATCTGGGTCATCACCGACGAGATCTACGAGCACCTCACCTACGACGACGCCGCCTTCACGCCGATCGTGCGGGTCGTGCCCGAGCTCGCCGACACGGCGATCGTGCTGAACGGGGTCGCGAAGACGTACGCGATGACCGGCTGGCGGGTGGGCTGGATGATCTCCCCCGCCGACGTGACCAAGGCCGCCACGAACCTGCAGTCCCACCTGACGTCCAACGTCGCCAACGTCTCGCAGCGGGCGGCCATCGCCGCGCTGACCGGCGACCTGTCGGCCGTCGACGAGATGCGCACGGCGTTCGACCGGCGGCGACGCACCATGGTCGAGATGCTCTCCGCGATCGACGGCGTCGTCTGCCCGACGCCGACGGGCGCGTTCTACGTGTACCCGAGCGTCGAGGGCATCCTCGGGCAGACGATCCGCGGCGTGACGCCGACGACGTCGGCTGAGCTCGCCACGCTCATCCTGGACCAGGCCGAGGTGGCCGTGGTCCCGGGTGAGGCGTTCGGGCCGAGCGGGTTCCTGCGGCTCTCCTACGCGCTCGGTGACGCCGACCTCGCCGAGGGCGTCGGGCGGATCCAGGCCCTGCTGGGCGAGGCCTCGGCGCGCGGCTGAACGCCCCGCCGACGGGGTCCTCCCGTCGGCCGGGCATCCTCGTCGACCGGCCGCGTCCACCGACCGGTGGACGCGAGAACCCACCGGCCAGGGCTCCCGGCGGCGGCCGCGCCACGCCAGTCTGAGGACATGACCACTCAGACCTCGGCAGGACCGGCGATCCGCGTCCGCGACCTGCACAAGCACTACGGACCCAAGCGCGCGGTCGACGGCATCGACCTCACGGTCGAGCGCGGCGAGATCTTCGCCGTCCTCGGCCCGAACGGCGCCGGCAAGACGACCACGATCGAGATCCTCGAGGGCTTCCGGGTCCGCGACGGCGGCGACGTGAGCGTCCTCGGCGTCGACCCCCACCGGGCCGATGCGCACTGGCGCAGCCGGATCGGCGTCGTCCTGCAGTCCGTGGACGACCAGGCCGAGCTGACGGTGGGCGAGGTCGTGCGCCACTTCGCGCGGTACTACCCCGACCCGCGCGACCCCGACGAGGTCATCGACGCCGTCGGCCTGCGCGACAAGGAGCGCACCCGCAGCCGCCAGCTGTCCGGCGGCCAGCGCCGTCGGCTCGACGTCGCGCTCGGCATGATCGGCCGGCCCGAGCTGCTGTTCCTGGACGAGCCCACCACCGGTTTCGACCCCGAGGCCCGGCACGCCTTCTGGGAGCTCATCCTCGACCTGCGCGACCAGGGCACCACCATCCTGCTGACGACCCACTACCTCGACGAGGCCGAGCGCCTGGCCGACAGGTGCGCCGTCATCGTCGACGGGCGCGTGGTGGCCCTGGACGCACCCGCGTCGCTCGGTGACCGCGCCTCGCGGCACGCCGTCGTGCGCTGGACGGAGGAGGGCGTGGCACGTCAGGTGACCACTGCGACCCCCACCTCGGTGGTCAGCCACCTCGCCGCCCGCTGGTCCGGTGAGGTGCCCGACCTGCAGGTGCTGCGGCCCACCCTCGAGGACGTCTACCTCAGCCTGATCGGCGAGCGCTCGCTCGCCACCGACGAGGACACCACCCAGGGGGCTCCTGCCGGGCACGACCCGGCACTCCTGGACGCCGCCGCCCTGGACCTGAACGCTGCGCCCGGCCTGGGCGCGCCCGACCTGAAGGGATCCCTGCGATGACCACCGCCCCGGCAGCCGGCCTCACGGCACGCGCCACGAGCGACGCGCCGGCCGTCCGCCCGGTCCGACCGCTCCCGTCCCTGCTCGCCCTGAGCATCGAACGCACGCGCATCGAGCTGCGGCAGTACTCCCGCGAGCGCGACGCCGTCGTGTTCATCTTCGCCTACCCGATCATCATGCTGGCGATCTTCGCGACGGTGTTCGGCCAGGACGGCGCGACCGTCGGGCCTGAGCCGGGCATCCCCTTCGGCCAGTACTTCCTGCCGGGCATGGTCGCGACAGGTGTGCTGCTCTCGAGCTTCCAGAACGTCGCGATGTCGATCGCGATCGCCCGGGACGAGGGGGCGCTCAAGCGGCTGCGTGCCACGCCCCTCCCGCCGGCCGCCTACTTCCTCGGCAAGGTCGGCTCCGTGCTGATCAGCTCGTTCGCGCAGATGGGGCTGCTCCTGGTGGTCGCCCGCCTCGTCTTCGGCATCGACCTGCCGACGACCGCCGACCGGTGGCTGACGTTCGCGTGGGTGCTGCTGCTCGGCACGGCGACCGGGGCCGTCTGCGGTGTGGCGTTCTCGTCGGTCCCGCGCAGCGGCAAGAGCGCCTCGGCCGTGGTGACCCCGATCGTGCTGGTGCTCCAGTTCATCTCCGGCGTGTTCTTCATGTTCAGCTCCCTGCCGTCCTGGATGCAGCAGGTCGCCTCCCTGTTCCCGCTGAAGTGGATGGCCCAGGGCATGAGGTCGGTGTTCCTGCCCGACACGGCGCTCGCGATGGAGCCGGCCGGCTCGTGGGAGCACGGCATGACGGCGGCGGTCCTGGGGGCCTACCTTCTGGTCGGGCTGGTTCTCGGCGTGCGGACGTTCCGGTGGCGCCGGCGCGACGACGGCTGAGCCCGGCACCCGACGAGAGACGGCACGTGATGACACTGCAGAACGCGGAGCGCGGGTCGCGGGCGTACGCGGCCCGCGCCGCGACGACCGCCGCCGCCCACCCGGCCGACGCCGGCGCACCTGCCGGGACGGCGACCGACCGGGCGGAGTTCTGGTCGAAGTCGCTGCGGCGCTGGGACATCGCCTTCTACCTGATGGCCCTGATCGGCGGCGCTGCGCTCCTGGTCGACGGAAACACACCCCGGGACACGGCGCTCGCGGTGGGTGCGCTCGTCGTGATGGTCGGCGCGTACACGTTCGTCGGACGGCGGGCCGCGCGGACCGGGGACGCCAGGCTGGCCATGGCCTACCTGGCACTCCTCCTGGCCTCGACGGTCGTGGTCGTGCGCTTCGACCCCACCGGGACGGTGCTGCTGTTCATCGCCTACAGCCAGATCTGGTTCTTCTCGTCCTCCCGGCGCGCGGGCGCCATCGCCTGCGGGGTGCTGAGCGTCGGGCTCGTCGCGGCCATCTGGCTGCACGAGGGCCTGCGCTCGGACCTCCTGCCGCAGATCGCCACCCAGGCTGCCCTCGGTCTGGCGTTCGCCATCCTGCTGGGGCTGTGGATCACGCAGGTCGCGGAGCAGAGCGAGGAGCGTGCGCAGCTGCTCATCCGGCTCGAGGCGGCGCAGGCCGAGCTGGCCGCGAGCCACCACTCCGCAGGGGTCGACGCCGAGCGGCAGCGGATGGCCCAGGAGATCCACGACACCCTCGCCCAGGGCTTCACCAGCATCATCATGCTGACCCAGACCGCCTCCACCGACCTGCGGCGTGGTCAGTCCGAACGAGCCGCCGAGCGCCTCGACCTGGTCGAGCGGACCGCACGGGACAACCTCGCCGAGGCGCGCGCCCTGGTCGCGGCCTTCGCGCCGGTGGGGCTGGACGGGGCCGGCCTGGGCGAGGCCCTCCAGCGACTGGCGGTGCGCTTCGAGCAGGAGACAGGGGTGCGCGTCGACGTGACGCTGCCCGACGAGACGACGGCGCGGTCCATCGGTCGCGAGCGCGAGGTGATCCTGCTGCGCGCGGCGCAGGAGGCGCTGTCGAACGTGCGGCGCCACGCCAGGGCTGGTCACGTCGGGCTGGTCCTGTCCGGCGACACGGACAGCCCGGGGCCCGCCGGCGACATCCAGCTCGAGGTGGTCGACGACGGCCGCGGCATCGACGGCGGCGCGGCGGAGGGCTTCGGGCTGCGCGGGATGCGGGATCGTGTGACCACGGGCGGAGGCAGGCTCGAGGTCAGTGGCGGGGACAACGGCGGGACGAGGGTGCGGGTCACCCTGCCTCAGGTCCGCCGCGAGGAGGGGCAGTCATGAGCGTCCGCCTGGTCGTCGCCGACGACCACCCCGTGGTGCGCGCCGGGATCGTGGGGCTCCTCGCCGGGGAGGACGACCTGGAGGTCGTCGGCGAGGCGGCCGACGGCGCTGCGGCGGTGCGGCTGGCCGTCGAGCTCTCCCCCGACGTGGTGCTGATGGACCTGCGGATGCCCGTGCTGGACGGTGCCGGCGCCACCGAGCAGATCCTGCAGCGCGCGCCGGGCGTGCGCGTCGTCGTCCTGACCACGTACGAGACCGACAGCGACATCCTGCGGGCGGTGGAGGCAGGGGCGACGGGCTACCTGCTCAAGGACGCGCCGCGGGAGGACCTCGTCGAGGCCGTGCGCGCAGCTGCCGCCGGCCAGACGGTGCTCGCGCCGTCCGTCGCGCGGCGACTGGTGTCCCAGCTGCGCAACGGGTCCGAGCGGCTCACCCCGCGCGAGCTCGAGGTGCTGGCCGGGGTCGCACGCGGCGGGAGCAACGCGCAGATCGGCGCCGAGCTGTTCATCGGGGAGGCGACGGTCAAGACCCACCTGCTGCGGATCTTCGCCAAGCTCGGCGTGGACGACCGCACCCGTGCCGTCACGGCGGCGCTCGAGCGGGGCATCCTCCGGGCGCCCTGAGGGGCAACCCGAGGGCGACCCTGACGGACCTCGCGGGGCGATCGGCTGCGGCGCTGGCACACTGACCCGGTGCGCGACCTGGCGAGCCTCCCCAAGGCCCACCTGCACCTGCACTTCACCGGCTCGTTGCGGCCGGAGAGCCTGGCGGCGATGGCGGCCGCCCGTGGTGTGCGCCTGCCTCATGCGCTGGTCGACGGCGAAGGAGTGCGGCCGCCCGTGGACGAGCGGGGCTGGTTCCGCTTCCAGCGGCTCTACGACGCCGCCCGGGCGTGCGTCAGGTCCGAGGCGGAGATGCGGCGGATCGTCGCCGAGGCCGCGCAGGACGATGGCGCGGAAGGCTCGGGCCGGCTCGAGATCCAGGTCGACCCGACGTCGTACGCACCCTTCGTCGGGGGGCTCACCGCGGCACTGGAGATCGTGCTGGACGAGGCCAGGCTGGCGAGTGCGCGCACCGGGGTCGAGGTCGGGGTGGTGGTGGCGGGGTCGCGGCTGCGCCATCCCCTCGAGGCCCGGACGCTCGCCCGGCTGGCCGTGCGCTACGCCGGCGACGGACCAGGTGAGGTCGTTGGCTTCGGGCTGTCCAACGACGAGCGCCGTGGGCGGACCGCCGACTTCGCGCCGGCGTTCACCATCGCCCGACGCGCGGGGCTTGCCTCGGTGCCGCACGGGGGCGAGCTGCTCGGCCCTGCCCATGTGCGCGAGGTCATGGACCACCTCGCCCCCGACCGGCTGGGCCACGGCGTGCGGACCGCCGAGGACCCCCGGGTGCTCGACGACGTCGTGCGGGCGGGCGTGGCGTTCGAGCTGTGCCCGGCGTCCAACGTCTCCCTCGGCGTCTACGAGGAGGACGGGCACGTACCGCTGCGGGCGCTGGTGGAGGCGGGGGCAGTCGTCGCTCTGGGCGCGGACGACCCGCTGCTGTTCGGCTCGCGGCTCGTCGCCCAGTACGAGGTGGCACGCCGGGTTCACGGCTTCAGTGACGCCGAGCTGGCCGAGCTGGCGCGGGGATCGGTCCTGGCCTCGCGGGCGGGTGAGGCGACGCGCCGTCGGCTGCTGGCCGGGATCGACGCCTGGCTCGCAGGACCTGAGAGCTCGCCCCCCGAGCCTCCGGTGAGGGCCACGACCTGAGCGCCCTTGACGCGGGCGCTGCCGTGCGCCAATGTATCAATTACCTAGTTCATTGATACGCGAGTACCCGAGGTACCCATGAGCGCGCTGCCCGTCCTGCTCCTGCTCGTCGTCGGCACCCTGACGGCGGTGATGGTGGTGCCGCTCGTCCTGCTCGTGGTGCTGCGTCGTCGGCCCGCGCCGGCCCCGGCGCAGACGGCCGAGGCTGCGCGCCGCCATGCGCTCGTGGTGCACGTGGCCGCCTGGGTCGTCGGCTTCGCCGCCGGGCCACTCCTGGTCACGCTGCCGATCGGCTGGGCCGTCAGCGCGGCCGGGTCCGGCCCGTACGGCGGCATCGGCGCGGCGGTGTACCCGGCGGTGCTCGGGCTGCTGTTCCTCGCGGTGCATGCCGTCGGCGAGGTCACCTGGCCCCGGCCGACGGGGGCCGTCCGGCGGGCAGCCCTGCTGCGACGAACGGTCGCTGACGTCACCCCACCGTTGCTGCGCCGGGTCCTGTGGTCCTGGGCAGGCGTGCTCGTCGTGACGCTCGTCGTCTGCGGGCTGCTGGCCGACGGCGGACGGCAGGTCTCCCGCACGTTCCCCGACGGCGGGGCGTCCGCCGGACCGTTCCCCGGCTGGTTCTTCGGCGTGCCGCTCCTGATCGCCCTCACCGCCGTGCTCGCCGCGACGTACGGCGTGCTGCGCCTCGTCGCGGGCCGGCCCGCGGTGGTGGACACGGCACCCGCGTGGGACCTGAGCCTGCGGCGGCTCTCTGCGCACCGCGTCCTGCGTGGCGCGCAGCTCGTGGTGGGGCTGACGGCCGGCGCGGTCCTGGCGGTGGCCGGGATGGCCCTGCAGAACCTCGGCCACGGCAACGGTGACGCCGCCCGCGAGAGCGCCCTGCTCACCGCGGGCGGGGTGGCGCTGACCCTGACGGGCGGGGCCGTGGTGATCGCGGCACTGGTCCTCGCCGCGCTGCCCGCACCACCCGTGGTGACCGACGGTGTCGAGCCGCACGTCGGACCCGGGGACGCGGGACGGCCGCCCGCTCCGGCCGCTCCCACGCCGTCCGCACCCGGACCGTTCGCGCCCGCGCCAGCCACACCTGGGCAGCCCGGCGACCGGCCGTCCGCGAGCGAGCTGCAGGCCCGGTGATGGCTCTGCAGGTGGAGGTCGACCTGACCTCGAGCGTCCCGCCGTACGAGCAGATCCGGCTGCAGGTCCTCGCCCACGTCTCGGCCGGACGCCTGCGCGCCGGCGACCGCCTCCCGACGATCCGCGCGATGGCGGCGGACCTCGGGGTGGCCGCCGGGACGGTGGCGCGCGCCTACCACGAGCTGGAGACCGCCGCCGTGATCACCACCCGCCGCCGGACCGGCACGGTGATCGCCGACGGTGCGACCGGCGCGGACAGCTCGCTCCAGGAGGCCGCCGACAGGTTCGTCGCGAACATGCGAGCTGCACGGCTGGACGACGAGGACGTGCTCGCCCTCGTGCGTGGCGCCCTCCTGGGCCACCCCGGGGGCGAGCCGGCCGCTCCCACCGCGACGGCGCGCGCCTGAGCGCAGCCGTTCAGAGGGCACAGTCTCTCAGCGGGCGCAGCCGTTCAGAGGGCGCAGCCGTTCAGAGGGCACAGCCGTTCAGAGGGCACAGCCGACCAGCACGGGCTCCGGCTCGAGCTCGATGCCGTACGCGTCCCGGACGCCGTCCCGGACGGTGCGCGCGACGTCCAGCAGCTGCGCCGTGGTCGCCCCGCCCCGGTTGGTCAGCGCGAGGGCGTGCTTGGTGGACAGGGCGACAGGTCCCGGCAGGCCGAAGCCGCGGCCGAACCCGGCATGCTCGATCAGCCACGCGGCGCTCGTCTTGACCAGCGTCTCGTCGACGGCGCCCAGGCTCGGCCCGGTGGTCCGCTCGGGGCGAGCCGACCGGACCGGGTGGCGCGGGGCGCCGGCAGGGAGCTCATCAGCGAGGGCCGCGGGGACGACCGGGTTGGTGAAGAACGAGCCGGCGCTCCAGGTGTCGTGGTCGGCGGCGTCGAGCAGCATGCCCTTGCCGGCGCGCAGCTCGAGGACTGCCGCGCGGACGTCGACCAGCGGGGCACGGCCGCCGATCTCGACGCCGAGGCGCTTGGCGAGCTCGGCGTAGGCGACAGGCGCCGAGAGCGTGCCCAGGCGCAGCTGGAAGCCGACCTCGAGCACCACGTAGCGGGGGGTCGGCGCGAAGCGTGACGGCGAGCCGTCCTCGTCGCGCAGCGAGCGCTTGAGGCTCGACGACCGGTAGCCGAAGGCCAGGTCGACCAGCGAGAACGTCCTGATCCGGCTCTCGGCCCGGTCCCAGACACGCACGGTCGAGATGACGCCCGAGACCTCCTGCCCGTAGGCGCCGACGTTCTGCACGGGCGACGCCCCGGTCGAACCGGGGATGCCGGCCAGCGCCTCCACCCCGACCCACCCCTCGGACACGGCCCTGTCGACCACGTCCACCCACGGGGTGCCGGCCGGGACGACGATGCTCGCGCCGCCGCAGGTGTCCGCGTCCTCGACGGTGATGCCCGTGCGCAGGTCGCGGACGACGACGCCCGGGAAGCCCTCGTCGGCGACCACGACGTTCGACCCGCCGCCGAGCACGAGGAGCGGGGTGCGGGCGGCGTCGGCGTCGCGGACCGCGTCCACCATCGCCTCGGACGACGTGACCTCGACCAGCGTCCGGACGGGCCCGCCGAGGCGCAGCGTCGTCAGGTCCGCGAGCGCGGTGGCAGTGACAGGGCGGGCATCGGTGGTCATCGGCCCAGGCTAGTTCGCCGGCTGGTTCGCAGCGGGTTGGACGGGTTCGACGGGAGCGGCCGGACGCAGGCCGGCGGCGGTCGGCAGCGGGCGGGCGGCCGGCAGGACGACCAGGCCGATCACCACCGGCAGCGCGATGGCCAGCAGGGCGTGCCGGTAGCCGACGTGCTCGGCGAGCAGGCCCAGCAGCGGAGGCCCCGCGAGGAACGCGCTGTAGCCGATGGTCGCCACCACTGCCACGCGCGGTGCGGCTCGGCGGGGCTCGTCGGACGCGGCACTCATCCCCACCGGGAAGCCGAGGGCGGCGCCCAGGCCCCAGGCCACCACGCCGGCCAGGGCGCCGACCAGGCTCGGCACCAGGCCGAACACCACGAGCCCGACGAGCGAGAGCACGGCGGAGAGGCGGAGCACCGCCACGCGTCCCCAGCGGTCGAGCAGGCCCGTGCCGAGCAGCCGCATGCCGGTCATGGCCGTCACGAAGACGCCGAAGGCGACCGCACCCATCGCGTGCGACTGGTCGAACCCGTCGACGACGGCCAGGCCGACCCAGTCGTTCGCGGCGCCCTCGGTGAGGGCGGCGGACAGGACCACCAGCCCGATGAGCAGGGTGCGCGGTTCGAGCCAGGCGCTGCCGCTCCTCGCCCGGGGGGCCGCGCTGCCGTCGCGCTGCGGCTCATGGGCCTCAGGGTCGTGCGTGCCCTCCGGGAGGAGGTGCCGCGAGCAGAGCACCACGCCCACGGCGCTCGCGCCCAGTGCGACGACGAGGTGCAGGATCACCGGCGCGTGCACCCCGGCGGCCACCGCACCCAGCGCGGCCCCTGCCATCGTCCCGAAGGAGAAGCCGGCGTGGAAGCGAGGCATGATCGCGCGCCCCAGCTGCTGCTCGACGGCAGCACCCTCGAGGTTCATCGCCGCGTCCCAGACGCCGGTTCCGATCCCGAAGACCACCAGGGCGGGCATCACCAGCCACACCGTGCCGAGGGCGACGCCGAGCGAGGCCAGCAGCAGACCCAGCACGTTGACCGCCGCGAACGCGAGGATCGTGCGCCGGGCACCGAGCCGCTGGACCACCCGGCCGGACAGCGGCAGGGCTCCGAGGGAGCCGAGCGACCCGACCAGCAGGAGCAGGCCGACCCGGTCGGGGGTCATGTGCAGCGCGTCGCGAACCGCCGGGATCCGGGACGCCCAGCTGGCGAAGTTGAACCCGTTGAGCAGGAAGGTGATGAAGACGGCTGTCGCGGCCGTACGGACGGCGCGGTCGCCGGCGGCCGGCACACCGTGAGAGGTCTGCACCTGTGGCCCCGTCATCGGGCGGCCTGGGCGGTGAGGAGCGGCTCGGGCATGGCCTCGAGGCTATCCGGGACGGCGTCGAGGACGTCCACGCGTACCGTTGCGGCCTCGCCGCGGCGGACCGACCGCGCCAGCGCCGTCCCGACCACGAGCGCGACGCAGATGAGCAGCAGGGCGTGCCGCGCACCCATCCCCTCGGCGGCCAGGCCGATGATCGGCGGCGCGGCGATGGAGGCGACGGACGCGAAGGCGGACACGACGGCCACCCGGCCGGCCGCACCCACGGGGTTCATCGAGACGGCGGCCATGCCGATGGGGACGACGAGCCCACCGCCGAGTCCCCAGCACACCACCCCGAGGGTGGCGAGAGGCAGGTTCGGCGCGAGCCCGAAGAGCAGCAGGCCCACCACGGAGACGATCCCCGACGACGTCAGCACGGCCACCCGGCCGAAGGTGTCGATGAGCCACGTCCCGGCGACCCGGGCTGCTGTCATCGAGGCGACGAAGACGCCGAAGACCACCGCGGCCACCGCTTCGGTGCGGTCGAAGCCGTCGACCACCGCGATCGCGAGCCAGTTGTTCGCCGAACCCTCCGACAGCGCCGCTGCCATCACCACGACGCCGATGAGCAGGGTGCGGCGGTCACGCCACGCGCCGAGCGCCTGACGCAACCCGGACGTGCGAGGTGTCCCGGTGGACCCGGCAGCCCTGGCTCCGACGCCGGCTCCCTCAACGCGAGAGGCCGTCCGTGTCCCGTCGGTCGCCTGCGGCTCGAGCACGGCGCCCGGGACGGCACGGAAGCGCCAGACGAGGGTGAGGACGCTCACCGCGCCGAACTGCACGAGCAGGGGCACGTGCCCCCACGAGGCGGCGGCGCCGATCAGCGAGCCGGTGACGGTGCCGACCGAGAAGGCCGCGTGGAACTGCGGGACGACCGTGCGACCCATCCGGCGCTCGATGGCCACCGACTCGACGTTCATGGGCACGTTACCGAGGGCGAAGGAGGCGCTGAGCAGCAGGACGCCGACGACGAGCACGGCGACGCTGCCGACGGTCGGGCCCAGGCCGAGCAGCACGTTCGCGACGGAGAAGACGACAGCGGCGGTCAGCAGCGTGACCCGGCTCCCCCACCGGGTGACGAAGGCCCCTGCGCCGAGCACTGTCAGGAGCGAGCCGACGGCCCCGACGAGCAGGACGGTGCCCAGCTGCGCCGTCGACAGGTCCAGCGAGGCGCGCACCGTGGGCAGCCGCGCGAGCCAGCTCGACACCGTCAGCCCCAGGAGCAGGTAGAGCCCGAGCAGCAGCTTGCGCGCGTGAAGGACGTCTCCGTCTCCGGGCTGCTCGAGGTGGGCGGCGGGCGACAGCGGCGCAGACATGCGGCAGCTCGATCTCTGCTGGTGCGGGTGACGGGCGGCGAGGCGCCGGTGCTCTCGCAGCCGGACCGGAGAGGAACCGATGTCCGACCGTCGAAACGATTCGAGGCCTCGGGGTCAAGTGTGCCGATAGGCTGGCGAACCGTCAACCGCATTCGTCCCGCGAGCAGGTGAGATGGCGCACACGAGACCCACGCTGGCCGACGTCGCCGGCGCCGCCGGTGTGTCGGTGTCCACCGCGTCCCTGGCGTTCTCCGGGGCGGGCCCGATCGCCGCCGAGACCCGGGCGCGCGTGCGCGCCGCCGCCGCCGAGCTCGGCTACGCCGGACCGAACCCCCTGGGCCGCTCCCTGCGCAGCGGTCGGTCCGGCATCGTCGCCGTCGTCATCGGCGACCAGCTCCGCCGCAGCTTTCGTGACCCCGTCTCGATCCAGGTGCTCGACGGCCTCGTCGGCTTCCTCGGCACCATGGGCCTGGGCGTGCTCCTCGTCCCCGGCATGCCGGCGGCGGACGGCACCGTGCAGCTCGACCCCCTGCTCGAGTCCGCGCCGATGGACGTCGCCGTGCTCATCTGGGGTGCCCGCAGGGCTGACCCTGTGCTCGCCGCCCTGCAGCGCCGTGGCGTGCCGATCGTCATCGGCGAGGGACCGGAGGTCGAGGGCGTCCCGCTCGTCGGCATCCGCGACCGGCGCGGGACGGCCGAGCTCGCCACCTACCTGCGCGGCCTCGGCCACGAGCGCATCGCCACGGTCACCCTGCCGTTCGCGGGAGACAGGCGTACGGGCGTGGTCGACGACGCCCGCATGAAGCAGCTCGACTGGACCCCCACGCGTCACCGGCTCGAGGGCCTCACGGACGCCGGGGTCACGCCGACGGTCATCGTCGAGGCGGCGGCGTCGCTGGTCGAGGAGGGGCGGGCGGCGGCGCGCATCCTGCTCGACGTGCCGAACCCGCCGACGGCGGTCGTGGCCCAGTCCGACCTGATCGCCGCGGGCGTGCTGCTCTCGGCCCGCGAGCTCGGGCTGCGCGTGCCCGAGGACGTCTCCGTCGCCGGCTTCGACGGGCTGGACCTGCCGTGGATGGCGCCGGACGTCCTGACGACCGTCGCCCAGCCGCTGGCGGCCAAGGGCGAGGCGCTCGGTCTCGCGGTGGCGCAGCTGATCGCAGGAGAGTCGCCCGGACCCGTCCAGCTCGACGTCGAGCTGCGCATCGGGACGACGACAGGTCCGCCGCGGTCCTGAAGGCGGGGCCGAGGCGCCGCTGAGGTTGCGGCAGCGCAGCTCCTGCGGTCCGGGCAGCCGCGCGGTCGCGTCAGCCGCAGCGTCAGAGGCGGACGATCGCCTGGGCCTTGCCCAGCACGCGCAGCTCGCCCGTCTGCACGGTCAGGTCGATCCGCACGGTCCCTGCGGCCTCGTCGACCGCCCCGACCACCCCGGAGATCTCGAGGGTCGCGTGCCCCGGGTCCGGGACGGGTACCGGGCGGGTGAACCGGACGCCGTAGTCGACGACGGCGCCGGGGTCCCCCGCCCAGTCGGCGACCAGGCCGATCGCCGAGCCCATGGTGAGCATGCCGTGGGCGATGACGCCGGGAAGTCCGACCTCGGTGGCGAAGCGGTCGTTCCAGTGGATCGGGTTGAGGTCCCCGCTCGCACCCGCGTAGCGCACCAGGTCGACGCGCTCCAGGGTGAGGGTGCGCGAGCCGATCGCGTCACCGACGGCGAGGTCGGAGAGCCGGGGGCGGCTCATGCGGCACCTCCGGCGTCGTCGCCGCGCACGGCCAGGGTGGAGCGGACGGTCGCGACGGGCTCACCGGCGGCGTCGCTGATCTCGCAGCGGGTGCTCACCATGGCCAGGCCCGCCCGCTCGGTGATCGAGTCGACGTGCAGCACCGTGACCAGCTCGTCGCCGGCGTGGATCGGACGGTGGTGGGTGAACCGCTCCTCGGCGTGCACGACGCGTGAGAAGTCGATGCCCGCGGCCGGGTCCTCGATGAGCTGGGCCTCGGCGCGCTGGGCGATGACCACCGCGAAGGTGGGCGGTGCGACGACGTCCGGGTGGCCCAGCCCGCGGGCCGCCTCGACGTCGTGGTGCGCGGGGTGGGTGGCCGCCACCGCTCGCGCGAAGTCACGCAGGTGCTCACGCCCGACCGAGTACGGCGGGGTGGGCGGATAGGTCCGGCCGGCGAAGGCGAGGTCGATGGCCATCGGCGTCAGCCTGCCGGTCGCGGACCAGCGCTCAGCGGGTCTCGCGGTGCGCCGTGTGACGACCGTCGCGCGGGCAGAACTTCTTCAGCTCCAGGCGGTCGGGGTCGTTGCGGCGGTTCTTCTTCGTGATGTAGTTCCGCTCCTTGCACTCGACACAGGCAAGGGTGATCTTCGGACGGACATCCTGGGACTTGCTGGCCACGGTTGTGCCACCTCTCGCGCTGTGGGACGACAGCGCCTGGTTCGTCTGATGCGCACCGGCCGGACTCGACCGGTGCGCCATTCCACTGTGGTAGCGGGGGCGGGACTCGAACCCGCGACACCACGATTATGAGCCGTGTGCTCTAACCACCTGAGCTACCCCGCCGCATCGATGCCGCTCCGCCGGACGGTGTGAACCGTCAGGCGGGTGGCACCAACAGAGCCCCGAAAGGGAATCGAACCCTTGACCTTCTCCTTACCATGGAGACGCTCTGCCGACTGAGCTATCGGGGCAGCGCGTGCCAGGGTACACGGGCTGCGGGGTCGCTGCGAAATCGCGGCCCGGGGCCGGGTCAGGCGAACCGGGCTCGCTGGAACTCGAGCGCGATCTGCTTGGCCTGCGCGCGCCACAGACGCTCGAGGTCGGCCCGGAGCAGGGCGACGCGGGCGGCGTCCGCCCGGGAGTCGCGAGCCTTCTCCCAGGCGATGCGGGCCGCCCGGATGTCGGCGTCTGTGACGTCGATTCGCCAGTCCGTGGTCTCCATGGCCCCAGTGTCCTCTGACGGGACCGCGCCGCGCCGTCCGAGGAGCCGATTTCACCCGTTCGGAGGAGGGTGAACAGGACCGAAGGCCCAGATGTCGTGCATCTGGGGCCCTTAGGGTCTGCGGCCCTGACACCAACGGCCCGGTCCTCAGGAGGACCGGGCCGCTGGACGACGGTGGCAGGTGAGGGATTCGAACCCCCGTAGCGTGACGCGGCTGATTTACAGTCAGCTCCCTTTGGCCGCTCGGGCAACCTGCCGGTGCATCACCCGTCCGTCGAGCCGCTGTCAGGACTGGCGACAGTCCGGTTCAGCCGCTCGTGCGGCGCAGGTGCGGATGGAAGGATAGCAAGTCTGCGGGGCCCGTCGGACACCGATCCCCGACCCGGCCGCCCACGCACCCGGCATGACCGGCGCAGCCGCACCGAGCACCACCCGAGCAGGAGGACACATGGCAGCCGACTCGTCGTTCGACGTCGTGAGCAAGGTCGACCGGCAGGAGGTCGACAACGCGCTGAACCAGGCGGTGAAGGAGGTCGCCCAGCGGTACGACTTCAAGAACGTCGGCGCATCGATCAGCTGGAGCGGCGAGACGATCGTCATGACCGCCAACTCCGAGGACCGCGTCAAGGCAGTCCTGGACGTGTTCGAGACCAAGCTGATCCGGCGCGGCATCTCGCTGAAGTCCCTGGAGACCGGCGAGCCGAAGGCGTCGGGCAAGGAGTTCCGGCTCGAGGCGACCGTCAAGGAGGGCCTGAGCAGCGAGAACGCGAAGAAGATCGCGAAGATCGTGCGCGACGAGGGCCCCAAGGGCGTCAAGACCCAGATCACCGGCGACGAGCTGCGGGTGTCGGCCAAGAGCAGGGACGACCTGCAGGCGGTCATCGCCCTGCTCAAGGACGCCGACCTCGACGTCGCGCTCCAGTTCGTCAACTACCGCTGAGCCGAACCCGCCGCGGAGGGCCGCTCAGGCCCGCTGAGGCCCGCTGAGGCCCGCTGAGGCGAGGCTCAGGCGGATCAGTAGCGGGTGATCCCGCCCTCGGGGCCCTGCGCCATCTGCTGCAGGCGAGCGATGCGCTCGGCCATCGGCGGGTGGGTCGCGAAGAGCTTGGCCATGCCCTCGGCGCGGAACGGGTTGGCGATCATCAGGTGCGAGACCTGGACGAGGTCGCGGTTGGCGGGCAGCGGGGCGCGCTGCGTCCCCTTGTCCAGCTTGGCGAGGGCCGAGGCGAGGGCGAGCGGGTCCCCGCTCAGCCGCGAGCCGTCCTCGTCGGCGTCGTACTCCCGGGTGCGGCTGATCGCGAGCTGGATGAGCATCGCCGCGACCGGGGCCAGGAACACCATCGCGAGCATCGCCAGCGGGTTGCCCTCGCGGTCACGCCCGCCACCGCCGAAGAACATGAGGAACTGGGCGACCGAGGTGATCATCCCGGCGAAGGCTGCCGCCACCGACGAGGTCAGGATGTCGCGGTTGTAGACGTGCATGAGCTCGTGGGCCAGGACGCCGCGCAGCTCCCGCTCGTCCAGGATGCCGAGGATGCCCTCCGTGCAGCACACGGCGGCGTGGCGCGGGCTGCGACCGGTCGCGAAGGCGTTCGGGGCAGCCGTCGGCGAGACGAAGAGGCGGGGCATGGGCTGGCGGGCGGCTGTGGAGAGGTCCCGCACGATCCGGTACATCGCCGGCTGCTCGAGCTCGCTCACGGGCTGGGCCCGCATGGCGCGCAGCGCGATCGTGTCGGAGTTCCAGTAGCCGTAGGCGGTCCCGACGAGTCCCAGACCGGCGAAGAGCAGCAGGTAGCGCCCCTGCCCGACGACCGACCCGAGCCCCAGCATCACCGCCCAGAGCAGCCCGAAGAGAGCAGCCGTCTTCAGTCCGTTGAAGTGCTGCCGACTCACGTGACCCTCCCTACGCCCGAACCCACCTGAGAACGTGGCGCACGGGCCGTGCGTTCCCGGCCCTCGTCCGCCTAGAGCTCACCGCGGATGACGGCGAGCATCTCCTCCCGCGGGACGACCTTGACACGCTCGCGCCCACGCGGCTCGCCGAGGGACTGCTCGTAGGCGTCCAGGAGCATCCAGCCGGACCACTCGACGTGTCCCACGCCCCGCTCGGCCAGGAACGCCGTCACGGCCTCGGGCGTGGGCTCGGCAGCGGGCACCAGCCCTTCGGCGTCGGACACGAGGTGCTTGATGGTCTCGGTGGCGTCGGACTTGGTGTGACCGATGAGGCCCACCGGGCCCCGCTTGATCCAGCCCGTCGTGTAGACGCCGGCCAGGTGCTCGCCGTCGGGCTGCACGACCCGGCCCTCGTGGTTCGGGATCACCCCGGCGACCTCGTCGAAGGGCAGCTCGGGCAGCGGCGAGCCGAAGTAGCCCACAGCGCGGTACACGGCCTCGACCGGCCAGTCCTGCATCTGGCCGGTGCCCGCGACGGAGCCGTCACCGGTCAGCACGGTGCGCTCGGTGCGCAGGCCCGTCACGTGGTCCTCGCCGAGCACCGCGGCGGGGCGCTGCAGGAAGTGCAGGTGGATCCGGCGGCTCGCCGTCAGCTCCTCGGGCTCCTTCAGCGTCCAGTCGGTCAGCGTCTTGACGACCTGCTTGGTCTGGTTCGACGAGTGGATGGCCGCCATCGAGCCCTCGTCGAAGTCGAAGTCCTCGGGGTAGACGATCACGTCCACGTCCGGGACGTGGCCGAGCTCGCGCAGCTCCAGGGGGCTGAACTTGACCTGGGCCGGCCCGCGGCGGGCGAACACGTGCACGTCGGTCACGGGGTTCGCCAGCAGACCCTCGTGGACGTTGTCCGGGATCTCGGTGGGCAGCAGGTCCTGGGCGTGCTTGGTGAGCATGCGGGCGACGTCGAGGGCGACGTTCCCGGCCCCGATGACGGCGACGTGCTGGGCCTCGAGCGGCCAGGTGCGCGGGACGTCGGGGTGCCCGTCGTACCAGGAGACGAAGTCCGCTGCGCCGTAGGACTCCGGCAGGTCGATGCCGGGGATGCGCAGGTCCGCGTCACGGATGGCGCCCGTGGAGAAGATCACGGCGTCGTAGAAGCGCCGCAGGTCCGCCAGCGTGACGTCGGTGCCGTACTCGACGTTGCTGAGCAGCCGGATGTCGCCGCGGTCGAGGATCTTGTGCAGCGCGACGATGATCTGCTTGATCCGCGGGTGGTCCGGGGCGACCCCGTAGCGGACCAGGCCGAACGGCGCGGGGAGCCGCTCGAAGAGGTCGATGCTGACCTCGAGGTCGGACTTGGAGAGGATGTCGGCCGCGTAGATGCCGGCAGGGCCTGCGCCGACGATGGCCACGCGCAGGGGGCGGGTGATGCTCACGGAGAAGGACGCCTTCCGGAAGGGAGCGGGAGGGTGGCGCCGTCGGGCGGCGCACCACGTCGAGCTGGTCCCAGTGTAGGCGCGACGCGCCCGCGGACCGGCCCGGCGGGCGTACCTTCGCGGGGTGCACGACAGCCCAGCCAGGTCGCAGAGCCGCCACACCCCCCGCAGCGGCCTCGTCCTGGGGCTCGGCGCCTACCTCCTCTGGGGTGTCCTGCCGCTCTACTTCCCGCTGCTCCGGCCCGCCGGTCCGGTCGAGATCATCGCCCACCGGATCGTCTGGTCCCTCGTGTTCTGCGTGCTCGTCCTCGTCGTCACGCGGAGCTGGGGCACCTACACCGCCGCGCTGCGGGACCGGCGCACGCTCGGCACCCTCGCGCTCGCCGGCGTCCTCGTCGCGGTGAACTGGCTCACCTACGTGTTCGGCGTGCTGAACGGCCACACCGTCGACGCGGCGCTCGGGTACTACGTCAACCCGCTGCTCACCGTGGCGCTTGCGGTGCTGGTGATCGGCGAACGCCTCCGGCCCGTGCAGTGGGTCGCCCTGGGGATCGGCGCGGGCGCGGTCGTCGTGATCACCGTGGGGGTGGGCAGGCTCCCGTGGATCGCGCTGACCGTCGCGACGTCGTTCGGCCTCTACGGGCTGATCAAGAACCGGGTCGGCCGGACGGTCCCGGCGCTCGCGAGCCTGGCCGTCGAGACCACGGTCCTGGCGCCCGTCGCCCTGGCGTACCTGCTGTGGCTCGCGACGACGGGGACGGCGGCGTTCGGGGCGCACGGGGCGGCGCACATGGCAGCGCTCGGCTCGGCCGGCGTCGTGACCGCCGTGCCCCTGCTCATGTTCGGGGGCGCCGCGCGACGGCTGCCGCTGAGCGTGGTCGGCATGCTCCAGTACCTGACGCCGACGATGCAGTTCGTCCTCGGCATCGTCGTCTTCCACGAGGAGATGCCGACGGCGCGCTGGTGGGGGTTCGGCCTCGTCTGGCTCGCGCTGCTCCTCCTGACCGCCGACGGGCTGCGCAACGGGCGGATGGTGGGCACGGTGGGCACGGCCGGCGCTGCGCGCTCAGCGGGCAGAGGGGGCCCTGAGGGCCCAGGGGGCACAGCAGGTGCCGAGGCGCCGGGCGCGCCGGAGGCGGGCGACGGGCGGCCGGTCAGGGCAGCGACGGCTCCTGCGCCACGGTGAGGCCGTAGTCGCCGAAGGCCACCGTCGCGCCGACAGGCACGCGCACCTGCTGCTCGGCGGCACACAGGATCTGCTGCCCGTCGGCCAGCGTGACGACGGTCCCGTTGGTGGAGTCGCGATCACGGATCCACACACCGCTGTGGTCCACACCGATCGCCAGGTGCGTCTTGGAGACCGAGCGGCCCGGGTCGGCGACGGCGATGAGCTCGACCTCGGCGTCCTCGGCCCGGGGGGTGGGCCGGCGGCCGACGAGCGCGGTCCCGGCGAGCTCGATGCGACGCCCGTCGGTGAGCTCGATCACCGCGGGGCGCCCGGCGGGCACCTGCGGCACCTTGGCCCGGGCAGGGCGCAGCCGCGTGCGCTCGACGTCAGGGCTGAGGTCGGGGGACGGGCGGCGGGTGGGGTCGGTCAGCTCACGCGGGAGCGGGATCGGGCTCGGCACGGGCTCGGCGGCGTGCCTGTCGGTGACGTGCCTGTCGGTGGCGTGCCTGTCGGTGACGGGGAGCTGGGCGGGCGGGTGCTCGAGCGTCGGCTGGACCATCGGGACCTCCTCGGTGGTGGCTGGCCGGTTCGACGTCAGGAGCGTCCGGCCACCGGTGCTGTCGGCGTGCAGCTTCCGCGGGACGGAAGAGATGATCATGCCGTCCCGCACCGGTGCGTCGGTCGCGGCCGGTGTCGGCGTGGTCCGGTGCAGGGTGGGCTGGGCGGAGGGCTGCGCGGCTGGCTGAGCGGCGGGCGGCGGGGCGGGCTGAGCGCTGGGCACGGCTACCTGGACGACGCCGGGAACGGCCTCGCGGGGCGCAGCCACCTCCGGCGCAGCCGGTCCTGCCGACACGCGATGCCACTCCGGGACCTCGAGGAGCCCCTCGTAGCGCTGCGCGGCCTGGGACCTGCTCACCGGCTCGGCCAGGACCGGGTCACGGCCGACCACCACGTCGAAGACGACCGTCCCGGCAGCCTTGTCGTGCCAGCCCTGCCGTCGTCCGCTGTGGTCGAACAGGGGGCTGGCGTAGACGACCAGCTCGCCGACACCGACGACGAGCACGCCGAGCGCCGGCACGAGGAACCGCACCAAGCCGCGTCCGAGGCCCACGGGCTTGCCCGTGGTGGCGCTCAGCACCCGCAGGCCGACCAGGCGCTTGCCGACGGTCCAGCCACGCAGGCTCAGCCAGCACCACTGGAACACGGCGAAGCCCATGACGAGCGCGGCACCGACGAGCAGGCCGACGGGGGCCGTGGTCCAGCCACCCTCCTGGCGGAAGGCCGAGACGGCCGAGCCGAGGACGACAGCACCGCCGAGAAGGAAGCCCGCCACCTGGTCGATGACGAACGCGAGCAAGCGCTTGCCCATGGGCGCGGGAACGGAACCAGGCACGGGCACGGGCGGCGACACCTCCTCGGTCGGTGACGGCACGCACAGAGCCGTCCCTGTCCCATCGGCAGACGCCGGTCCCACCCTGAGCCTCGGCGGGCAGAAAAGACCGAGCCGTCAGCGACGTCGCAGCCGGCGGGAGCGGGAGCCCGGGAGCCGGCCGCGTCGCGGCGAGCGCAGCGAGACCGTCGACCACGCCGCGCGCCAGCGGTGACGGACGGGGAGCATCGAGCGCATGACGGCGACCGTCTCGTCCACCTGCGCCCAGTAGCGCTCGACCTGCTCGTCGGTGGGCTGGCCCGGGCCGAACACGATCTCGTCGGCGCCCGCGGCCAGGGTCGCCATCGGTCGGCCGACGGACGGACCGCGCCGCCGGCCGTCGGTCGGTCGGCGGGACGCCCGGCGCCCGCGCCGCTGCGCGAAGGTGTCGGCGAGGCTGACCGCCACCTCGCGACGGGTGGCCGTCGCCGGGGGTGGGCGCCGCATGTCGCGAGCCTCGTCGAGCAGCTCGTCCCAGGCGCCGACCACGCGCCGCACCGGGTCCGTCGCCGTGCGGCGCCGCCGACGACGACGACGCTTGAGGGCGGTGATGAGGGCGAGCGGGCCGAGGACGACGACGAGCGGCACTCCTGCGGCGAGGGCTGCCGTCGCGACGGCGCGCCAGGGGCTGTCGACGACGGGCTGCTCGGGCCGGTCGGACGTGCGGGGCTGCTCGGTGTCCTCGTCGGGCGGCTGGACCGGGTCCTGCGGCGGCGGCGGGGGCTGCATCACCTGCGGCTGGGGCTGGGCCTGCTGCTGGGGCGTGTCCTGGCGGGGCGTCTTGCTCTCGTCGGGCGTCGGGTCGAACGCCACCCAGCCGTACCCCGCGAAGCTGATCTCGACCCATGCCTGCACGTCGCCGCCGGTGATCGTGACCGGGTCGCCGCCCTGCTGGTCCTTCGCCGGGATGAAGCCGAGGACCACGCGGGCCGGCAGGCCCATCTGCCGCGCCATGAGGGCCATCGCCGAGGCGTACTGCTCGCCGTCGCCGACCATGACGTCGGCGGTGAGCAGCGTGGTGATCCGGTCCGCACCGTGCCCGGACAGGGACGGGTAGTCCCCCGACCCGGCGATGCCGTGGCTGAACCAGCCCCGCTCGGCCAGACCGGCCTGCAGGCTCCGCGCGATGAGCACGGGTGACGTCGCAGTCCCGGCGATCTCCCCGGCGAAGAGCGGGACGGCGTCCGGGACACCTGTCGGCTTGGGCAGCTGCTGCGGTCCGACGGCTGCCGCACCGATGGCGTCGTCGTCGGGCGTGGGCGGGACGACGACCGTCGTGGTCCAGCGCGTGCCGGCCGGGACACCGTGGGTCAGCACGGCAGCGCCCGTCGCGTCGTCGTAGCGCAGGTCGGCCTCCAGGTCGGCCGCCTCCGCGCCCTCGAAGGTGAGGCTCTGCGCGTAGCCGACGGTCGGGAGCCACACGAACGGCAGGTGGAGCGCCTCCATCCGGATGGTCTCGACCGGGCCCCTGACGGACGTGCGGATCGTGTCGCCGACCCGCCGGAACGAGCCCGACCCCTCGGCGGTCCCGGCTCCGGCGACGTTCCACACCACACCGTCGAAGGCGTCCATGGTGGCGAGCCGGATGCGCGCACCCTCAGGCAGGCCGCTGACCGTCAGCAGGTCGGTGTCCTTCCAGTCCTTGACGAACTTGCGGAACGACGACAGCGGGCTGGCCTGGTCACGCGGGTCGAACGGCGGGACCAGCTCGTCGCGCAGCACGAAACGGGGGTGCAGGTCGGCGAGGAGCGGTCCCGCCAGCCCGCCGGCCGAGGCGGCCACGGCGGCCATCACCACGAGCGCGACCGGCCGGCGCACCGCGAGGGTCCCGCGCCGCCAGGCGGCCCAGGCGACGAGGAGGGCGGCCAGGATGACGCCGGCGAGGTCGGGAGCCACCGTCTCCTTGGTACCCAGGAGCACCGCGAGCGCGAGGACGGCGGGGGGCACGAGGGCTGCCCACACCCCACGGCGACCCTTCGCGCGCAGGGCCACGCCGACGGCCAGCGCCGTCGCGACGAGGGCCAGGAGGTAGGGCGCGACGAGCAGGTTCCCGCTGGTCCCGAGCACGGGGTCGAGGGTCAGCACCTGCTTCCAGACGGTGACGGCGCCGGTCAGCAGGAGCAGGAGCGACTGGCGGGTCGGCACGAGACCGCCGCCGGCGGCGGCGTCCCGGGTGGCCAGCGCCGAGCCGGCGAGGAGGTAGACGCCCACCCCGGCAGCCGCGGTGACCATCGCTCCCCAGCGCAGCCGCGCGGCCACCAGCGCGAGCGCCGCACCGAGCACGAGCCCGCCCACCGCCGGGACGACGGCGGAGGTGGACCCGTAGACAGGCAGCAGGGGCAGGAGGGCGACTCCCACGGCCGCGGTCAGGACGATGACGTCGACGCTCCTGCGCGAGCCCTCGCGGCGGAGCATGCGGTCGCGCGGGCGCCGGCTCCGGGCGGCGGCCGGCACCGGCGCCGGGTCTGCGGGATCGGCGGGCGTCACGATCGTGGTCGGGACCGTCGTCGTGCTCATGTGCCCACCAGCCGGCGCATCAACCGCGGCAGGTCGTCCAGGGAGCCGACCTGGGCGACCGAGAGCGACCCCTGCGTCTGCACCTCGACGCCCGCCCCGACGACGCAGCTCAGCGCGACCGTCCGTATGCCCACCGGGATGCGGGTCGCCTGCGCACGCGCCTCGGCCCGGCTCACCGTGGTCCCCGTCACCAGGATCACCGCCGACGCGTCGACGGCCTCCCGCACGACCCACTGGGCGAGCCGCGCCGCGCCCTCCCCCTGGCCCAGCTCCAGCGCCGACACGTCGTCCAGGAGGCGCGCGGGCGTCTCGGTGCGCAGGGGCCCCTCGCCGGCGAGCACGGTGAGGTCGCGCTCGTCGCGCAGCGCCTGGACGCCGATGGACGCTGCCACCGACACCGCGAGCTCGAAGTCGTCGGCGCTGCTGTAGTCCGCCGGGGCCGTGGACAGGGCGACGGCCGTGTGCGTGCGCCGGGTGTCCTCGAACTGCCGCACCATGAGCTCGCCGATGCGGGCGCTGGTCTTCCAGTGGATGTGACGCCTGTCGTCGCCGGCCACGTAGTCGCGCAGCGCGTGGAAGGACATGTCCGAGTCCGAGAGGACCCGCGTCGCCTGGCCCTCGAGGTCGCGCAGCACGCCTGACGCGGCCCCGCCGAGGCCGACGGTCTGCGGGTGGACGTACAGCTCGAGCGGGTCGGTCCAGACCACGCGCCGCCGCAGCAGCCCCAGGGGGTCGCCGCGGACGGACCGCACCGGTCCGACGACGACGACGGCCCGGCGGGTGGTGGGGATCGCGAACACGTCCTCGTGCGAGGCGCCGCCCGCGAGCGAGGGCAGCGGGAAGTCGGCGGCTCCCTGGCCGACGGGCAGCTCGATCTGGGCCGGGAGCAGCCGGCGCGTGGAGGTGTTGGTGACCACCAGGCGCCCGACGGCCCGCTGCCCGACGGTGATCCGGTGGTCGGACAGGTCCAGCCGCACGGCGTAGGTGGACCTGCCCGTGGTGAGCAGGACCGCCAGCAGCAGCGTGACCAGCAGCGTCAGGCCCACCACCGCGAGCTCGACCCAGCCGAGGTACCAGCCGGCCGCGGCCAGCACCGCACCGCCCACGAGCACGCCGACGCCCAGCCCGGAGACCGGGCGGACCGGCGTACCGGGTGCGGAGGCGCGGAGCGGGCGTCGCACGTCAGACCCTGGCCGCCGGCGGGGTGACCTGGGACAGGATCCGCACGATCACCTGACGGGCGGTGACGCCGGCGAACTCGGCCTCGCTCTCCAGGATCAGGCGGTGGACGAGGACGGGCTCGGCGAGCAGCTTCACGTCGTCGGGGATGACGTACGCGCGACCCTGGGAAGCGGCCCACACCTTGCCGCAGCGCACCAGGGCCAGGGCCCCGCGCACGCTCGCGCCGAGGGCCGTCTGCGCGTCGGTGCGGGTGGCCTCGGTCAGGCGGGCGACGTAGTCGAGCACCGCCGCGTCGGCGTGCACGGTCGAGGCCAGCTTGGCCATCTCCCCCACCGCATGCGTCGTGATCTTCGGCTGGACCATCTCGGTCCTGTCGCGCGCCGCCGAGCCGGCGAGGATCTCGAGGGTCGAGTCGTGGTCGGGGTAGCCCAGCGACGTCTTGAGCAGGAAGCGGTCGAGCTGCGCCTCGGGGAGGCGGTAGGTGCCGGCCTGCTCGATCGGGTTCTGGGTGGCGATCACCATGAACGGCCGCCCGACCGGGTGCGAGACGCGGTCGACGGTCACCCGGGACTCCTCCATCACCTCCAGGAGGGCCGACTGGGTCTTCGGCGACGCCCGGTTGATCTCGTCGGCCAGGACCACCGACGCGAACACGGGACCGGGGTGGAAGACGAAGTCGCGCGTGTTCTGGTCGTAGATCGTCACGCCCGTGACGTCGGAGGGGAGCAGGTCGGGGGTGAACTGGATGCGGCTGTGGGTGCCCTGCACCGTGGCCGCGATGGCCTTGGCCAGCGAGGTCTTCCCGGTCCCGGGAGCGTCCTCGAGCAGCAGGTGCCCCTCGGCGAGCATGCAGGTGAGAGCGAGCCGGACCACGTGGTCCTTGCCGAGCAGCGCCTGCCCGACGTTGGCGACCAGCGCGTCGAAGGTCTCGGCGAACCAGTCGCTCTGCTCGGCGGTCATCGTCACGGGGGCTCTCCTCGGGTCCTGCGTCGGTTCGTGGGTGCTGCTGCGTCGGTGGTCAGGCGAGTCGTGCTGCGGGCGGTGGCGCCGGTCAGGGCCCGGCCGGGGGCGGGGCGGGCGGTGGGACCGTGATGGTCGCGGCCGGAGCGGTCGGGCCGTCTCCGCCGTCGTTCGTGGCGTAGACCTCGACGCGCACCTCACCACCGCTCGCGAGGAGCTTGGCGGGCAGCGCCACCTCGGGCGTGAACGGGTCGGTGGAGGTCTGCCACGCGTCCCAGGAGGTGCCGAGGTAGAAGCGGTAGCGGTAGGTCACCGGGAGGCCGCCGGTGCTCGCCGGCGGCGTCCACGTGGCGTGGACCGACGTCGGAGCTGCGGCGTCGTCGGGGACGAGCTGGAGGTCCCTGACCTCGCCCGGGGGCGTGGTGACGGTGGCCGTCGCCGTCGGGCTCCAGCTGCCGCACCCCGCGGAGTTGCACGCCCGAACAGCCACCGCGTGGGCGCCGGCCGCCAGGCCGCTCACGGTGAAGGAGGTCCGTGACCCGGCGGGCGCGGCGGCACCACCGTCGACGGAGACCTCGTAACCCTGAATCGGTGCGCCGCCGGAGTCCGGGGCCGTCCAGGTCAGGTCGATCGCTCCCGCACCCGTCGGCGCGTCGGCCGCGGGGGCGGCCATCGTCGCCGGGACGGTCCACACGGCACCCGTGGTCGAGCCCCAGTCGCTCCAGCCGGCCTTGTTCCGCGCCCGCACCGCAATCGCGTACTCGCCGGCGCTGGCCGGCTCGATCACGTACGAGGTGGTCGAGGCGGGCAGGGTGACCGCTGGGTCGCCGTTGACGGTGATCTGGTACTCGACGACAGGGTCGCCGTTCCCCG
The DNA here is from genome assembly GCA_036504175.1 of Actinotalea sp. GTDB lineage: Bacteria > Actinomycetota > Actinomycetes > Actinomycetales > Cellulomonadaceae > Actinotalea. Next base: position 1,273 of record DASXVR010000085.1, on the reverse strand, counting down.
AGGGCTCGGGCCACGTCACGTCGATCCGGCCGGTCCCGAGGTGCGGGATGCCGGTGCGGGACGCCGTCGGGCTGGGCACTGCCGGACGCGCGGCGGGGACCTGACCTGCCGACCAGGGGCTCCAGTCACCCGGGTCCGGCGCGGAGTTGACGGCCCGGACCCGCACCACGTACTCCGTGCCGTTCGCCAGGTTGCCGAACGTGTACGACGTCGCCGACGTGCTCACGGTCGCCGCACCGGTGAGGGGCGCGGGGCTGATCTCGACGTCGTACCGGGTGATCGGGGAGCCGGCGTCCTCCGGGGCTGTCCACGTCGCCGTCAAGGCCGCGTCGCTCCAGTCCACGCGTGGCGCCGCCGGGGCGAGGGGCTTCGCGTCGGGACGCGCGGACGCCGACGGCGGGCTCTGGTCGGACCAGTCGACGGCGTTCTGCGCGGCCACGGTGAACCGGTACTCGGTGTTGTTGGTCAGTCCGTCGATGGTGCAGGTGGTGGAGGCGCAGTCGTACGCCGTGCCGCCGGGCTGGGCGGTGACGCGGTAGCCCGTGATGGGTTCGCCGTTGTTGGCCGGCGCGTCCCACGACAGGACCACCGTGCGGTCGCGCACCTCGACGATCCGCGGTGCGGTCGGGGTGCCCGGCCGGCCGCGCACGATGACGGTCACCCGGGCCTCGACGTCGCGTTCGGGGTCGCCCGTGACGTCGCGCACCCGGTAGCGGGTGACCATCGGGCCGACGAACCCGTCGGCCGGACGCACCGTGACCTGCGACCCGTTGGTCGAGGCCTCGCCCGCCCCCGGGGTCTCGACCAGCGCGGACAGCACGGTCAGGGGTGAGCCGGGGAACGGGTTGTAGGCGCCGTCGAGCACCGAGACCGTCCGGGACACCCCCTGCACGCCGTCGGTCACCGTGTGGTCGAGCACGCGCGCGAGCTGCCGCTGGCTGGCCACGACCCGCAGGTCCACCTGCACCGGGAGGCGCCCGCTCACGCCGTACGCGATCTCCAGGCCGACGCTGCCGACGACCCCCTTGGCGGCCGACTGGCCCGCAGCGACGGTGAGCACCGAGCCGTCGAGGGTGTAGGTGAACGGCGGGCGACCTGTGGAGGTCACGCGGTAGGTGTACCTGTCCACGCCGCCGCTCGTGCCGACCGGCGCCGACGTGAAGGCCGCGAGGTCGACCCGCACCGTCTCCCCCGGACCCACGTCGATGACCGACGGGGAGAAGGTCGGCGGGTAGTCCTCGGCCGCGAGCACGGAGATCGGCAGGCTGAACAC
>DASXVR010000084.1:0-9561 GCA_036504175.1 Actinotalea sp. | reverse complement strand
CGGCGCCACACCCGCCAGCCGGCGTCGCCGTGGAGCCAGTGGTCGGAGATGACGAACCTGCCGCTCCGGTCGTCACCCAGCACCGTCGCCGTCATCTCCACACGCTGAAGCACCGCGGCGGAGGAGCCGAGGACCTCGACGCGCTGCTCCTGGACCTCGTACGCGTGGACGAGGTAGTCGGGCAGCACCGCCAGCCACCGTTCGCGTGGCATCACGGCGATGACCGGGAGGCTGATCACCAGCGCGTAGTCCGGGTGGAGCACCGTGAGTGCAAGGTCTGCATCACGCTCGAGGACCACTCGGTCGAAGTTCGCGATCTGCTCGGTCAGCGTGGGGTCGGCCATCCCCGCATCCTGCACCCTGGGCGCCGCTGCCGGCCTCAGTCGGCCTCAGCCATCCCTGAGCCGCTCGTCGAAGAAGGCCAGCACCCGGTCGACCGCCACCTGCTGGCGGTGAGCGGTGAGGGTCGAGTGGCCCTTGCCCGCGAGCTCGACCTTGATGAAGCCCTCCCCGAGCAGACTGGTGAGCGTGTCGAAGCGGGTGCCGGTCGCCGGGTCGTCGCGGTAGCGCACCCCGAGGACCGGACACCCCTCGGCGACCCTGCGTGCCACGACCTCGCGGTCCACCGGGCTCAGCCCCAGGTCGGCTGCGCGCCGCCGGCCGATCGCGGCCGGGAGCGACGGCTGGGCGACGACGGGCGCGGCCACGGAGTCGTCCACCATCATCGCCAGCGCGAAACCCCCGGTCAGGCACATGCCGAGCGCCCCGACGCCGGGACCGCCCAGCTCGTCGTGCAGGCTTCGCGCCAGAGACCTGAGCCAGCTGGTCACCGGTGACGCCACACCGACCTTCAGCTTGGTGAACTCCCTGCTCACGCACACCCGCGCGATCATCGCCAGGGTCTGCGCCGTGCCGGCGGCGGCACCGGGTGTGCCGAGCAGGCTCGGCATGACCACCGTGAAGCCGCGGTCGACCACCTCGTCGGCGAACCTCAGCACTGCCGGCGAGATGCCGTGGATCTCGTGGATGAGGACGACGCCGGGCCCGGTGCCCCTCCGGAATGTCGGGTGGGTCACCCCGCCCGCGGTGAAGCTGCCGCGCGTCCAGCCCGGCAGGTCGCCCATCTGCGCCCGCTCGCCCACGACCGTCGCACCGCGCCCCTCGCCTACTCCTCCATGCCCATGGCGACCGTGCCGTCGGACATGACGGGCGAGATGATCCCGAAGACGTTGCCGTCAGGGTCGAGCAGGTAGCCCACCCTGCCGACGCCCTGCATGTCCTCGGGGGGAAGTGCCTGAGTGCCGCCGAGGTCCAGACCCTTCTGGAACAGCTCGTCGACGCTGCCCTCGATGCCGACGACGACGTTCGCACCGTTCACCGGGGCTCCGAGCTGGGGAGCCGGGCCCTGTCGTTGCGTGAGCCCGCCGTTGATGCCGAGCCCGGGCGTGTTCATGTTGATGGCGCCGTCACCGGTGTCGATCGACCAGTAGGGCACGTCGCCGAACTGCGTGAACGTCCACCCGAGCAGCCCGCTGTAGAAGTCCATGAGCACCTGCGGCTCGGACGCATGGATCTCGAAGTGCACGACGAGGTTTGCCACGATGTCTCCCTTGGTCAATTCCGCGTCACGCTACGCCCGGGCACCGACACCGTCCAGGCTCCTGGTAGTCAGGCCGAGGAGGCCCGGACATGACCGAGGGGCCGGTAGCGGCTGCGCTACCGGCCCCTCGTCGTCCGTGCCAGGTCAGGCCTGCGGCTCGTCCTGGTGCGTCTCGACGTCAGCGGCCGACAGGTCGGCCGCGTCGGTCACGGCGTCGCCGGTCACGGCGCCTGTCTCAGCGACCGTCTCGGTGACCGCGTCCCCAGCCGTGTCCGTGGTCGACGTGCGCCGGCGCGGCGCGGCCTTCTTGGTGGCCTCGAGGGCCTTCTCGCTGACCTCGCGGGCCCTCTCGGTGGCCTCGTGCGCACGCTCGGCGACCTTGTCGCGTGCCTCCTTGGCCTTCTCGGCGGCCTCGCGGGTCTTGGCGACGGCGCCGCCGGCGACCTCCCCCACGACCTCGGCCGCGTCCCAGGCGTCATGCCTGACGTCCGCGACCACACCGCCGAGCTCCTCACGGGCGCCCGCTGCGCGGGCCTTGAACCGCTCCGAGCCGGTGTCGCCGACGGGCTCCCACGGCTGCTCGGCCCACGGGTCGTTCATCGGCTTGCTGCTGCGCCACGCTGCGACGGCCACACCCACGGCTGCCACACCGGAGACGACCCAGAAGACCTTGGCGACCCGGTGGGACTTCGGCGGCTCGGGGACCTCGAGGTGCGCGAGGTCGGCCAGCTTGGCGGAGGTCGCGTCGCGTGCCTTGTCCACACCGGTGACCGCTGCTGCTGCGGCCGCCTCGACCGCTGCGACGAGCTTGGGCAGGATCTCGTCGACCAGGCGGTCGTGGGCGGTGTCGACCAGCGGGATCGCCTTCTCCGCCGCCTTCTCGACCTTGGGGGCAGCCGCGTGGGCGCTGTCGCGCAGGACCTTCTCCAGCCGGGGGGTGGTCCAGTCCACGGCCGCCTCGACACGGGGCTCGGCCCAGTGCTTGGCGTGCACCGCCGCCTCCTTGGCCTGCTCGGCGAGCTGGGATGCAACTCTGCTCGCCTCGGCCGACGCGTCCGCGAGCGAGGACCCGGCAGCGGCGGCCTGGGCCTTGAGACGCTCGGCGTCCACGTTCGAGCGGGCGGCACGACGGATCTGGTCGAACATGGTCGACTCCCCTGGTCAGCAAGCATCACCGGACATACAGCAGCAGGTCCCGACGCCGGGGCCTGCTGTTCATCGTGCCACCGTTGGCGCTGCCATGCCCGGCCTGTGCGCCCCGGACGGGGTGCATGGGAGGATGTCGAGCATGTTTGCGACTCTTCACACCACGTCAGGTGACATCCGCGTCGAGCTCTTCCCGAACCACGCACCGAAGACGGTGCGCAACTTCACGGGGCTCGCCACAGGCACGCAGGCCTGGACCGACCCGAAGACCGGTGCCGAGCGCACCGAGCCGCTGTACGACGGCGTCATCTTCCACCGCGTCATCCCCGGCTTCATGATCCAGGGCGGCGACCCGCTGGGCACCGGCACCGGCGGACCGGGCTACGCCTTCGACGACGAGATCCACCCCGAGCTGGGCTTCACGGAGCCCTACCTGCTGGCCATGGCCAACGCCGGCCAGCGCCGCGACCCGGTCACCGGCAAGGTCGGTGGCACCAACGGCTCGCAGTTCTTCATCTCGGTCGCGCCCACCACGTGGCTGACGGGCAAGCACACCATCTTCGGCAAGGTGGCCGACGCGGAGAGCCGCGCCGTCGTGGACGCCATCGCTGCCACCCCGACGCGCGCGGGCGACCGCCCTGTCCAGGACGTGACCATCACCTCGGTCACCGTCGAGGACTGACCACAACCACCTCCACCCGAGCGACCGGGGCGAACGGACGAGGCGATGACTGCACCATCACCAGAGCAGGCACGCCCGGACGCCGCCCCGGTCTGCCCCCGGCACCCCGACCGGGTGGCGTACGTGCGCTGCCAGCGGTGCGGGCGGCCGGCGTGCCCCGAGTGCCAGCGGCCCGCAGCTGTCGGTGTCCACTGCATCGACTGCGTGCGTGAGGCTGCTCGCACGGCGCCCGCCACCCGGTCCGCCTTCGGCGCCACGCTGAGGAACGGCCCACCGGTGGTCACCCTGACCCTGGTCGGGATGTGCGTGGTCAGCTTCCTGCTGCAGCTCGTGGCACCGGCCTGGACCGACGCCCTGATCTTCAGCCCGGCGATCGGTGAGGTCGAGCCGTGGCGCTTCCTGACCACGACGTTCCTGCACAGCCAGGGGATGATCCTGCACCTGGGCTTCAACGCCTACCTGCTGTGGATCCTCGGCACCCAGGTCGAGGCGGCGCTCGGCAGGCTACGGATGCTGGCCCTCTTCACGGTGTCCGCGCTCGGCGGCACGGTGATGGTGACCCTCTTGAGCTCGCGGACCGAGCTGTCCTGGGTGACCGGCGTGATCGGGGCGTCGGGCGCCGTGTTCGGCCTGGCGGGGGCGTTCCTGGTGATGCTGCGCCGGCTGAGGCGCGACCCCCGGCAGATCATCGTCTTCCTGGTGCTCAACGCCGTGCTGGGCTTCGTCGTCTCCGGCATCTCCTGGCAGGGCCACATCGGTGGCTTCGCTGCCGGGGCGGCGCTCGGGGCGGTCTACGCCTACGCCCCGCGGGAGCGCCGCGCCCTCGTCGGAGTCGTGGGGACGGTCGCCGTCGCTGCGGTGCTCGTCATCCTTGCCGTGCTGAAGTACGCCGGGGCCTGAGCCGCACCGTCGGGGGCCGGCTTCGTCCCCAGACTTACTCACACCTGTGGAACTACACCGGTGTAGTTATCCACAGAGATGTGCACTCCCTGGGGAGAACTGCCGAGGTGTGGCTCAGTGCCAGCGGGTGGCGAGGAAGAGCCCCGAGAAGAGCATCGCGGCGCCGACCAGCAGGTTCCCGTTGCCGAGGCCCGGGATGGGGTAGCTGGTGTTGAACAGGTACGTGGCCACGATCCACAGCAGCCCGACGACCATCAGGCTGACCATCGTCGGCACGAGCCAGCGGGGGTTGGTCTTGACGACCTTGGCCGCCGGCGGCGGCACGTAGGCTGGCTTCTTGCGCGACTTGGACTCGGGCACGGTCGGCTCTCCTGTACCTCATGGGCTCGGGCGCGCGTAGCGCCCCACGTTCGTCGTCTAGCGTAGTGGGCGAACGAGCCCGCCTTGCCGGACAGGGCGACGCACCAGGCTCATCGGGACGGGGATGGCATGACCGAACGGCACCGGGCCACGCGCAGGCGTGGGGTCCGCGGTGCGCTCGGCGTCGGGCTGGTGCTCGTGCTGGCCGGCGGTCTGTTCTCCGCGAACGCCAGGCTCGCGGGCGGGTTCAACGCCCGTCAGCCGCAGGACCTCCCGCACCTCGTGCAGGCGGAGGTCGCCCGGGCCGACACCCTCGCCACCCGTGTGCAGAGCCTGCGCGGAGAGGTGGACCGTCTCACCGACGCCGAGAACTCCGGCATGCCCGCGGCTGAGGCCGCCGAGCTCCAGCACGTCTCGGCGCAGGCCGGACGGACGGCCGTGACCGGCCCGGGGGTCACCATCGCCCTGGACGACGCCTCCCCGAGCGCACCGCACCCCGACTACGCGGTCCCCGACGACCTCGTCGTGCACCAGCAGGACCTCCAGGGCGTCATCAACGCGCTCTGGGCGGGTGGCGCCGAGGCGATGACGCTCCAGGGTGAGCGCGTGGTGTCGACCTCGGCCTTCCGCTGCGGCGGGAACATCCTGGTGCTGCACGGCCGGGTCTACTCCCCGCCGTACGTCATCAAGGCCATCGGCGACCCGTCGGCGCTGCGCAAGGCCGTGCTGGACGCCGAGCCTGTCGACAGGTACCTCCAGTGGGTCAAGGCGGTGGGGCTCGGGTGGTCGTTGTCCACCGATGACTCCCTGAAGCTGCCCGCCTACCAGGACAACCTCGAGCTCCGGTACGCCTCGCTCCCCAAGGGTGCTGACGCGCTGAGCCTGCTCGCCGGCTCGTGAGCGTGAGGCACCGCGCCCCGGCCGTCCCTCGTGCCGGGTCCGGCCGGACCGCGCGTGCGATCGGGGTGCTCGGCGAGCTCCTGATCACCCTCGGCGTCCTCGTGGCCCTCTTCGTCGTGTGGCAGCTGTGGTGGACAGACGTCGTCGCCGCCCGGCACCAGTCGGAGGTCCTCGACGGGCTGGGCTGGGCCTACCAGGAGCCCCTCAACCCGCCGTCCGCGCCGTCCGCATCCGCGGGCACCTCCCCGGAGCGCCACGACGCCGCTCCGGTGGACGCCGAGCCCGCCGACGTCGGAACGACCTTCGCCACCCTGCGGGTCCCGCGCTGGGGTGCGGACTACGTCCGGACGATCAGCGAGGGGACCACCCGCTCCGACGTCCTGGATGTGCTCGGCATCGGGCACTACGTGCGGACGGCGATGCCCGGCGGCATCGGCAACTTCGCGGTCGCCGGGCACCGGACCACCTACAACAAGCCGTTCAACAGGGTCGAGGAGCTCCGGGTAGGAGACGCCCTCGTCGTGCAGACGGCCGACACCTGGTACGTCTACACGGTCACCTCGACCGAGATCGTGCGGCCTGACCAGGTCGAGGTGATCGCACCCGTCCCGGGCGACCCCGCCGCCGCACCGAGCCAGGCGCAGATGACGCTCACCACCTGCCACCCGATGTACTCGGCCCGGCAGCGGTACGTCGTCCACGCACTGCTGGACCACTGGCTGCCCGTCGCGGACGGCCCGCCTGCCGAGATCACCGGGAGCGCATGATGTACGGATGGCTGTGGCGCTCGCTGCCGGGAGCCGCATGGGTCCGGGTGCTGATGCTCCTGGTCCTCGCGGTGGTCGTCGTGGCCGTCTGCTTCGAGTGGCTGTTCCCGGCCATCGCCCCGCACATGCCCTTCAACGACATCACGGTGGATGACTGACATGACCCGGATCCTCGTCGTGGACAACTACGACTCCTTCGTCTACACGATCGTCGGCTACCTGAACCAGCTGGGTGCCGAGACGGTCGTGGTGCGCAACGACGCCGTGCCACCGGTCGCCGAGCGGGCCGGGTACGACGGGGTCCTCGTGTCCCCGGGGCCAGGCACCCCCGCCTCGGCCGGCCAGACCATCGAGGTCATCCGCGACTGCGGAGAGGCCGGCCTGCCGATGCTCGGCGTGTGTCTCGGGCACCAGGCGCTCGCCGAGGCGTTCGGCGCGACGGTGACGCACGCCGCCGAGCTCATGCACGGCAAGACGAGCCTGGTCGAGCACGAGGGCGCAGGCGTGCTTGCGGGGCTGGCTTCACCGTTCACGGCGACGCGCTACCACTCGCTCGCCGTCGTCGACGGCACGGTGCCAGACGAGCTCGAGGTCACCGCCCGCGCCCACGTGGACCACGGCGTCGGCGTCATCATGGGTCTGCAGCACCGCACGCTGCCGCTGCACGGCGTCCAGTTCCACCCGGAGTCGGTGCTCACCGAGGGCGGGCACCGGCTGCTGGCGAACTGGCTCGAGCTGTGCGGGCTCGAGGGCGCCGTCGAACGGTCGGCCGGGATGGCGCCGCTCGTCCGCGAGTCCACGCACGGCTGACTCAGGGCCGCCGCCTCCCGCACGGCTGACGTCGGAGCGCCGTCGCACGGCTGGCGGCGTTGCGACCAGGCAGGCGCCGCAGCCAGCCGTGCGTGCAGGCTGACTACGGGGCCGGGGGCGGCGGCGCTGCCGGGTCCGGCCCCTTCGACACGAAGACGGTGATCGTCGAGCCCTCGGGGACCTCGGTGGTCGCGGCCGGGTCGGTCTTGACGACCTTGCCCTCCTTGACCTTGGGGTCGAACACGTCGTCACCGGCTGTTGCGTTCAGACCGGCCTCACCGAGCTTCTTCGCAGCCTCGCTGTAGGACAGGCCACTCACGTCGGGCACGGCTACGTTCGCCGGGGCGGCCGGTGCGTCGGCGATGGTGAGCTCGATCGCGGAGCGCTGCGGGACCAGGCCCTCGGTGCGGCTCTGCTTGAAGACCGTGCCGGGCGGGGCGTCGGCGTTGACCTCGTGCGTGATCGTGGGCACGAGACCCAGCTCGACGAGCTTGGCCTGCGCGTCCGCCTCGAGCTGGCCCACGAGGTTCGGCAGCTCGACCTGACCGGTCGAGAGGTAGATCGTGATGGTCTGGTTCAGCGGCACGGTCTGGCCGGCGGCAGGGTCCGTCTTGGTGACCTTGTCCTTCTCGACGTTCGTGCTGTTCTCGGTCGTGACGTCCGGATCAGCGAAGCCGAGGCGCGCCAGCTCCTTCTTCGCCTGGTCCTGCGTCCAGTTCGTCATGTCGGGGATCGCCGCGGAGTCGGCGCCGCTCGACACGTAGACCTTGACCTCGGTGTCCTTGGCGAGCTGCTTCGGACCCTCCGGATCGCTCCGGATGACGGTCCCCTTCTCCACGGTGCTGCTCGGCTCCGTCAGCGGGGTGTACTTCAGATTCGCGCCGGTCACCGCCTCCTGCGCTGCCTGCTCGGTCATGCCGTCGAGCTTGACCAGGCTGACCATGGTCGTCTCGGGCGTCCCGTCCCCTCGCGTGAGCAGCAGGAAGATGCCGACCAGCGCAGCGACGGCGATCGCGAGGAAGACCCACATCAGCCACGGGCGGCCGCGCTCGTCGTCGATGGTCTCGGGCAGCGCCGGGCGGGCGGGCGCGCGGGACTCGAGGCCCACCTGGGACCAGGGCGCGGCGGCCGGCACCACCTGGGTGGCCGGACCGGCTGCGCCGATGACCTGCGTGGACGCGGTGGGCGGGCCGTCCAGCAGGGCGGTGGTCGCAGCGCCGGCGGCGAGGGCGCCCACGGCGGGCGCGGTGATGTGCCCACCCCGGACGGCGGACTCGAGGTCGGACCGGAACTCGGCGGCGGTGCTGTACCTGTCCTCGCGGTCCTTGGCCAGGGCCTTCATCGTGATGCGGTCGAGGGAGTCGGGGACGTCCGAGGCGAAGGTGCTCGGCGCCTGTGCCTCCTCGCGGGCGTGCTGGTAGGCCACGGCGACCGGGGAGTCGCCGATGAACGGCGGCCGGCCGGTGAGCAGCTCGAAGAGGAGGCAGCCGGTCGAGTACAGGTCGCTGCGGGCGTCGACCTGCTCGCCGCGGGCCTGCTCCGGCGAGAGGTACTGGGCCGTCCCGATGACTGCCTGGGTCTGGGTCATCGTGCCGGCGGCGTCCGCCATGGCACGGGCGATGCCGAAGTCCATGACCTTGACCGCGCCGGTGGGCGTGAGCATGACGTTGGCGGGCTTGATGTCGCGGTGCACGATGCCCGCGTGGTGGGAGTACTCGAGCGCCGAGAGGACGCCCGCGGTGATCTCCACGGCCTCCTCGATCGGCACGGCGGCGCCGTCGCGCAGGATGTCGCGGACCGTGTGGCCCTCGACGTACTCCATGACGATGAACGGCACGTGCGCGACGGAGCCGTTGGGCTCGGTGAAGATGTCCTCGCCGGTGTCGTAGACGGCGACGATCGACGGGTGGTTCAGCGACGCGGCGGCCTGGGCCTCGCGGCGGAAGCGGGCCTGGAACGACGGGTCCCGGGCGAGGTCGGAACGCAGGATCTTGATCGCCACCGTGCGACCGAGGCGGGTGTCCTGGCCGATGTGGACCTCGGCCATGCCCCCACGCCCGATGATCTCGCCGACCTCGTAGCGGCCGCCGAGGATACGAGGTGCGTCGTCCACCACTACTGGTTCCTCGCTGTCGTCGTCTGGGGTGCCGTTCGCGGGCCGTCGTGCCCGGCTGGGCGTCGCCCGATCATCCCATCCTGCGGCTGCCCGTCGAGGGAGGCACTCATCACGATCTGTGTGTCCATGATGTGCAGGTTCGAGGCGGCCTGGGACGGCCCCCAGAGTCTACTGGCGAAGATGGCGCCGAGAAGAGCCGCCAGAAGTCCCAGGAGAACGATCACGACCGTGCGGCCGAGCGTGCTGTTGCTGCCCGCGACCGAGGTGCCGGCGCGGCGGA
>DASXVR010000083.1:0-1855 GCA_036504175.1 Actinotalea sp. | reverse complement strand
GGCAGCACCACCCGCCGCAGACCTCGGCGCGCGAGGTTCGGCGCCAGGGCCGTCAGGCTCTCGAACATGAGGTCCTGGGCGTACGGGTCGCCGGCGTCGGTGGGCCAGACCTGGCAGAGGACGTCGGCGTCGATCCAGCCGTGCGGTTCGTGGCCCTCGCGCAGCAGGTCGGAGATCGCCGAGCTGACAGTGGTCTTGCCCGCGCCCATCGTCCCGTTGACAACCACGACCTTGGTGCCGGCGTCGACGAGCCATCGGGCGTAGCAGACCGATCTCGTCTCGTCGACGTAGGGGCCGTAGTTGGGGATGCGGCGATAGCCCGAGGACCGGTACAGGCCGATGGCCTCGACCTGCAGCACGCCCGTCTCGAGGATCAGTCGGCGGAACCCTGCCTCGGCCGCGATCCGCTCCAGCTCGCGCACCACCAGCCGGGACATCCCCCGTCCACGGAAGGGGGGCCGGACGTACATCCGCTTGAGCTCGCCGTAACCCATGCCGTAGCGCCCCGCCTCGCGCAGCGCTCCGCAGCCGGCGACCTCGTCGTCGACAGTCACCAGCACGGTGGCCAGCATCTGCTCGGGCGGCAGGTCAGCCTCGATGTCGCCCTCGCCGTCGTACAGGGCAGTGAGCTCGTCCTGCTGCTCGGTGCGGAGCAGCGTGGCGTGCGGGTCGTCCCAGGGCACGACGACCAGCCGTGCCTGGTGGGCTGCCCCACCCCGGTCAGTCGGCGTGGGGGCGTCCCCTTCGGTCACCGGATGAGGGAGCTGATCAGCGACGTGAAGAAGCGCAGTCCGTCCGTGCCGGTGCGGGGTCCGCGGGGACCGTCAGGGCCGAAGCCGGGCTCGACGGCGTGCTCAGGGTGCGGCATGAGACCGACGACGTTCCCTGCCGCGTTGGTGATCCCCGCGATGTCGCGTCGTGAGCCGTTCGGGTTGTCGAGGTAGCGGAAGACGACACGGCCCTCGGCCTCGAGCTCGTCGAGGGTGTGCTCGTCCGCGACGTACTGCCCGTCCTGGTTCTTCAGCGGGATCGTGATGCGCTCGCCCCGCGAGTACTGGCGCGTCCAAGGCGTGTCGGTGTTCTCGACCACGAGCACCTGCTCGCGGCACAGGAACGTCCGGTGCTCGTTCTTGATCATCGAGCCGGGCAGCAGATGTGCCTCGCAGAGGATCTGGAAGCCGTTGCAGATGCCGAGGACGGGCAAACCCCCTCGCGCGGCGTCCACGAGCTTGCCCATCACGGGTGCGAAGCGGGAGATCGCACCCGCGCGCAGGTAGTCGCCGTACGAGAAGCCGCCGGGAAGGACCACGGCGTCGACGCCGTGCAGGTCCGCGTCCCCGTGCCACAGCGGGACAGCCGTTCCGCCGGCGAGCCGCACCGCGCGGGCGGCGTCACGATCGTCGAGCGTCCCCGGGAACGTCACGACCCCGATGCGCGCACCAGTGACCTCGGACGGTGCCGGACGGTCGATCGTGGGGGCCGTCACGCCTGCGCCGCCTCGTCCTCCGCGACGGCGGCCACCCGCACGACGTCCTCGATCACGGGGTTGGAGAGGAGAGTCTCCGCGGCGCGCCTGACTGCGTCGAGCACCTCGTCGGTCACGTCGCCGTCGACCTCGAGCTCGAAGCGCTTGCCCTGACGGACGCTCGTGAACCCGTCGAAGCCGAGCCGCGGCAGGGCGTTGGCGACCGCCTTGCCCTGGGGGTCGAGGATCTCGGGCTTCGGCATCACATCGACGACGACACGTCCCACGATGAGGCTCCAGGGTCTGGTTGGCGGTGACTGCTGGGCGGCTGCTGCGCGGCAGTGCACGGCGGTGTGCGCGACCGGGGAAAGCGTACCTGCGGGCGCCGAC
>DASXVR010000082.1:0-3558 GCA_036504175.1 Actinotalea sp. | reverse complement strand
ATCCTCGTGGTGGCCGGGCCGATCTGGCTGGGGGACAACTCGTCGGTCACCAAGCGCGTGATCGAGCGGCTCTACGCCGGGTCGAGCGAGCTCAACGCCGCAGGCCAGTACGCGTACTACGGACGCGTCGGCGGCGCGATCGTCACGGGCAACGAGGACGGCGTGAAGCACTGCGCGCAGAACATCCTCTACTCGCTCCAGCACATCGGGTACGCCATCCCGCCCGCTGCCGACGCAGGCTGGATCGGTGAGGCCGGGCCAGGTCCGTCCTACCTCGACCCGGGCAGCGGCGGTCCGCAGAACGACTTCACCAACCGCAACACCACCTTCATGACGTGGAACCTGATGCACCTCGCTCGCCTGCTCGAGGACGCCGGCGGCTTCCCCGCCTACGGCAACCAGCGGGCCGCCTGGGACGCCGGGGCGCGGTTCGACTTCGAGAACCCGGAGTACCGCTGACGGGCGTGATCGTCCGGCAAGCCGCCCGTTTGCGACGGATTCGTGGCCTATGTCTGTATTTCGGCACGGATTCCGGCTACGTTTGATCAACGGTCCGTGAATCCGGGAACCCCCACCCGGGTGCGGCCACGAAGGGGCTGCATCGAATGGTGACCTCTGCGTCGACGGATGGCGTCGCCGTGCGGCTGCGAGGCGTCCGCAAGCAGTTCGGCGACGTCGTCGCTGTGGACGGCGTGGACCTCGACGTCTACGACGGGGAGTTCATCACGCTGCTCGGCCCGTCGGGCTCCGGCAAGACCACGGTCCTGCGGATGATCGCCGGCTTCGAGGCGCCCACGTCGGGCACCGTCGAGCTGGCCGGCTTGGACGTCACGCGCAAGGCTCCGTTCGAGCGCGACGTCAACACCGTGTTCCAGGACTACGCGCTCTTCCCGCACATGACGGTGCTCGACAACGTCGCCTACGGGCTCCGGGTCAAGAAGGTCCCCCGAGCCGAGCGCCTGCGCCGCGCCACCGAGGCGCTCGCGAGCGTGCAGCTGGGCGAGTACGGCTCCCGCCGGCCGTCGCAGCTCTCCGGCGGTCAGCGGCAGCGGGTGGCGCTCGCGCGCGCGCTGGTCAACCGGCCCAAGGTGCTGCTGCTCGACGAGCCGCTCGGGGCGCTCGACCTCAAGCTGCGCGAGCAGATGCAGGTCGAGCTCAAGGCGATCCAGCGACAGGTCGGCATCACCTTCCTCTTCGTCACCCACGACCAGGAGGAGGCGCTGACCATGTCCGACCGGATCGCCGTCTTCGCCCGCGGGCGCATCGAGCAGGTCGGGTCGGCGGCCGAGGTCTACGAACGTCCCGCCACCCCCTTCGTCGCGGGCTTCGTCGGGACCTCGAACCTGCTGGCGGGTCGGGCCGCCGAGCAGCTCGTCGGACGGCCGGGCACCTGGTCGGTGCGTCCGGAGAAGATCCGCCTCGAGGCTCCCGACGCGGTGCCCGGGCCCGGCGAGGGCGGCGGTCTGGGCACCGTGCGGGAGGTCGTCTACGTCGGCTCGGTCACGCGGTTCCTCATCGACCTCGACGCCGGCGCGACCCTCGTGGCCCTGCAGCAGAACGTCCAGACGTCCTCGATGGACGTCCAGGGCATGCGCGGCTCCCGGGTGCTGCTCACCTGGAGCAGGCAGCACGAGTTCGCCGTGGCCCGTGAGGGCGACGCGCCCGAGGACGTGGACAGTCCGGTCACCCCGCTCGAGGAAAGGACCCCCCGATGACCCAGACCCGGCTCTTCAGGTACGTCACGATCGCGGCGGTGGGGGCCTCGGTCCTGGCCGGCTGCGGCACGACGAGCGGTGGGGGGTCGAGCGGCGCCGCCTCGCCCGGGCGCGCGACACCGCCACCCATGGAGGCGCTGACCGCCGTCGGGAAGGGCGAGGGTGCGGTCAACATCCTGGCCTGGGCGGGCTACGCCGAGAACGGCAGCACAGACCCCGCCGTCGACTGGGTGACGCCGTTCGAGAAGCAGACCGGCTGCACGGCGAACGTGCAGGTCGCGGACACCTCGGACAGCATGTTCGAGAAGATGGGCACCGGTGACTTCGACGTCGTGTCGGCGTCCGGTGACTCGTCGCTGCGGATGATCTACGCCGGCAAGGTCGCCCCGGTGAACACCGACCTGCTCACCAACTACCCCGACGTCCCGGACTTCCAGAAGATGCAGGCCTGGAACTCGGTCGGCGGCGTCGCCTACGGCATGCCGCACGGCTGGGGCGCGCAGCTGATGGCCTACCGCACCGACCTGGTCACTCCCGCGCCGGACTCATGGAGCGCGGTCTTCGCGGCCGACTCGCCGTACGCGGGCAAGATCACCGACTACGACTCGCCCACGGACGGCATCGCCGCCGCAGCCGTCTACCTCATGGCCACCAAGTCCGACCTCGGGATCACCAACCCGTACGCGCTGGACCAGAAGCAGTTCGACGCCGCGGTGGCGCTGCTCAAGGCGCAGAAGCCGCAGGTGGCGAGCTACTGGGCGGGCTACGCGGACGCGCAGAAGGCGCTCGAGAACGGCAGCACCGTCATCGGCTCGACGTGGCAGATCATCGTGAACCTCGCCAAGGCGGACGGTTCGCCGGTCGAGTCCGTCCTCCCCAAGGAAGGTGCCACCGGCTGGGCCGACACCTGGATGGTCGACGCGAAGTCCCCGCACCCGAACTGCGCGTACGAGTGGATGAACTGGGTCACCAACGCCGACGTCCAGGCCCAGATCGCCGAGTGGTTCGGTGAGGCCCCGGCCAACGTCAAGGCCTGCGCGCTGACCACCGACACCACCCACTGCGACACCTATCACGCGCAGGATGCCGACTACTTCGGGAAGATCTGGTTCTGGTCGACGCCGCAGACCGACTGCCTCGACGGTCGCACCGACGTCGCCTGCGTCCCGTACGCCGAGTGGGGCAAGGCGTGGAGCAGCGTCAAGAACGGCTGAGCCCCGTCCTGGTCCAGGACCGGCTCGCCGCCGCAGGAGACCCGGCGCCCGCAGGTGGCGCGCGCCGGCTCTCGGCGGCGCTCTTCCGCAGGCCGCGGCTGCGCCTGGCAGGGCTGCTCACGCTCCCGACGGTGTGGCTGACCCTGGTCTACCTGGCGGCGCTCGCGGCACTCCTCGCCACGGCCTTCCTCTCGGTCGACGAGTTCACCAACGCCGTGGTGCGCACGTTCACCACGCAGAACGTGCGCGACGTCCTGGCCGACCCGGCCTACCTGTGGGCCACGCTGCGCACCATCGGGATCGCGGCGGCGGTCACCGCCGTCTGCGCGGCGCTCGGCGTGCCGATGGGCTTCTTCATGGCCAAGGTGGCCCCGTCGAGGTGGCGGCACGTCCTCGTCGCGCTCGTCGTGACGCCGCTGTGGGCGTCGTACCTGGTCAAGGTCTACGCGTGGCAGGCGATGGTCCAGCCGGACACGGGCGTTCTCGCGTGGATGCTCAAGCCGTTCGGGCTGTCCGGCCCGGGCTACGGCATCGGGGCGACGGTGCTGACCCTGTCCTACCTGTGGCTGCCGTACATGGTGCTGCCGATCTACGCGGGGCTCGAGCGGATGCCGGACTCGCTCATCGAC
>DASXVR010000081.1:0-9467 GCA_036504175.1 Actinotalea sp. | reverse complement strand
GTCTGCGGCGCGGGGACGGCGAGCGGACCGGGCACGGCGTCGCCGGCCCAGTCGGGCAGCTGGCGGCGCAGGGCGACGACGTCCGAGCTGAGGACGGTCATGCCGTCGTGGTCCTCGCCGCCGGGCACGTCCGCGGGCACGTCCGCGGGGGCGGGCGTGACGGGCTCGGCCACGGCGGGTGCGGGTGCCGCCACGCCGGGTACCGGTGCCGGTGCGACCGGTACGACGGGCGCGACCTCGTCGGCCACGCCGGCGAGCTCACGGACCCGGGCGGGGTCCAGCCGGGCGGTGTCGACCCGGGCGATGTCGTCGGCTCCGTCGTCGTCGCCGAGGGCGTCCCACACCGGGGCGCTCTCGTCGTCGTCGGAGCCGTCGTCGTGCACGTCGGCGGAGCGCAGCTCGACCCGCACCCCGGCAGCCCGCACCACGCCGGAGAGCACGGGCAGCGCCTGCGCCGCCGAGCTCCCGTCCCAGCCCGGTGCGCGCACCGCGACGGTCTCGGCACCGCCGACGATGTCCTCGGTCCAGGTGGAGACCCGGGCGGCGCTCAGCACACGCAGGCCTGCGGCCGTCCGGACGTCCACCTCGACGCCACCGCGCACGATCGCCTGGACGTTGCCGCCCTGGACCGACAGCAGCGCGAACGGAGGCAGGTGCGCGATGCCCGTCCGCAGGAGCAGGTGCACCTGCTCGGTGAGCGCACCACCTTCCCGCAGGGACACCCAGATCTCCTGCACGAGCCCAGGGTCCGTGTCTCCCGGGAGCAGCGCGATGCTGCCGTCGGTCACGACGGCGAACCACTCGCCCGGCGCATAGAGCGGAACGATCATGGCGTCACCTCGGGAACTCGTGCTCGGGTGGGCTGCGGGACGGTGGCGCCGTCGACGTCGTCGTCCCAGGACCCCGCACCCTGCGGGCTCGGGTCTGACCGGTCCGCGGACTGGAGGGTCGACTCCGTGTCCGGACCGTGGGGCGCCGCCGCGACATCGACCACGACGGCCGTGATGTTGTCGCGTCCTCCGGCGTCGAGCGCAGCGGCCACGAGCTGCTGGGCCGCGTCCTGCGGGTCCTGCGCCGACGTCAGGACGGTGAGCAGGGCGTCGTCGTCGAGCTCCGAGGTGAGGCCGTCGGAGCAGATCAGCAGGCGGTCGGACGTCCCGGCGGGGATGAGCCAGTAGTCCGGCTCGGGCTCCAGGCCGGTCCCCACGGCGCGGGTGATGACGTGCCGCTCGGGGTGGTCCCGCGCCTCGTCCACGTCGATGGCGCCGAGGTCGAGCAGCTCCTGGACCACCGAGTGGTCCACGCTGATCTGCTCCAGGACGCCGCCTGCGAGGCGGTACACGCGCGAGTCGCCGATGTTGAACACGAGCCAGTAGGACGCGCCCTCGTGGGCGGCGATGGCGACCCCGGCGATGGTGGTCCCGGCGAGGCGGTCGTCGGGGACCGACTCGCGCAGCCGCACCGCGGTGCGGTGGATGCAGTCGTGGATCTCGTCCGCCGACGCCGTGCTCAGCCCCGCCAGGTGCGAGAACTCCTCGACGGCGAGGCGGCTCGCGACGTCCCCCGCGGCGTGACCGCCCATGCCGTCGGCGACGAGGAACACCGGCGGGTAGGCGAGCAGGGAGTCCTCGTTGACGAGCCGGACGCGTCCACGGTCGGTGGCGGAGCCCCACGACGTGCGCACAGCTCACCCCCGTCCCGACTCCAAGCCGCCCGGGTGCGGCCGGTCCCCTGAGTCACCATCGGCGCGATGCGAGAGGGACATGAGCGTCCCCGCTCCCCGATCAGGTCGCGCGATCCACCAGCGCGTCGGCGAAGGACACCAGAGCATCCTTGACCGCGCCCTCGGGAAGGGTACCGAGTGCGGCGACGGCCTCCCGCGCCCAGCCGACGGCCAGGTCGTGCGTCTCGCGGACGACGGGGTGGCCGCGCAGCCCGGTGACGGCGGCGGCCAGCGCCTCGTCGCTGCTCAGGTCCGAGTCGAGCAGAGCCACCAGCGCACGGTCGGTCTCGGTGCCCTCCGGGCTCGCCGCACGTCGCCGCAGCAGGAGGGCCGGCATGGTCGGCACCTTCTCGCGCAGGTCGGTGCCGGGGGTCTTCCCGGTCTGCGCACCCTCGGACGTCAGGTCGATCACGTCGTCGGCGAGCTGGAAGGCGACGCCGACCTTCTCCCCGTACTCGACGAGGGTCGCCACGATGTCCGGCCGGCAGCCGGCGAACATCGCCCCGAACCGCGCCGAGGTCGCGATGAGCGAGCCGGTCTTGTCCGAGAGAACCTGCAGGTAGTGCTCGACGGGGTCGGTGTCGGGGCCGGGCCCCACCGTCTCGTGGAGCTGGCCCAGGCAGAGGCGCTCGAACGTGGCCGCCTGGATGCGGACCGCCTCGGGTCCCAGACCTGCCACGATGGCCGACGCGCGGGCGAACAGCAGGTCCCCGGTGAGGATCGCCACGTGGTTGCCCCACACCTCGTGGGCCGAGGGCGCCCCCCGCCGCACCGGCGCGGAGTCCATGACGTCGTCGTGGTAGAGCGTGGCCAGGTGGGTGAGCTCGACCACCACTGCCGCGTCGATGACCTCAGGCCGCTGCCCCTGGCCGAGCTGGGCGGCGAGCAGGGTGAGCATGGGACGCAGGCGCTTGCCTCCCGCGTTGACCAGGTGCCGCGAGGTGGCGTCGGCCAGCACGTCGGCGTGGGCGACCGCGTCGCGCAGCCGCTCCTCGACGAGTGTGAGGCGGCTGGTGAGCTCGTCGGTGAGTGCCGGGTCGGTTGCCGGCAGGGCGGCAGAGCTCACGGGACGAACTTCGCAGCGTCCGCGAGGAACCCGAGCACGGGCGAGGGCAGCACGCCGAGCGCGATGGTGCCCACCACGCCGAGCACGATGGCCACGGTGGTGAAGCCCTCGGACCGCACGACCGTCGTGAGCTCGCCCGCCGCGCCCGAGGGCTCGGTGAAGAACATGAGCACGATCACGCGGACGTAGAAGAACACCGCGACGGCGGAGACGATCACACCGACCACGGCGAGCCAGGTGAACCCGCCCTGGACGGCCGCCGAGAAGACGGCGAACTTCCCCATGAACCCTGCCGTGAGCGGGATGCCCGCGAAGGAGAGCAGGAACAGGGCGAACGCGCCGGCCAGCAGCGGGTGGCGCTGGCCGAGCCCGGCCCACTGCGACAGGTGCGTCGCCTCGCCGACGACGACCGGGTCAGGACCCGCGGTCACCTCGCGCACCTGCGAGACGACGGCGAAGGCGCCGATCGTGGCCAGGCCGTACGCGAGCAGGTAGAAGATGACGCCGGAGACGCCCGTCTGCGTGAGCGCGACGACACCGACCAGGATGAAGCCGGCGTGGGCGATCGACGAGTACGCGAGCATGCGCTTGACGTCCGTCTGGACGATCGCGACGACGGTGCCGACGACCATCGTGATCACCGCCACGCCCCACAGCAGCGGCATGATGTCCCACCGCAGCGGCGGGATGACGACGTAGGTGATGCGCAGCAGGGCGCCGAACGCGGCGATCTTGGTGCAGGCACCCATGAAGCCGGTGATCGGTGTCGGTGCGCCCTGG
This sequence comes from Actinotalea sp., assembly GCA_036504175.1. Classification (GTDB taxonomy): domain Bacteria; phylum Actinomycetota; class Actinomycetes; order Actinomycetales; family Cellulomonadaceae; genus Actinotalea. The sequence continues at coordinate 5,898 of DASXVR010000081.1, read as the reverse complement.
TACACGTCGGGCGTCCAGGAGTGGAACGGCACGGCGCCGACCTTGAAGAGCAGGCCGATGAGCACGAGGACGAGGCCGCCGAGGAGCAGCGGGTCGAGCCCGATCACGGTGCCGACGGCGGCGGAGATCTCCGAGAGCCGCACCGAGCCGGCGAAGCCGTAGATGAGCGCGATGCCGAAGAGCAGGAACGCCGAGGCGAAGGCCCCGAGCAGGAAGTACTTCATCGACGCCTCCTGGCTCAGCAGGCGACGGCGACGAGCCAGCCCGGAGAGCAGGTACAGCGGCAGCGAGAGCACCTCGAGCGCGACGAAGAGCGTGAGCAGGTCACCGGCGGCCGGGAAGATCATCATGCCGCCGAGGGCGAAGAGCACGAGCGGGAAGACCTCGGTCTGCGCCAGGCCGCGGGTCCGGGCCAGGTTCTCGTAGTCCGACCCCGGCACCGCGGCGGCCGACGGCGCGAAGGCGTCCTCCCCGGACTCGGTGCGGTCGGCGATCACCAGGATCGACACGAGGCCGAGCAGGGCGAGCACTCCCTGGAGCACCAGCGCCGGGCCGTCGATGATCATCGACCCGCCGAGCACCACGGTGCCGCCGGTGCGGCGCACGCCTGCCCACAGGGCTGCCGCGGCCACGACCGCCCCGGCGGTGGCGAGCAGCGCCAGGGACAGCTGGATGGGGCGACGGAGCCGGCGGGGCGCGAAGGCCTCGACCAGGACGCCGACGATCCCGGCGACGAGCACCACCAGGACCGGTGCGAGCTGACCCCACATCACGTGCGGGGCCACGAAGGCCGGTGTCACTGGTCGCTCCCGTCGGTCGAGGTGCTGGTACTGGCGTCGGCCTGCGGGTCCGCTGCGGGGGCGACGCCGACCGCCTGGGGCTCGGCGGCGACGTCCTTGACGCCCACCTGCTCGAGCGTCTTGGTGGCCGGCTCGCGGAGGAGGTCCAGGGCCGGCGCGGGGTAGAAGCCCAGCACGAGCATGGCCGCGAGCAGCGGGCCGACGACCCACTTCTCCCGGGTGGACAGGTCGGCCGTGACGGGAGCCGCGACGGAGCCGCCGTCGGCCACCACGTCGGTCGTGGTGCCGGTGACGGCTGCCGCCACCGCGCGCACCGGACCGGTGAAGATCCGCTGGTAGGTCAGCAGGATGTACAGCGCGGCGAGCACCACACCGGCGGTCGCGACGATCGCAGCGGCCCGGTTCGACGCGAACGTCCCCACCAGGACGAGGAACTCGCTGACGAAGGTCGACAGGCCGGGCAGCGAGAGCGCCGACAGGCCGGCGACCAGGAAGGTCCCGGCCAGGACCGGCGTGACCTTCTGCAGGCCGCCGTAGTCGGCGATGCGGGCGGTGCCGCGGCGGGCCACGAGGAATCCGGCCAGCAGGAACAGCGCCCCCGTCGAGAGGCCGTGGTTGACCATGTAGAGCGAGGCGCCCTGCACGCTCACCGAGGTGAACGCGAAGATCCCGAGCACGATGAAGCCGAAGTGGCTCACCGAGGTGTACGCGATCAGCCGCATGAGGTCCGCCTGGCCGATGGCCAGCAGCGCGCCGTACAGGATCGAGATCACCGCGAGCACGATGATCACCGGCGCGGCCCAGCGCGAGGCGTTCGGGAAGAGCGGCAGGCAGAGCGTGAGCATGCCGAACGTGCCGACCTTGTCCAGCACGCCGACCAGCAGCACGGACGTCCCGGCGGGAGCCTGCTCGGCCGCGTCCGGGAGCCAGGTGTGCACCGGCCACATCGGCGCCTTGATCGCGAAGGCGAAGAAGAACGCGAGGAAGAGCAGGCGCTCGGTGGCGACGGGCAGCGGCGCGCCGACCAGCTTGTCGATCATGAAGCCCTCAGGGCCGCCCGGGCCGTTGAGGTAGAGCGCGATGACGCCCGCGAGCATCACCAGACCGCCGGCGAGGGAGAACAGCAGGAACTTGACGGCCGCGTAGCGCCGCTGGAGCCCGCCGAAGGCCCCGATCATGAAGTAGACCGGGATGAGCATCGCCTCGAACAGCACGTAGAACAGGAACACGTCCCGCGCGGCGAACACGGCGACCATGAACGACTCGAGCACGAGGATCAGCGCGACGTAGTGCCGGATGCGCGAGCCGCCACGGTTCTTCGCCACCACGGCGGCCGCGTCCGGGTGCTCGCGCCAGGCGGCCAGCAGCACCAGCGGCACGAGGAGCACCGAGAGCAGGACGAGCGACAGGCCGACGCCGTTGACCCCCACGGCGTAGCTCACGCCGAAGGACGGGATCCACGAGACGCGCTCGGTCAGCTGCTGCTGACCTGCACGGCCGAGGTCGAAGGCGAGCGTGGCGGGCACGGCGAGCGCCAGCACGACGAGCGAGGTCGCCAGCGCCACGACGCGTGCGTGACGGTGCAGCGAGGAGGGCAGCGCCCACACCACGAGCGCCCCGATGAGGGGCACCACGATGAGCGTGGTCAGCCAGGGGAAGGTCGGATCCTGCATGTGTTGGTCTCTTCCCCTCAGATCCGGAACGCCAGGACGACCGCGGCCAGCACGACCACGCCCGCGACCATCGAGGACGCGTAGGAACGCACGTACCCGTTCTGGACGCGGCGGACGACCTGTCCCGAGCCGGCCACGAGCCGGGCGAGCCCGGTGGTCGCGCCGTCCACGAGCTGGCGGTCGCCGTAGACCAGCGACCGGGTCAGGTACTGGCCGGGGCGCATGAGCAGCGCCTCGTTGACGTCGTCCTGGTACAGGTCCTTGCGGGCGGCGCGGGTGAGCGCCGAGCCGCGCGGTGCCACGACGGCCACCGGGGCAGCCAGGTACTGACGCCAGGCCAGGACCACCCCGACGGCCACGAGCAGGACGGTGAGCGTCATGAGGATCGCCAGCGGGATCACCGGCTCGTGCTCAGCGGTCCGCCCGGTCACCGGCTCGAGCCAGGTCAGGAACGCACCGCCGATGAGCAGGGCGCCGCCGAGCAGGGCGGAGCCGACGGCCAGCACGATCATCGGCACCGTCATCAGGCGCGGCGACTCGTGCGGGTGGCGGACCACGACGTCCTGCGTCGGGGTGCCCACCGGGGTGGAGTGCCCGTCAGACCAGCGACGCTCGCCGTGGAAGGTCATGAAGAACAGCCGCGACATGTAGAAGGCGGTGATCCCCGCGCCGATCAGCGCGACGCCGCCGAAGACCCACGGCTGCCAGCCCTGGCCCTCGTGCGTGGCGAACGCGGCCTCGATGATCTTGTCCTTGCTCCAGAAGCCGGACAGGCCCGGGAAGCCGATGATCGCCAGCCAGCCGGCCGCGAAGGTCAGCCAGGTGATCTTCATGTAGGGGCGCAGCCCGCCGAAGCGGCGCATGTCGACCGAGTCGTCCATGCCGTGCATGACCGACCCGGCACCGAGGAACATGCCCGCCTTGAAGAAGCCGTGCGTGACCAGGTGGAAGATCGCGAACGCGTAGCCGATGGGCCCGAGGCCGGCGGCGAGCATCATGTAGCCGATCTGCGACATGGTCGAGGCGGCCAGCGTCTTCTTGATGTCGTCCTTGGCGCAGCCGACGATCGCCCCGAAGAGCAGCGTGATCGCGCCGACGACGGCGACGACCAGCAGGGCGTTCGGGGCACCGTTGTAGACCGGCGCGGAGCGCACCACGAGGTAGACGCCTGCGGTCACCATGGTCGCCGCGTGGATGAGCGCGGAGACCGGGGTCGGACCGGCCATGGCGTCGCCGAGCCACGACTGCAGCGGGAACTGCGCGGACTTGCCGCAGGCAGCGAGCAGCAGCATGAGGCCGATGGCCGTGAGCAGGCCCTCACCGGCCCCGTCCGCGCGGCCGAACACCGTCGCGAAGTCCGTCGCCCCGAAGCTCGCGAACATGAGCATGACGGCGATGAGCATGCCGACGTCGCCGACCCGGTTGGCGATGAAGGCCTTCTTGGCGGCGACCGCGTAGGGCAGGTTGTGGTTCCAGAAGCCGATGAGCAGGTACGAAGCCAGGCCCACGCCCTCCCACCCGACGAAGAGCAGCACGTAGCTGTCCGCCAGGACCAGCAGCAGCATCGCCGCCACGAAGAGGTTGAGGTAGGAGAAGAACCGGCGCCGGTCCGCGTCGTGCTCCATGTACGCGACCGAGTACACGTGGATGAGCGTGCCGACGAAGGTGACCAGGAGCACGAAGGTCAGCGAGAGGGGGTCGACCCGCAGGCCGGCGTCCAGGTGGAACGCACCGGCCGGGATCCAGCTGAACAGGTGCAGGTGCTGCACGCGCTCGTCGGCCGGCAGCCCGAGCGTCGCGATGGCGATGATCGCGCCGACGACGAAGGCGGCGCCTGAGGCGGCGACGCCGGCCCAGTGGCCCCAGCGGTCGCCGCGGCGGCCGACGAGCATGAGCACGGCGGCGCCGAGGAGTGGCAGGGCGACCAGGAGCCAGGCGAGCGTCGCGGCCCCCGAGGCCTCGACGGTCGCCACGACACCCTCGGTGGCCGATGGCACCCCGGGCAGGGAAGCAAGAACAGCTGTCATCACCGTCGCGCCCTCAGCTCTTCAACAGGTTGACGTCGTCGACCGAGGCCGACCGGCGGGTGCGGAAGATCGCGACGATGATCGCCAGCCCGATGACCACCTCGGCCGCGGCCACGACCATGACGAAGAACGCGACCACCTGCCCGGTGAGGTTGCCGTGGATGCGGGCGAACGTCACGAAGGCCAGGTTCGAGGCGTTGAGCATGAGCTCCACGCCGAGGAACACCACGATCGCGTTGCGGCGCAGCAGCACCGTCGTCGCCCCGATCGAGAAGAGGATCGCGGACAGGACCAGGTAGTTGGTCAGGTTCATCGCACCTGCTCCTCACCGGTGATGGCCCGCTCGGGCGGGGTGGAGCCCGTCGCGGGGCCGGCCACTCCCTCGAGCAGCAGCAGGTGCTCGTCGTCGGGGAGCGGGCCTGTCGCCAGGTGGACCTCCGCGACCGACCGCTCCTGACCACGGATCCGCAGCACGCGGGGCACCGAGTGCTCGAGCGGGCGACCGTCGGGGCCGAGCGACGGGACGTCCATCGCGTTGCTGCGCGCGTAGACGCCGGGCGCAGGCAGCGGCGTGAGCACCGCACCGCGCGACACCCGTGCGTCCGCTCGCTCCTTCTGACCGACGAGCTGCGTGAGCCGCTCGCGGTGGGTCAGGATCAGCGCGCCGAGGGCGGCCGTCACCAGGAGCGTGCCGACCGCCTCGAGAGCGAAGACGTAGTCCCCGAAGATGATCCGCGCGACGCCTACCGGGTTGCCGTCGGTGTTCGCGGCGACCAGGCCGACGGGAGCGATCCCGCTCGCCTTGACCACGACGCCGATCAGCACGGCGGCCAGGCCGAGACCGAGCAGGGCGCCGATCCAGCGCTGGCCGGCGATGGTCTCCACGAGCGAGTCCGACGAGTCGACACCCACGAGCATGAGGACGAACAGGAAGAGCATCATCACCGCGCCGGTGTAGACGATCACCTGCACCGCACCGAGGAACGGGGCGTCCTGCGCCACGTAGAGGATGGCCAGGCCGATCATCACGACGACGATGCTCATCGCGGCGTGGACCGTCTTGCGGGCGAAGAGCAGGCCGAGCGCAGCGATGACCATCACCGGCCCGAGCACCCAGAACAGCACGAGCTCGCCGGTGGAGGTGTGACCCGTGCTGGCGAGCGAGGTCGGGACGGCGGCGAGGGCCGTCAGGGCGGCGCTCATCGGGCCGCCTCGTCCTGTGCGGCCGCGGAACCCGTGGCGACGGAGCGTCCGGCCGGGCGGAGCGCCGCGAGCGAGGGGTCCTCGGGGCGCCACTGCGCGACCCAGTCGACCTGCTCGGGCACGGGGCCGTTGACCTCGCCCCGGTAGTAGTCGGTGTCCTCGGTGCCGGGGACCATCGGGTGCGGGGCGGAGAGC
>DASXVR010000080.1:0-14682 GCA_036504175.1 Actinotalea sp. | reverse complement strand
CCGTCCTACCAGGGCATCCGCACGGCGTTCAGGCGCCTGCTCGCCCCCGAGCAGCGCCCCACGGCCGCCGACATCGACGCGGTGGCCTCCGCCTGCGCGGCACGTCTCGCCGACGGCTCACCGTCGCCCCGTGCGGACCGGACGGTGGTCCAGCTGGCCGAGGAGTACCCGGGCGACCCCGGGGTGGTGATCTCGCTGCTGCTCAACCCGGTCACGCTCGAGCCGGGCGCTGCGATGTTCATCCCCGCCGGTGGCGTCCATGCCTACCTGAGCGGCGTCGCCGTCGAGATCATGGCGAGCTCGGACAACGTGCTGCGGGCCGGGCTCACCGCCAAGCACGTCGACATCCCCGAGGTGCTCGCCAACGTCGACTACGTGGCCGCGCCGCCCATCCGCATCGCGCCAGAGGTCTTCTACGGAGCGGCCAGGGTCTTCTACGCCCCGGTCGACGACTTCGAGCTCTCGGTGACCACCGTCGCCGACGCGCGACCGCAGCGTCTCCCCGGACGCGGCCCGCGGATCCTGCTCTGCCTCGACGGCGAGGTCACCGTCGAGTCGGCGGGGGACGCCTCGCTGGTGCTCGCGCGCGGACAGGCGGCGTTCGTCCCCGCGGCGGACGGGATCCTCACCGCCTGCGGCCAGGGCACCATCGTCCAGGCCGACGTGCCCTGAGCCGCGGATCGCTCACCCGGCGTCGATGCGCTCCGTGGCCACGAGGCGCGCCCGGCGGTCCGGGTCGGCGGTGAGCCGTTCGGCCACGGTCGGGTCGCACAGCACCACCGAGCCGTGGGCCGCGTACACCGCGAGGGCGGTGCCCAGGAGCGTGGCAGGGCCGTCGGGCGTCACGAGCACCCGTGCGCCGTCGGACACGGTGGTCGACGTCGCCCAGGCGAGCAGCTCGTCGTGCGCGACCGTACGGCCCTCCAGCTCGAGAGCGGCGCGGCGGTTGTCCGCCTCGGGGACCCAGGTGAGCACGTCGCCGTAGGTCATCACGGCCCCGGCCGCGTCCATCGCGCCGGGCGGCAGGTCCCCGTCGAACCGGCGTGCCAGGGCGCCGAGCGCGACGGCGACCACCTCGGTGCCCGTGCCGGCGTAGGCGGCCGGCCGGTCGGTGACCACCACGTCGCAGTCCTGCGCGTCGAGCGTGCCCGGGAGCACGACGGACGAGCCCGCACGCCAGACAGCGAAGGCCCAGACGACGGTGCGCCAGTGGACGGGCAGGTCCACCAGGACGCGCGTGCCCGGGCCGGCGCTGAACTCCTCGAGCAGGAGGTTGGTCGTCTTGGTGACCCAGTTGTCGAGCACGTGGCCGGACAGCTCGATGCGCTCGTCCTGCGGTCCGTACCAGGTCAGCCGCGGACGGCCCGGATCGGCCGTGAGGTCGCGCAGGACGGTGGCCAGAGGGAGCGGCGAGGAGGCAGCGGTCACGCCGCAAGAGTAGGAGGACGGCGCCCGTCCGGGGCACTCCCGACGGCCGTGGGAGCTCCCGCGGGCCCGGTCCGTCCACATTTCACCCGGTGCAGCAGCGCGAGCGGGTGACCTAACACATCTCCGCTTGACTCTGCGGGATGACACGCGTGTAATTCCACCAATGCACTTCTCTTCGTCCGTGTCAGCGGGCGGTGGTAGTGCGCCCCACCGGGTACAAGCAGGCGGCAACCAGGTGGGTACCGGAAGCGGCACGGAGGCACTTCACATGTGGAACTTGCTCAGCGACGACGCAGCGTTCCCGATCGATCAGGTGCTCGGCGCACCTGAGCTGGCGCCTGTCCTGCCCTTGTTCGGCACTCCGGACGACGACGTCGTCCTCAGCTGGCAGGAGCGCGCTCTGTGCGCCCAGACCGACCCCGAGGCGTTCTTCCCCGAGAAGGGCGGCTCCACCCGTGAGGCGAAGAAGGTGTGCCTCGGCTGCGAGGTGCGCGGGGAGTGCCTCGAGTACGCCCTGGCCAACGACGAGCGCTTCGGCATCTGGGGCGGTCTGTCCGAGCGCGAGCGTCGCAAGCTCAAGAAGCGCGTGGTCTGACTGCGCCGCCATGGCGCATGATGGAACCCGATGACCCAGGTCCGACGGGAATCAGCCACCTCCGCCGCCCGTCCTCTCGGTTCGCCGGCCTCGTCGGTGACCGCGGTGGTGGTCTCCCAGGGACTCACCGAGTACCTCCCCCGAACGCTCGCGGCACTCGCTGAGCAGACCCGTCCGGCCGACCTCGTTCTCGTCGTCGACGCGGGCGACGAGAGCGACCCCGACGTCGAGCTGCTCGCGCGCGCCACCTGGGCCGGCAGGCCCGGCCGGGTGCGCGTCCTCGCGGCGCCCGGCGCCCGCAGTCTCGGCCACGCCGTCCGCACCGCACTGGCCGCCTCAGAACCCACCTCCACGACCGGGTCGATACCCGCTGGCCCCGGCCGCGCCGGCACCGCCTCGACCTCGTGGCTCTGGCTGCTGCACGACGACAGTGCTCCTGCGGCCACGGCGCTCGCCGAGCTGTTGCGTGCCGTCGAGGTCGCGCCGTCAGTGGCCGTGGCCGGGTGCAAGCAGCACTCGTGGGCAGACCCCGTCCGGGTGCTCGAGGTCGGGGTGGCCACCTCACGGTTCGGGCGCAGGATGACCGGGATCGACGAGCCGGAGGTCGACCAGGGCCAGCACGACGGCCGCGAGGACGTGCTGGGCGTCGGCACTGCGGGCGCCCTCGTGCGGCGCGACGTCTGGGACGACCTCGGCGGCACCGATCCGGCACTGGGGCCCTACGGGGACGGGCTGGACCTCTCCCGGCGCGCCAGGCTGGCCGGGCATCGCGTGGTCGTGGTCCCGCGTGCCGTCGTGCGCCATGCCCAGGCGTCGCTGGCCAGGCCGATCGACGGTGCGGTGGTCAACCGCCCGGGATGGGACGTGCGCCGGTCGGTGCAGGCCCGCCGGGAGGCCTTCCTGCACTCCCAGATCGTGGGTGTGCCCGCCGTGCTCGTGCCCGTCGTGGCTGTCCTCGCCGTCGTGAGCGGTGCCGTCCGGGCCCTGGGCAGGCTCGTGACCAAGGAGCCGCACCTGGTGATCGCCGAGGTGATGGCGCCCTGGCGCATCCTGCTGCGGCCCGGACGCGTCGCCCGTGCCCGACGACGGGCCCGCACCGCGCGCCGGCTGAGCCGGAGGTCCCTCAGGCCGCTCCAGGTGACCTGGCGCGACGTCGCCGCCGAGGCACGCGACCGGCGCCTGGCCGTGGCCGAGCGCCGTCGCGTCCGGCAGGCCCCGAGCGAGCTCGAGGTCGCCGAGCTGCGCGCCCTGCGCTCGCGTCGTCGCGGCACCCTCGTGGCCGTGCTGGTTGCCGCGGTCGCCGTCACGGGTGTCACGCTCGGCCCGCTCGTCAGCCGGGTGCTGGGGGGTGCGCGCCTGACCGGGGGTGCGCTGCCGTTCGGCGACGGCGGCACGGGCGCGCTCTGGTCCGCCATCGCCTCGGGCCACGTCGACGCCGGCCTCGGCGCCTCCGCACCCGCGGATCCGTTGCTCCTCGCGCTCCTGCCCCTGACAGCCCTGGTGCGCAGCGTCGGCGGCGCGTCGGCCCTCGTGCTCCTGGGGTCGGTCGTGATGGCCGCCTTCGGTGCGTGGTTCGCCGCCGGTGCCGCGACACGCTCGGTCGCGCTGCGCGCGTGGGCGTCGTTGGTGTGGGCCGGCGCACCCGCCCTGCTGCTGTCCGTCGGGCAGGCCCGGCTGGGAGCCGTCCTCGCCCATGTGGCCCTTCCCTGGGTGGTGCTCGGCGTGGCGCGTGCGGTCGGCGTCGCGCGGGTGGACGTCGTGGAGTCGGGTCTTGTCGGGGCCGAACGTATCGGCGCCGGACGCAGCGTCATGGCTCCGAAGGAGGTGTGGCCACGGTCCGGCACCGCCGAGCCGTCGATGGCTGCTGCCGCCGGCGCCGGGCTCGCCTTCGCCGCCGTGACCGCGGGAGCTCCCGTCCTCCTGCCCTTCGGGCTGCTCGCCCTGCTGGCTGTCGCCGCCGTGGCCCGGGGTCGTCGTCGCCGCCTGCTCTGGGTCGCCGCCCCGGCCCTGGCAGTCCAGGCCCCTGTCGTCGTCGAGGCGCTCCGGACGTGGGCGCGTGGCGGCTGGCGCATCCTCCTGGCCGACCCTGGCCTGCCGCTCTCCGGCGGGACCAGCGCCACCTGGCGTCAGCTGCTCGGCTGGCCCGTCGACCCGCCCGCCTGGTGGTCGCTGCCGGAGCCTGTCGCGACCCTGCTCCCCGTGGTCGCCACCGGGACCGTGGCCCTCGTGGCCCTGCTCGCGCTCGCCGCACCCGGGCGGTCAGCCCGGGCGGTGCGCGCCGGCTGGCTGGTCGGCGCCTGTGGCCTTGCGGCCGCTGTCGTCGCCGGCCGGGCTCACGTCGGGCTCTCCGCCGACGGGTCGCAGCTGGTGACCGGGTGGCCCGGACCGGGCGTGAGCCTGCTCCTGGCGGGTCTGGTGACGGCGGCCCTGGTGGGCGCAGGCGCTGCGCGCGAGGCCATGGCCCGGGCCAGCTTCGGGTGGCGCCAGGTGACTGTCGCCCTGGTCGCCGTCCTCGCCGTCGCCGGACCGGGTCTGGTCGTGGGGGAGTGGGCGGCCCACGTCGCGACCGCCAAGGACCTGGCGCTCACCACCTCCGACGTGCCCGTCGTGCCGGCGATCGGCCGTCAGCTCCAGGTGTCCGACGACGCCGTCCGGGTGCTCGAGCTCTCGGCTGCCGACGAGCAGGTCGACGCGCGTGTGCTGCGCGGCGACGGCGTCCAGCTCGTCGACGTCTCCCGCGTGGTCGACGCCGAGAAGGTGCGTGGATCCGTGCTCCAGCCCCGGCCTGTCGGGGCCGATGCCGCCGACGTCGAGGTGGCAGACACCGCCGGGCGACTCGCCGCAGGGGTCTCCGACGACGTCGCCGCCGGCCTGGCCGAGCTGGGCGTGGGCGCAGTCGTCGTCCCCCCGGCCGACGGCCCGGACCGGGTGACCCTTGTCGGCAGGCTGGACTCGACGGCGGGTCTGGAACGGGTCACCGAGACGGCGTCCGGCGTCATCTGGCGGGTGGCGGCCCCCGAGGGCTCCACCACCGCCTGGGCACGGCTGATGGACGTGGACTCCCTCGGCGCGGCCGTGCTCCAGGGGCCGGTCGCCGCTTCCGGGCGGACCGTCGACACCCGGGTGCCGACCGGCTCCGAGCAGCGTGTGCTGGTGCTCGCCGAGCGGGCGGACGCCGGGTGGCACGCCACCCTCGACGGCCGGCCGCTGCGCGCGGTCGGCACGAGCTGGCGTCAGTCGTTCGAGTTGGGGCCTGAGGCCGGGCGGCTCCGCGTGTGGCACGAGGCGCCGGCGCGCACCGCTGCCCTGGTGGCGCAGGGCGTCGTCCTCCTCGCCGCGCTGCTGCTGGCCGTCCCTGTCCGACGTCGTCGAGGAGCGGCCCGATGACCATCCCTCCCGACCCCGACGAGCTGGTACCGGACGACCCGATGCCCATCGGCCCCCCGGACGAGTCCATGCCACATGAGCACACGCCCGAGGAGCCCACGCCGGACGAGCCGGCGCTGGACGAGCCGGCGCTGGACGAGCCGGCGCTGGACCAGCCCACGCCGGACGAGCCGGCGCTGGACCAGCCCGCGCTCGACGAGCCAGCGGCGGAGGTCCCTGCGCCGGAGGTCCCCTCGTCCGATGTCGTGCCTGCGCCGCGCGGGTCGCGGGTCGGCCGGGTGCTGACCGGCCTGGCGGTGCTGCTGCTGACCGGAGCCGTGGTCGGTGCGGGCACGCTGGCGCCTGCGCGCGCCCCCGTCGACGTCGCCGCACCGGTCGTCGACGTCCCCGCCCCGGTGACCCAGCTCGTCTGTCCCGGTCCGCTGCGCCTCGCCACGGAGCCCGAGGCCGGTGGCGACGCCGCCTACGACCCGCAGTTCGACCCCGCGCCCGCCGAGTCGACCAGCGGCCTGACCGCGTTGACAGCGACAGCCGACAGCGCCCCCGCCACCGGGGGTTCGACCAGCGGGACGTCCGCCGACGAGAGCGCCCCGGGCGACGAGGCGGCCAGCGGCACGCTGACCCCCCTCGACCGGACCGGCGCCCCGCTCGAGACCCTGCGGCCCGCGGGCGGCGCGGCGACGGCCTCCGTCACCCAGGTCCAGGGCCCCGTCGTGGTCGTGGCCGACCCGGTCGGGGACACGCCCGCGTGGGTGAGCGGGGTCGTCGGGGTCCGGACCCCCGCCGGGGACCTGCGCGGCTCGGCGTCGGCGTCCTGCCAGGCGCCCTCCCCGGACGTCTGGCTGGTCGGCGGCAGCACGGTCATCGGGTCCAGTGCCCGCCTGGTGCTCCAGAACCCCGGCCTGACGGCCGCCACCGTGCACGTCGACCTCTGGGGCCCGTCGGGCAAGGTCGAGCTGGCCGGCTCGCCGGAGTACCTCGTACCGCCGACCAGCGAACGCGTGGTGCTGCTCGAGGGCGTAGCCGCCGAGCAGGCGCGGATCGTCGCGCACGTCACCGCCGCGGGCGGCCTGATCACCGCCTACCTGCAGGACAGCCAGCTGCGCGGGCTGGTGCCCGCGGGCGTCGACTACGTGGTGGCGGGCCAGCCGCCGGCCGAGCGCCAGGTGGCGACGGGCGTCTCGGTGACCTCCACGACCATCGGGGGCGCCGACACCGCCGCGCTCCGCCTGCTCGTCCCGGGCACGCGGGCCACCACCGCCCACGTCCAGCTGCTCGGACCCGACGGCGTCGTGGCGCTCCCGGGCGCCGACTCCGTCCGGCTCGAGCCGGGCGCCGTGCTGGACCTCCCGCTCGGTGGGCTGGCCCCGGGGGACTACACAGCCGTGGTGGACGCCGGACAGCCGATCCTGCTCGGTGCCCTGGTCACGCGCGGGACGGGCGTCGGGGCGGATCCCGCTGCTGTCAGCGGCGCGCCGCTCGACCGCGCGTGGGGCGCCAGCCAGGCGCTCGGCGCAGCGGGGCCGCTCGCATTGCCCCCCGGGGCGAAGGGTCACCTGCTGGTATCGGTGGTGCCCGACGACGCGGTGAGCGGTCCGGCATCGGTGACCGTCGAGGTGGTCGGGTCCGACGGTCAGGTGCTCGGGCGACGCGACCTCCTCGTGGCGACCCGCGTGACGATGTCGCTTCCCCTGGACGCGATCCTCGGTGCTGAGTCGTCCGGTGCCGACCGGACCGAGGTCGCCGGGGTGGTCGTGCGGACCGCCGACCCGCGGGTCGCCTGGGGTGCCGTGCTGCTCACGTCGTCGGGTTCCGTGACTGCGAGCACCACGGCGAGCAGCGCCGGGGCGTCGACCCCTGCCGCGCCCGCCGTCCCTGCTGTCCCGACGAAGCCGGACGACACGATCTCCCTGCTGAGCCCGGTGCCGCCGCGCGCGGCCCAGCCTCAGGTCACCGTCCGCCTGCGCTGACGGGCGGGTGGGCGCGGCGCAGCTCGACCGCCTGGCGCACGGCCAGACCGGTCCGGATCCCCACGCGCACGGGCCACTGGTACCAGTGGTGGTAGCGCCCGCACAGGTACCTGGCGGCGCTCTCGTGGTGCGCCCGGATCATCGGTGCAGGGCGGTCCCGCCAGGACGTCCCTCCGACGTGGGTCACCTCGGCCGTCGGCACGTGCAGGTTGGTCCACCCGGCCCGGCCGAGCCGCTCGCCCAGGTCCAGGTCCTCGAAGAACATGAAGTAGCGCTCGTCGAAGCCGCCGACCTGCTCGAACGCCTCACGGCGCAGCAGGAGGCAGGCTCCGGAGAGCCAGCCCGCGGCGCGCTCGTCCTGCGCGGGGGTCTCCTGGCGCTGCTGGTAGGCCCGGGTCCACGGGTTCGTCGGCCAGAGCCGTCCGAGCAACGCATGGCCGACGCCCTGGGTGAGCGAGGGCAGCTCCCGCGCCGACGGGTAACGCGACCCGTCGGGGTTCAGCAGCGCCGGACCCAGCGCACCCGCCCGCGGATGGCGCCTGCCGGCCTCGAGCAGCACGTCCAAGGAGCCGTCGTGCCAGACGATGTCCGGGTTGACCACCACGAGCCACGGCGTGGTGGCGTCCCGGGCGCCGAGGTTGGCGGCCCTCCCGTACCCGAGGTTGCCGCCCGCGAGCATGACCCGGCCGCCGTGCTCGCTGGCGACGGCCGTCGGCGCGGTGTCCTCGCCGCCGTTGTGGACCACGACGAGCTCGACGTCCGCCGTGGTCGCCCGACGCAGCGACGCCGCGAAGTCCGCCAGCTCGGGACCCGGGCGGTACGTCACGCACACGACCCGGACCTGCTCGGACCCTCCGGGGGGCATCTGCGTCGGGTCAGACGACGGGGCCGCGGCAGGAGAGTCAGGTGCTGGCATGGTGGTCCAACAGTAGCGATCGGGACCGGCCCCTCGGCCGGCGCCGATCAGCTGCGGTAGCCGGGGTCGACGTCCTCGGGTGCACGGGCGAGCAGGTGCGCGACCTGCTCCACCAGCACGTCACGGACCAGGTCGGCGAGGTCGGCCTCGTCGACCGACCGGGTCTCCAGAGGGCGCCGGTACACGACGATGCGGGCGGGAAGTCCGGCGTCCGCCGGGAAGTAGCGGCCGAGCGGCACCCCGCCGTGCTCCCAGGGAGCCGGCTGGGACGGCGGCACCTCCTCGACGCCGAACTCCGTGCCCTCGAGCTGGCGCGCCCAGCGCCGCTCCAGCCGTTCGACGGCAGCCAGCACGTGGTCGTCGAAGCGCTCGGCACGGGTCCGGTAGGCGGGGAGGGTCTGCGGCACCACCTGGCCCCGGATGCCGCGGCCACGACGGTCGCGACGCCGTGTCGGGACCGCCGACCAGCGGGGTCCCTCGTCCGGCTGCCTGCGGATCTCAGCGCGTGCCGTCACAGGTCAAACCCTACGACGCCACCCGGGGCCGGGCACCGTCCGGGTACCTCCGGCGTGGTGCGGGTCAGCGTGTCGGCGGGCCCGCGTAGGCTGTCGCGTTGTGAGGTCAGGACGACAGTGCTCCCGCAGCGCCTGCGGCCGCCCTGCCGTCGCCACGCTCACCTACGTCTACTCGGACTCGACGGCCGTCCTCGGTCCGCTTGCCCAGCTGGCCGAGCCCCACTCGTACGACCTGTGCAGCGAGCACGCCGGGCGTCTGACGGCGCCGCGCGGCTGGGAGGTCGTCCGGCTGACGCCCGAGTTCATCCCCACCGGCCCGACGCCTGACGACCTGATCGCTTTGGCGGAGGCCGTGCGTGAGGCGGGACGTCCGCGGCCCGAGCCTGTGCAGCCGGAGCCCCACGTCGCCGAGGTGGCACGGCGGGGACATCTGCGGGTCCTGCGCGGCGAGGGCGGATGAGCGTGGCTGGAGGGGCACGTGCGGTGGGGGGCTCGCCGCAGCCGGGCCGGTGCTCCACCTGCGGCAGCCAGTCCCTGACCCGTCTGCCGATGGTCCTGGCGGACGGGACCGACGTCACGTTCCAGTCGTGCCAGCTGTGCGAGCGGCGCGAGTGGCTCGAGCCGTTGATGGACGGCACGTGGACCAGCATCCCGATCGACTCGGTCCTCGAGCGCTCCGCCCGGCGCCCTCGCTGACCTCGTCCGCCGGTCGCCGCAGGGTCCTCACCGGCGGCCACCTCAGCACGTTCACTAGGCTGACGGCGTGACTACGCCCTCCCTGCCCGAGGTCTCCGGCGGCGCCCTGCCCGACCTGTCAACGCTCATCAAGGCCTACGACGTGCGCGGCGTGGTCCCTGACCCGTTCAGCGCCGACGTCGCCCGGGCCATCGGCGCCGCCTTCGCCGACGTCGTCGTCCTCGGCGACAGCCACGCGACGCCGGGTGCCCGCCGCCGGGCCGTCATCGGCCGGGACATGCGTCCGTCCGGACCGGACCTCGTCGCGGCCTTCGCCGAAGGCCTGACCCGGCGTGGTGTGGACGTCATCCGGATCGGCCTGTGCTCGACGGACGGTCTGTACCACGCGTCCGGCGCCCTGGACCTGCCCGGCGCGATGTTCACCGCGAGCCACAACCCCGCCGAGTACAACGGCATCAAGCTGTGCAGCTCGGGTGCCCGACCCGTCGGCCAGGACACCGGCCTCACGGAGGTCAAGGAGCTGGCCCAGCGCTACCTCGCCGAAGGCGTCCCGCAGGCCGAGGGTGTCGCTCCCGGCGTCGTGACCGACCGCGAGATGCTCGCGGAGTACGCGCAGTTCCTGCGCTCGTTGGTGGACCTGCGCAGCATCCGCCCGCTCAAGGTGGTCGTGGACGCGGGCAACGGCATGGGCGGCCTCACGGCACCGGCCGTGCTCGGCACGGCTGCCGGGCTCGCGGCTCTGCCGCTCGACGTCGTCCCGCTGTACTTCGAGCTGGACGGCACCTTCCCGAACCACGAGGCCAACCCGCTCGAGCCGGAGAACCTGCGCGACCTGCAGGCGGCCGTCGTCGAGCACGGTGCGGACCTGGGCCTCGCCTTCGACGGCGACGCCGACAGGTGCTTCGTGATCGACGAGCTCGGCGCCCCGGTGAGCCCGTCGGCCATCACCGCGCTGGTGGGGCTGCGTGAGGTTGCCCGTGAGCGGGCGGCGGGCCGGACACCCACGGTCATCCACAACCTGATCACCTCCAAGATCGTGCCGGAGCTGCTGACGGCGGCCGGGGCGAAGGTCGTCCGCACGCGCGTCGGTCACTCGTTCATCAAGGCCGAGATGGCCGCGAACGACGCGGTCTTCGGGGGCGAGCACAGCGCCCACTACTACTTCCGGGACTTCTTCTTCGCCGACACCGGAATGCTCGCGGCGATGCACGTCCTGGCCGCGCTGGGTCAGGCACGGTCCTCGAACGGGAGCCCCGTTCCGCTGTCGGCCCTGGCCGAGGCCTATGAGCCCTACTCGGCCAGCGGTGAGATCAACTCCCGGGTGGCCGATGTCCCCGCGGCTCGCGCGCGCGTCGTGCAGGCCTACGTGACCGAGCAGGGCGCCGGGCCGGTCGACGTCTACGAGCTCGACGGCCTGACCATCTCCCACTGGGACTCCACGCCGCGCTGGTGGTTCAACCTGCGACCTTCCAACACCGAGCCGTTGCTCCGCCTCAACGTCGAGGCCGCCGACGAGGACGTGATGGAGAAGGTGCGCGACGACGTCCTCGCGCTCGTCCGCGTCGACACCGCCGCCGGCAGCACCGGCAGCACCGGCAACACCGACAGCACCGCCACCAGCACCCCCGGGAAGGACGCTGATGTCTGACGAGGTCGATCTCGGGCTCGACCCGTGGGTCCGTGACATCCTGCGCTGCCCCAGCTGCGGGTCGACGCTGCGTGCCGGTGCCCGGCCCGACGGTGCTGTCGAGCTGGTCTGCACGGGCGAGGCGTGCGCGCTCGCCTATCCCGTCCGCGACGGCATCCCGGTGCTGCTGCTCGACGAGGCCTACCCGGCGTCCGGGACGGTCTGAGTGTCGGCCGGCGGCGGTCAGAAGGCCGTCCTCGCCGCGCTCGCGGCGAACCTGGGCATCGCGGTGACCAAGTTCGTCGCCTTCCTGCTCACCGGGTCGAGCTCGATGCTCGCGGAGTCGGTGCACTCGGTCGCGGACTCGGGGAACCAGGGGCTGCTGCTGCTGGGCGGACGACGGTCGCGCAAGGGCCCCACCGAGGCGCACAACTTCGGCTACGGGCGCGAGCGCTACCTGTACTCGTTCATCGTCGCGATCGTGCTCTTCACCGTCGGCGGGCTGTTCGCCCTGTACGAGGCGTGGCACAAGTGGGCGGAGCCCGAGGGCATCGAGAGCTGGCGCTGGGTCCCGGTCGTGGTGCTCCTCGCCGCGATCGTGATGGAGGGACTCTCCTTCCGGACGGCCCTGCGCGAGTCGCACGAGGCCCGGGGCTCGCAGTCCCTCGTCTCCTTCATCCGCACGGCCAAGGCACCCGAGCTGCCCGTCGTGCTGCTCGAGGACCTCGGCGCCCTCATCGGACTGGTGCTCGCCCTCGCCGGGGTCGGGCTCACCCTCGCCACGGGCAACGGCCGATGGGACGCAGCGGGCACCGCCTCCATCGGTGTGCTGCTCGTCGTGATCGCCGTCGTGCTCGCCATCGAGACCCGGTCGTTGCTGATCGGCGAGGCTGCCACCGAGCAGCACGCGGACGCGATCCGCGAGGCGCTCGTGGGGCCCGGCGTCGAGTCGGTCATCCACATGCGCACCGAGCACATCGGTCCGGACGAGATCCTGGTCGCGGCGAAGATCGAGGTCGCCGGAGCCCGGACGGCGGCCGAGGTCGCTGCAGCCATCGACCTCGCCGAGGTGCGCGTCCGGGCGGCCGTGCCCATCGCGACGCTCATCTACCTCGAGCCGGACCTGCGCCGCTCGGTGGTCTGAGCCGCGCTGTCGTCTGCGCCGCTCGGTGGTCTGAACCGCGCTGTCGTCTGCGCCGCCCGGTCGTGTGAGCCGCGCTGTCGTGTGAGCGGCTCCGTCGTGTGACCTGTCGGGAGCGCGGCACCTCGCGTACGATGGGCGCGCTCGGCGCTGGTGATGCCGACGGCCCGGAGGGGCCGCGCCGGGTGGTGGTCGTGCCGCGTGCGGTCAGCAGCAGCATGCACGCACGAACCACAGCCCACGAGTCCCAGCCAGCCCACCCACCGCGCAGCCCGACGCGTTGCGCCCCGGTGACGCCTCGCGTCCCGGCCGATCCACGAGGTGACACATGACAGCTCCCACCACCACCGCGGCGTTCGACGAGCAGCCCGACCGGTACAAGGTCCGCAGCCTGGCCCTGGCCGAGGCCGGACGCCACCAGATCCGCCTGGCCGAGCACGAGATGCCCGGTCTGATGTCGCTGCGCTCCGAGTTCGCCGCGTCGCAGCCGCTCGCGGGTGCGCGCATCGCGGGCTCGCTGCACATGACCGTGCAGACCGCTGTGCTCATCGAGACCCTGGTCGCGCTCGGCGCCGAGGTCCGCTGGGCGTCGTGCAACATCTTCTCCACGCAGGACGAGGCGGCGGCCGCGATCGCCGTGGGTCCGCACGGCACGCCCGAGAACCCCCAGGGTGTCCCGGTGTTCGCCTGGAAGGGCGAGTCGCTGGCCGACTACTGGGAGTGCACCGAGCAGATCCTGACCTGGCCGGGCGTGTCCGGACCGAACATGATCCTCGACGACGGTGGCGACGCCACCCTGCTCGTCCACCAGGGCGTCGCCTTCGAGGCCGCCGGCGCGGTCCCCGCTGCAGGACAGCCGGGGGAGCCGGGCTACTCCGAGGAGCACACCATCGTGCTCGACGTGCTGCGCCGCTCGCTCGCGGCCGACGCCGGTCGCTGGACGCGCATCGCCGCTGACATCCAGGGCGTCACCGAGGAGACGACGACGGGCGTCCACCGCCTCTACCAGCTGGCCGAGGCCGGGGAGCTGCTGTTCCCCGCGATCAACGTCAACGACTCGGTAACCAAGTCCAAGTTCGACAACAAGTACGGGATCCGTCACTCCCTGCCCGACGGCCTGAACCGCGCCACCGACGTCCTGATGGGCGGCAAGCTCGCCTTCGTGGCCGGCTACGGCGACGTCGGCAAGGGCGCCGCCGAGGCGCTGCGCGGCCAGGGTGCGCGCGTCGTGGTCAGCGAGGTGGACCCGATCTGCGCCCTCCAGGCGGCGATGGACGGCTACCAGGTGGTCCAGGTGGACGACGTGGTCGGTTCTGCCGACTTCTTCATCACCACCACCGGCAACCGCGACGTCATCACGGCTGACCACATGTCGGCCATGAAGGACAAGGCGATCGTCGCCAACATCGGGCACTTCGACAACGAGATCGACATGGCGGGCCTCGCGGCGGTCGCGGGCATCGTGCGGACCGAGATCAAGCCCCAGGTCCACGAGTGGACCTTCCCGGAGGGGCACTCGATCATCGTGCTGTCCGAGGGGCGCCTGATGAACCTGGGCAACGCCACGGGCCACCCGTCGTTCGTGATGAGCAACTCGTTCTCCAACCAGGTGATCGCGCAGATCGAGATCTTCACCAAGCGCGACGAGTACCCCGTCGGCGTCTACCGCCTGCCCAAGGTGCTCGACGAGAAGGTCGCCCGCCTCCACCTGGATGCGCTCGGCGCCCGGCTCACCGAGCTGACCAAGACCCAGGCCGAGTACCTGGGCATCGACGTGGCCGGCCCGTACAAGCCGGAGCACTACCGGTACTGAGCCCTCCGCAGACGGGCGCGGCCGGTTCGATGGCCGCGCCCGTCGGTGTACCCGGCCGCTCCCGTCTCCGTACCGGCCGCGCTCGTCGGCGTACCCGGTCGCGCTCGTCGGGACGGTTGCACCTCCCGCTGTCGCCCCGGCTCCTCTCCCCGGCCGACGGGTCCGCCGCCATACTCGGGGGATGCGCCGCGCTGCGTGGCTGGCCATGGCCGCGGCGGCCCTTCTGGGAGCCGCTGCCGGGTGCGCGACGCCCGGTGGCCCAGGGAGCGCACCGACCGGCTCCGGCGCGTCAGGAGCGACGAGCCCCACCACCGGCCCCTCTCCGAGCCGGACCGGGGCGGCGACCGCAGGGCCGGCGCCGGGCGCGACGGCGTCCGGATCGCCGTCCGCACCCTCCGGGCCTTCACCGACGCCGTCCGGACAAGCACCCGCCTCGCCCACGCCCACCGCGCATGCGGAGCCGGCGTTCACGTCGGCCATCGGGCCCATCACCCCTGACCTCGCGACCCGCATGGCGGCCTCCTGGCGTCCGGGCTGCCCCGTACCGCTGACCGACCTGCGCTACGTCACGGTGAGCTACGTGGACTTCGGTGG
>DASXVR010000079.1:0-16992 GCA_036504175.1 Actinotalea sp. | reverse complement strand
GCCGCGGCGCGCCCCCGTCGCCGAGAGCCGGACCACCTAGGCTGTCGTCATGACCGAAGCACACCCGAGCCTGGGTCCGCTGCGCGGACCGGTCATGCTCGCCGCGTTCGAGGGCTGGAACGACGCAGGCAGCGCGGCCTCCCAGGCGCTCGTCCACCTGCACGAGGTGTGGCACGCCGAGCAGGTCGACGAGCTGGACTCCGAGGAGTACCACGACTTCCAGGTCAACCGGCCGATGACGAGCATCGGCGACGACGGTCGTCGGGAGATCGCCTGGCCCACCACGTCGGTGGCCGTGGCCAGCCGGCCCAGCTCCAGCCAGCACGTCGTGCTGGTGCACGGCATCGAGCCGTCGATGCGTTGGCGCCGCTACTGCACCGAGCTGCTCGACATCGCCGAGAAGCTGGGCGTCACCTCGGTGATCACCCTCGGCGCACTCCTGGCCGACGTTCCCCACACGCGGCCGATCCCTGTCACGGCGACCTCCGACGACCCCCGCGTCCAGGACGCGCTCGGGCTGGACGCCAACACCTACGAGGGGCCGACCGGCATCGTCGGCGTGCTGCAGTTCGAGGCCGCGCGGCGCGGGATGCAGGCCCTGTCGCTGTGGGGTGCCGTCCCGCACTACGTGGCGCACCCGCCGTCGCCGAAGGCCTCGCTCGCGCTCCTGGTGCGGATCGAGGAGCTGCTCGGCGAGCCGATCCCGCTCGGTGACCTCCCGGAGGACGCCGAGGCCTGGCAGCACGGTGTCGACGAGCTCGCCGCCGAGGACAGCGAGATCGCCGAGTACGTCGCGCAGCTCGAGGAGGCCAAGGACACGGCCGAGCTGCCCGAGGCGACCGGCGAGGCGATCGCCCGCGAGTTCGAGCGGTACCTGCGCCGACGGGACCGGGGTCCCGGCTCGGGCGCCTGACCCTAGAGGCGGACGCCCAGCAGCGAGTCGATCGCGCGAGCGAGCACGCCGGGGGCTCCCTCGACCTCGCCCCCGACGGTGAGTGCCGCATCGGCCCAGGTGTCGACCGCGCGCAACGCCGACGGTGCATCCAGGTCCGCTGCGAGCGCCGCCCGCAGAGCGGCGACGGTGCTGTCGGCGTCCGGCCCACCGTTGCCCGACACCGCTGCGCGCCACCGGCCGAGGCGCTGCTGCGCCTGGGCGAGGACGTCGTCGTCCCACTCCCAGTCGTCGCGGTAGTGGTGGGCGAGCACGGCGAGGCGGACGGCCATCGCGTCGACGCCTTGCTCGCGCAACGTCGAGACCAGCACGAGGTTGCCCAGGGACTTGCTCATCTTCTCGCCGCCCAGACCCACCATGCCGGTGTGCATGTGGGCACGCGCGCCGGCACCCCCGAGCGCCTTGGCGTGCGCCGTGCTCATCGCGTGGTGCGGGAAGCAGAGGTCGCGGCCGCCGCCCTGGACGTCGAAGTCCGGGCCGAGCGCGTGCTCGGCGATCACCGTGCACTCGATGTGCCAGCCGGGGCGACCCGTGCCGAGCACGCCCCCGTCCCAGGCCGGCTCGCCGGGACGCTCCCGACGCCACAGGGCGGGGTCGAGCGGGTCGTGCTTGCCCGTGCGGGCGGGGTCGCCGCCGCGCTCGGCGAAGAGGGCGACCGTCGCGTCGTGGTCGAGCCCGGCCAGCGCGCCGACGTCCGGCTCGATCGAGATGTCGGCGTAGACGTCCCCCAGCTCCGGCTCGGATCCGCCTGCCCCACCCTCGACGGGGACCCGGTAGGCCAGGCCCTGCTCGAGGAGCCTGGCGACGGTCTCGGCGACCATGGGGATCGTCTCGACGGCCCCGAGGTAGGTGTGCGGCGGCAGCACGGCGAGCGCCGTCATGTCCTCGGCGAACAGGGCCGTCTGCTCGGCGGCCAGCTCGTCCCAGGCGACCCCGGTCTGCGCCGCGCGCTCGAGGAGCGGGTCGTCCACGTCCGTGACGTTGGAGGCGTAGCGGACCTCGAGCCCGGCGTCGAGCCACGCCCGGTGGAGCAGGTCGAAGGCGATATAGGTGGCTGCGTGGCCCAGGTGCGTGGCGTCGTAGGGGGTGATCCCGCAGACGTACAGGGAGGCGACCGGCCCGGGAGCGGCGACGGTGAGCGCGCCGGTCGTGCTGTCGCGGACCTTCACCTCGAGACCGTGTCCGGGGATACGGGGCACATGCGGGGAGGGCCAGGTGCGCACGTCTCCACCCTAACGGCGCCGCGCGGACCGGGCCGCCACAGGGCTGGGCACGGCAGACCCGGTCACCGCAGGCTCAGGCGCCCCCGGCCGCCGCCGTCGCGATCGGCTCCAGGACACCGGTGAGCAGCAGCAGGAGGACGACGCCGGCGAGGGCCAGGCGGTAGATCACGAACGGCTGGTAGCTGTACGTGGAGACGATCTTCAGGAACACGATGATCACGAGGTAGCCGACGACGAACGCCACCAGCGTCGCGACCACCGTGGCACCCAGGCTCGGCGTGCCCGGGTCCCCGAAGCTGTCCAGGCTCTCGACCAGCTGCTGCAGCCCCGAGCCGAGGACCGCCGGGATGGCGAGCAGGAAGGAGTAGCGCGCGGCGGCCTCGCGTGTGTACCCCATCAGCAGGCCCGCCGAGATGGTGCCCCCGGACCGGGAGACCCCGGGGATCAGTGCCAGGGCCTGGGCGAGTCCGTACAGGACGGCGTGCCGACCCGTGAGCTCGTCCAGCCGGCGACTCTTGGCCCCGACGCGGTCCGCCCAGCCGAGCACGAGGGCGAAGCCCGCGAGGGTCGCCACCACGAGGTACAGGTTGCGGAACGGTCCCTTGATCGAGTCCTGGAACAGCAGGCCCAGCACGACGATGGGGACCGAGCCGAGCGCGATCCACCACGCCATGCGCGCGTCCGGGTCCGCCGAGCCGGTGCGCTCGCGCCATCCGGCACCGTCCCGGCCGCGCAGCGCGGCCCACCAGGCGCGGACGATGCGCGCGATGTCATGGCGGAAGTAGAGGAGGACAGCGGTCTCGGTGCCGATCTGAGTGATCGCCGTGAAGGCCGCACCCGGGTCCCCGCCGGACGGCAACAGCTCGCCGACGATGCGCAGGTGCGCACTGGAGGACACCGGGAGGAACTCGGTGAGCCCCTGGACCAGACCGAGCACGACCGACTCCCACCACGTCATGGCGGGAGGCTACAGGCCTGGCAGACCGTCTCCGGCCAGGCGCACGGCCCGGTAGCCTCCACGACCATGGAGGAGCGACTGCTGGGCGCCACGGGTCTACGGGTCTCGGCGCTGGGCCTGGGCACCCTCACCTGGAGCCGCGACACGGACGAGCACGAGGCGGCCGACCAGCTGCGCGACTTCGTCGACGCCGGTGGCACGTTCCTGGACACCGCTGCCAGCTACGCCGACGGTGCCGCCGAGGAGCTCATCGGCGCGCTGCTGCGCACCGTGGTGCCTCGCGACGAGGTCGTCCTGTGCACCAAGGCGGGCGTGCGCCAGACGGGCAGCGGCGGCGTTCTCGACGCCTCGCGCGGCGCGCTGCTGACCTCGCTCGACCAGTCGCTCGCGCGGTTGGGAACCGACCACGTCGACCTGTGGCTCGTGCAGTCCCCGGACCCGCGGACCTCCCTCGAGGAGACCGTCGGCGCCCTGCGGCACGCCCTGCGGACCGGTCGCACCCGGTACGTCGGCCTGTCCAACCACCCGGGCTGGCAGACCGCCCGCGTGGCCTCCCTGCTCCAGCCCGAGGACGTGCTCGCCGCGGTCGAGGTGGAGTACTCGCTGCTCCAGCGCGGCGTCGAGCGGGAGGTCGTGCCTGCGGCGACGGACCTGGGCGCCGGGCTGCTGGCGTGGTCCCCCCTCGGGCGGGGCGTGCTGACCGGCAAGTACCGCCGTTCCGTGCCGGCTGACTCACGTGCCGCATCGGCCCACCTGGCCGGCTTCGTCGAGCCGCACCTGCGACGGGAGTCGGCCCCCGTCGTCGAGGCAGTGGTCACCGCCGCGCAGGGGCTGGGCGTGACGCCGCTCGAGGTGGCCCTGGCCTGGGTGCTCGACCGCCCCCAGGTGTCCTGCGCGATCGTCGGTGCTAGGACGGCCCGCCAGCTGAGGCCCGCACTCGACCTCGACCTCGTCCTGCCGGCCTCGATCACTGCCGCGCTCGACGAGGTCAGCGCCCCGGCGCTGGGCTATCCCGAGCGCCGCTGACCGTCACCGTCAGCGGTCGACGTCCTCCAGCTCGGTGCCGTCGATGAGGTCGTCCTCGACCTCCAGGTCGTCCTCGTCGGTGTCGTCGAGGTCGTCCTCGTCCTCGTCGTCGTCCGCGTCGTCATCGGCCAGGTAGAACGGCAGCGTCTCGCCGTGCACGCGCACCAGCGCGTCGTCGTAGACCTCGAACGCGTCGGCCAGCACGTCGTAGGCGTCGTCGACCCCCGGGTCGTCCTCACCGCGGCGGGTGCTCACGGCGTGGAAGTGCGCTTCGAGAGCGGCAAGCAGTCGGTCGAGCGCGGCACGCGGGTCATCGGTCATGCCCCGACCGTAGCGCCGCGGAGTGCACAATGGCGACGTGATCCGTTCCGGTTGGAGCACGGAGGTGGAGCCTTGGGCGGGAGCGCGACGGACCGACCGGTTCGCGACGGCTGGCACACGCAGGGAGGCCAGTACGAGTACCGCGTCCTGACCATCGACCGGACGACGAGCCGGAGCGACGCGCGGCGGATGCTGACCGAGCACGCCGAGTACGGTCGCTGGGAGCTCGCGCGGACGCTGCTCTTCGCCGGGGGCCAGCGCAAGGTGTGGCTGCGGCGGAAGATCATCCGGGTGCACAGCACCCTCTGACCCGCCGGACCGGCTGACCCGTCAGCAGGTCTGCAGCAGCCGGTCCAGCACCCGCGTCCCGAAGCGCAGCGATGCCACCGGCACCCGCTCGTCGACGCCGTGGAACATGGCGGAGAAGTCCAGCGACGGCGGGAGCCGCAGCGGCGCGAAGCCGTAGCCGACGATCCCGAGCCTCGACAGGGACTTGTTGTCGGTCCCGGCCGCGAGCGTGTAGGGAAGGACCGACGCCTCCGGGTCCTCCGTCCGCAGCGCGTCGATCACCGCATCGACGAGCCTTCCGGAGAAGGGTGCCTCGAGGGCGACGTCACGGTGGATGTCCTCGATCCGCACGTGCTCGCCGGCCAGGCGCTCGAGCGTGGCCCGTGCCTGCGCCTCCAGACCCGGCAGGAACCGGGTGTCCAGCACGGCCTCGGCCGAGCCCGGGATGACGTTCGCCTTGTACCCGGCCGTCAGCTGCGTCGGGTTGGCGGTGTTGCGGGTCGTCGCACCGACGAAGCGCGCAGCCGGCCCCAGGGCGTCCACGAGCCGCGAGACGCCGTCGGGGTCCGCGGCGTCGAACGGCAGCCCGGTGAGCTCGGCAACCCCGGTGAGCAGGGCGTGCACCGTCGGGGTGATCTGCATCGGCCACTCGTAGGCCCCGATGCGCGCCACGGCGGCAGCCAGGTGCGTGACGGCGTTCTCGTGGTTCACCTGCGAGCCGTGCCCGGCGCGGCCGTCGGCGACCAGCCGCAGCCAGCCGATGCCCTTCTCCGCCGTCTGCAGGAGGTAGACGCGCCGCGGGTCGGTCCCGGCCGGGCCGCTCACCTCGACGGAGTAGCCACCGACCTCGCTGACGGCCTCGGTCGCGCCCTCGAACAGCTCGGGCCGGTGGTCCACCGCGTACCGGGCTCCGTAGGCGCCACCCGCCTCCTCGTCGGCGAACATCGCCACGATGACGTCGCGCGCGGGGGCGCGCCCCTCGCGGGCCATCTGGCGAACGACGGCCAGGATCATCGCGTCCATGTCCTTCATGTCCACGGCGCCGCGACCCCACAGGAGGCCGTCACGCTCCTCACCGCCGAAGGGGTCGACGGTCCACTCCGAGGCATCGGCAGGGACCACGTCGGTGTGACCGTGCAGCACGAGGGCGCCGCGGGTGCTGTCGGTCCCGGGCAGGCGCACCACCACGTTCGCACGGCCCGGGGACGACTCGAAGAGCTCGGGCTCGAGGCCGACCTCCGTCAGGCTCGCCATGACGTACTCGGCGGCCGCCCGCTCCCCCGGCCCGGCGTTGTCACCGTAGTTCGACGTGTCGATGCGCAGGAGGTCCTGGCAGATCCCGACCACCTCGTCCTCGGCGGTGGGCGTGCTGGGACGAGGGGCAGGGGTGGCCATGGCCCCCACGGTACCGGCGGCCGCGACCAGGCCTGCCCGACGAACGCCGGTGCCGCGGGGCCTCCCTCAGGCCTCCAGACCCCTGCGGGCCAGCAGCGGAGCGATGTCGGCATCCCTGCCCCGCAGGTCGCGGAACGCCTGCAGCACGTCCATCGACCCGCCACGGGACAGCAGCCGCGTCCGGAAGGTGTCGCCGTTCGCGCGCCGGAGCCCACCGTTCTCCGAGAACCACTCGACGGTGTCCGCGTCGAGGACCTCCGACCAGATGTAGGAGTAGTACGCGGCCGAGTAGCCGCCACCGAAGGCGTGGTTGAAGTACGTGCTCCGGTAGCGGGGAAGGACGGAGTGCAGCGCCACCCCTGCCTGTTCGAGCGCTGCGGCCTCGAACGGCTCGACCTCGTCGGGATCGGTGGGTACCTGGTCGGGCGAGAGGCGGTGCCACGCCTGGTCGAGGAGCGCGGCCGCCAGGTACTCGGTGGTCGAGAACCCCTCGTTGTACTGGCGGGAGGCGATCATCGTGTCCACCCACTCCGACGGCATGGGCTCGCCCGTCTCGTGGTGCACCGCGTACCGCGTCAGGACGGCCGGGTCCCACGCCCACATCTCGTTGACCTGCGAGGGGTACTCGACGAAGTCACGCGGCACCTCGGTGCCCGACTGGGACGGGAAGCGGACGTCGGAGAAGAGGCCGTGCAGCGCGTGGCCGAACTCGTGGAACAGGGTGATGACCTCGTCCCACGACAGGAGCGCAGGCTGACCCGGGGGCGGCTGCGGGATGTTCAGGTTGTTGACGACCACCGGCTTGTCGCCGAGCAGGTGGCTCTGGTCGACGAGGTTGTTCATCCACGCGCCGCCACGCTTGGACTCGCGTGTGAACCAGTCGGCCAGGAACAGACCGACCCCCGTGCCGTCGACGCCGCGCACCTCGAAGGCGCGGACGTCGGGGTGGTAGCCGACCAGCTCGGGCCGCTCGGCGAAGGTGATCCCGTAGAGCTGCTCGGCCGCGTGGAAGACGCCGTCGTGGACGACGCGCTCGAGGGAGAGGTACGGGCGCATGAGCGCGTCGTCGAGGGCGTAGCGCTCCTGCCGGACGGTCTCGGCGTAGTAGGGCCAGTCCCACGGCTCGAGGGTCGCGCCGGGCACGTCGCGCCGCAGCGCGGCCTCCAGGTCATCCGCCTCGCGCCGTGCGTTCGCCGCCGCGGCAGGTGCGAGGCGGCCCAGCATCCCCGCGACGGCCTCGGCCGTGCGCGCCGTGGCGTCGTCGGCGACGTAGGCGGCGTGATGGTCGTACCCGAGCAGCTGCGCCTTGCGCGCACGCAGACGCGCGAGCTCCAGGAGGGTCGCGCGGGTGTCGTGCGGGCCGCCGCGGCCGCCGCGGGCCACGGACGCCTCATGCACGCGGCGCCGCACGTCGCGGCGGCGCAGGGTCGCCAGGACGGGCTGCTGGCTGAACAGCATGAGCTCGATCAGGTAGCCGGACTCGTGCCCGCGGTCCTGCGCCGCACGCCGGGCCGCCGCGACGGCGTCGGCCGGAAGGCCCTCGAGATCGTCGACGTCGTCCACGAGGACCGCCGAGTCGTTGGTGTCGGCCAGGAGCAGCCGGCCGAAGGCCGTCTCGAGGGTGGTGATGCGGGCGTTCAGCTCGCGGAGCTCGTCCTGGACCGCGTCGGTGGCGGCCGCGCCGGCCCGCTTGAGGTCCCGGCGCATCGTGTGGAGCAGCCACGCGGCGTCCGGTGCCAGCTCCACCTCACCCGCGTCGACCCGGGCGGCCAGGGCCTCCAGCCGTTCGTGCAGCCGGCGGTCGAGCGTGATGGCGTCGTGGTGCTCGCTCAGCCGCGGGGCCAGGTGCTCCTCGAGGTCGTCGAGCGCCGGGGACGTGTCGGCGCTGGTGCGGTTGAAGAACACCGATGCGACACGGTGCAGGAGCCCTCCGGACCGTTCGAGCGCGTGAAGGGTGTTCTCCTCCGTCGGTGCCTGAGGGTCGGTCAGGATCGCCTCGACCTCGGCCCGCTCGGCCGCCATCCCCGCCTCGAACGCGGGGAGGTAGTGCTCGTCCCTCAGGCTCGCGAAGTCGGGCAGCCCGTAGGGCAGCGTCGACGGTGCGGCGAAGGGGTTGGCGGGGTCGAGGGACGAGGCGGATGTCGGTGCACTCATGCGCGCCATCTTCTCAGGCGCTCCTCGGCGCGTGCGCCGGCCAGGGCTCGTTCGGCCTGCGCGGGTCGTCCGCCAGGAGGGTTCCCACCCAGGAGTCGCGGCGCACCCCGCGCTGCACGGTCTCCAGGCGGATCGTCCCCTCGAGACGGAAGCCCGCCCGCCAGGCCGCGCGTCGCGAGGGCCAGTTGCCGACGAACGCCTGCCACACCACCCGCTGCAGCGCCAGGCCGCTCGGGCTCAGGGCATGGTCGAGCACCGCCTGCAGGGAGGCGGTCAGCACCCCTTGGCGTCGCGCCCACGGCGCGACCCAGAACCCCACCTCGGCCGAGCCCTCACCGATCCCGTGCAGCCCGATCATCCCCAGGAGAGGTGCCGAGGAGCCTTCACCACGAATCGCCCAGGTCAGCTCGGTGCCGTCCGCCCACCCCGGGGCGACGACGGCGGTGAGGAAGCTCTCGGCGTCCTGCTGCGCGTACGGCTGTGGCACGGTGACCCACGCCGCCGTCTCCGGGTCCTCGCAGGCGAGGGTGATGTCGTCGACGTCGTCCGGACCCGGGGGTGTCAGGCGAAGCCCCGGCGCACGCAGGCCGAAGGGTGTCACCCGGTCAACCTATTGGAGCGCGCCAGGCGTCGATCCGAGTCTCGATCACGCCCGCGCAGCCGGTCCGATGGCGCATGATCGGCGCGTGGGCGTCCGCGGCGAGCACCGGCAGGAGCTCATGCGGCGTGCCGTCACCGAGTGGGACGCCTACCTCACCGAGCACTCGGGGCTGCCCGGTCCGCGCGGCAACCTGGAGCTGCTGGCAGCCGTCGGCGACGTGGCCCCCGCGGCCTACCTGTGGGCCTGCGCGGCGAGCAGCGACGAGTACCTCGCGGCGTGCGGTGCGGCGGGTCTGGGGCGGCTGCTGGCCGAGGGCGACCAGGAGGCCGAGCCCGCGCTCCGACGGCTCGCGGCGGACGGCCGGTGGCGGGTTCGCGAGGGTGTGGCGATGGCACTGCAGAGGCTCGGCGACGTCGATCTCGCCCGGCTGGTCGAGATCACGACGTCCTGGGCGGCCGACGGGCCGCTCGTGCAGCGTGCCGCAGCCGCCGGGCTGTGCGAGCCGCGGCTGTTGCGCTCGCCGACCGGGGCGCAGGCTGCCATCGACCTCATGGACCGGCTCACGGGTGCACTGGCAGCCCTTCCGGCGCAACGCCGCCGCGACGACGACGTCCGCGTGCTGCGGCAGGCCCTGGGCTACTGCTGGAGCGTGGCGGTGGCGGCAGCACCGGCGGCCGGGTTCCCCCTCCTGGAGCGGTGGGCCGCGGCGGACGACCCGGACGTGGCGTGGGTCGTCCGCGAGAACCTGCGCAAGACGCGACTGGCTCGAGCGGATCCCGGATGGACGGCTCGCATCGCAGCCGCCGTGCCCGGAGTCAGGCCAGCGCCTCCGCGGGCGTGAGCCACGGCAGGCCGTGGGCCTCCGCGACGCCGGCGTGCAGCAGCATCCCGTCGTGCGTGGTCAGGCCGGCAGCGAGCGCGGTGTCGGCTCTCGTGGCGTCCCGCCAGCCGTGCTCGGCCAGCTGAAGGACGTACGGGAGCGTCACGGCGGTCAGGGCATGGGTCGCGGTCACCGGGACGGCGCCGGGCATGTTGGCGACGCAGTAGAAGATCGACCCGTGCACGGCGAACGTGGGGGCGTCGTGCGTGGTGGGGCGTGTGCCCTCGAAGCAGCCGCCCTGGTCGACGGCGATGTCCACGAGCACCGAACCGGGCCGCATGCGGCTGACCACCTCGTCGCTGACGAGCGTCGGAGCCCGGCGGCCGGGGACCAGGACCGCCCCGATGACGAGGTCGGCGGCGAGGACCGCCTGCTCGACCGCGTACGGGTTGGAGGCCAGGGTCCGCACGCGCCCGCCGAACGCCGCGTCGAGCTCGCGCAGCCTCGGCAGGCTCACATCGAGAACCGTGACCTCCGCGCGCAGCCCCACAGCGATCTCGACCGCGTGCCGGCCGGCGACGCCACCGCCGATCACCACCACCGATGCGGGCGCCACACCTGGGACGCCGCCGGGCAGGATGCCTGCACCACCCTGACTCTTCATCAGGTGGTACGCGCCGACCTGCGGGGCCAGCCGTCCGGCGACCTCGCTCATCGGCGCGAGCAGCGGCAGGGACCCGTCCGCGAGCTGCACCGTCTCGTAGGCGATGGCCGTCGTGCCGGCGGACAGGAGCGCCTCGGTGCAGGCACGGCTCGCCGCCAGGTGGAGGTAGGTGAAGAGCACCTGGTCGCGTCGCAGCAGCCCGTACTCCTGCTCGACCGGCTCCTTGACCTTGCAGACCAGGTCGGTGTCCCACGCGTGCGCTGCGGTCGGGACGATCGTGCCGCCGGCGGCCCGGTAGTCCTCGTCGGTGATGCCCGAGCCGAGGCCGGCTCCGCTCTGCACGAGCACCTCGTGCCCCGCGACGGCGAGCGCATGGACACCAGCAGGGTTCAACGAGACGCGGTACTCGCGGTTCTTGACCTCGCTGGGGACTCCTACCCGCATGACGACCTCCGCTCGCTGACCATGGTGCACCTTCGCACGTCTGCCCGCGCTGCGACAGTACCTTTCGCCACCCGCGCCCGGCCCGAACGACGAAATCCTTGCTCAGACAGGCTCTGAACAAGCCGTTTCGTCGTCTTGGCGCACGACCGTGAGCACGCCGGGCGTGGTGGACTGCCTCCATGACGACAGCCGTCCACCGCAAGGAGCGGGCCGGGGCACCGCCGGGGCTCTTCGCGTGGGAGGCGGCCGGGCTCCGCTGGCTCGAGGTCGACGGCGGGCCACGGATCGTGCAGGTGCTCGCCCTGGACGACGACGGGCTGGACCTCGAGCGCATCAGCACCGCAGCCCCACGCCGCGACGTCGCCGAGCGGTTCGGTGCCGCGCTCGCCCGCCTTCACGACGCGGGCGCCGACGCCTTCGGCTCCCACCCGCCCGGCTGGTCGGGCGCCGGCTTCTTCGGTCCCCTCGACGACCCGCTCCCGCTGCCGGCCGGGGACGACCACCGCTGGGGTCGCTTCTACGCCGACGCCCGGCTGGAGCAGGTGCGCAGCCTGCTCCGGGCCCGGCGCCGCCTCAGCCCGGCGCTGGCCCGGGACCTGGACCGCGTGGCCGACGCTCTGCGTGCCGGGCTCTGGGACGACGACGCCCCGCCGGCCAGGCTGCACGGCGACCTCTGGGCCGGCAACGTCCTGTGGACGGCGCAGGATGCAGTCCTCATCGACCCCTCGGCCCACGGGGGTCACCGCCTCACCGACCTCGCGATGCTCCACCTGTTCGGCGCACCGCACCTGCCCGCGATCCTGGCCGGGTACGCGAGCGTCCATCCGCTCCCGGACGGCTGGACGGACCTCATCGAGCTGCACCAGCTGTACGCGCTCGGGATGCACGCGGTCCTCTTCGGCGGGTCCTACGTCGACAGGCTGGCAGGGCTCGTGTCCCGCTGCGCCGACGCCGTGCCGCAGGGATGAGGCGGGGCCCCGAGGCTGCGTGGGCGCCCGGCGACGGCCCGGTCCCGCTCGTGCAGAGCCAGGCGGTGCAGAGCTAGGCGGTGCGGAGGTGGCGGGCTCCGTCGGCGAGCTGGTGGATCACGTCGAGCAGGATGGTGTTGAACGCGTGCGGGGCGTGGCTGTTGACGTCGTGGCCGGCCCGCGGCACCACGTGCAGGCGCAGGGCCGGCAGGGCCGAGAGGTACCTCCGCTCCCCCAGCCGCAGCGGGTCACGCCGCCCGTTCACCACCCAGACCGGGAGGAGCAGCCGGCGCAGGTCGGTGAGCGCCGAGTAGCCCTTCATCGCGGACAGCATGTCGGTGACGACGTGCCAGGTGGAGCTCGCCGGCCCTAGGCGGGCGGCGACCGCAGTCGACAGCCGGCCGTACGCGGCGAGCGGGAGGCCCCGGATCTCGGTCGAGCAGCCGGACAGGACGACGCCGCTCAAGCGGTGCTGGTTCTGCGCGGCGTAGGCGAGCGAGGTGTAGCCCCCGAGCGACAGACCGACGAGCACCGGCGGCGCGGGGCAGCGGGAGACGGCCTCGGCGATGGTGGCCAGAGCGCCCTCGCGGGTGAACCGCTCGTCCGTCCGCCCGCCGTGACCGGGCAGGTCGACGGCGATCGCGGTATGCCCTGCCTGCTCCAGAGCCGCGATCTGCGGCTCCCAGATGGCTGACGAGGTGCGGGTCCCGTGCACGAGGACGATGGCGGCGATGGGTTCAGGACCTCTCGGGCAGTGAGCTGGGCCGTCCCGCCGGGCGGGGGCGGGGCAGGCGAACAGCCATGGTAAGCACGTCTGCGGCAGGCGCGACCGGGAGGTGACAGACCTCACCGGGTCCACGCGCACGGACACCCCATTGCACGCGCGTCCGACGAGACGCACACTGCGAGAAGCGAGTCGTCTGAGCCACGAGGTGGGCCATGAACACTTCCGCACCCGAGAGCTTCCCGATGTTGTCGCGGGGGAAGCACCGCAGACCGCAGGACGGTGCCTGCTTCATGGAGATGGCGAGCGTGCTCGCCGGGGCCCGCTGGAGCGACAGCCCCGCGTGCACCCACCCTCTCCTGGCCAGGCTCGCCCGGCTGGTCAACGACGCGACCCCTGACGACACCCGCGGTCGCCTCGCGCCCCTGGTGCCGTCGGTGATCGGCCTGACCTCCGACGACCGGAGCTGGGACGACGAGATCGCCCTGCTCGCAGCGTCGTTCGCCCTCCCGCTCGTCGCGCCGCGTGACCAGCCGGCCCTGGCGGCGGGCGTGCTCGCGACCGAGTCGATGCTGGCCGACCACGAGCGCCGCAACGGTGGGCCTCTGCGCACCAGCAGCGTCGACGCCCTCACCTCGGCTCCCGAGGCCGCGCGCTGGGCCGACGGGTTCGTGTCGAGCCTGGGCCCGCCACGGGCGCGCGAGCACCCCGGACAGGCGATCGTGACGTTCGCCGTCCGCGCTCTTGCCGACAGCGGCCGGGAGGACCCTGCTGCCGACCTGCGCGACCTCCTGACCGCGGCGATCGCCCTGTGCCAGTCGCTCGCCCGCCGCGCGGCTGCAGCGTCCGGCGCGGTCCCGGCCAGGGCGCCCGCGGCTGCCTGAGGCACGGCCCCCGTCGCGCACCGGTGGGACGGCGCGCAGGTGGGACAGGCCGGCGCACGGCGTCACGCCGTGATGCGCACCGTCACGGTCGAGCGGGCGGGCAGCGTCACGTCGTAGGCCGTGCCGCCGATGGTCACCGTCACAGGTGCGGCCTGAGCCGACGCGTTCTGGACGAGCACGACCACCGTCCCGTCGGGTGTGCGGAACGCCACCTGCGGCAGGCCGGTCACCGAGGCGCTGGAACCGAGGCGGACCGAGCCGCGGGGCAGGAACCGCGACGCGTGCGCCAGGACGTAGTACTCGGCGTCGGGCGTGACCTGACCGCTCTGGACGGTGACGACGCCCGTGCAGGTGCTGCACCCGCCCGTGTGCGGGCCTCCGGACGCGTCCAGGGCCAGGTTCCAGGTCAGCACGGTGGTGGCCCAGTGCTGCAGGGACGCGATCATCAGGTTGCGCGTCTGCCACGCGAGCGTGTCGGCGAAGTACGTCGCCGGGGTGTCGGTCGGGCCGTGGGAGCCCGAGCACTCGGTGACCCAGATCTCCTTCGAGGGGAACGCCGCATGCAGCGGCTCCTGTGCCGTCGCGTCGCCGTAGTAGCAGTGGAAGGCGGTGCCCGCCACGTTCGGCGCCGCGCTGCTGGAGAGCACGCGGGTGGCGTAGTCCAGCTCCGGGTCGCCACCGGCAGGGACTGCTGCGACGTCGGCCGGATGCTCGAGCCAGTTGTGGTCGAAGCCCAGGATCTTCACGTCGAGCCCAGCGGCCTGGAGCCGGGGCGCGAGCGCGTTGATGACGGCCACCTGCTGCGCCGCCGGCATCTCCATCCGTGGGTAGTCGGCGAACGTGCGAGTCTGCGGCTCGTTCTGGACGGTGAGAACGTCGACGGGTGTCCCCGCGGCACGGAAGTCCTTCAGCGCACGGACGAGGTAGTCGGCGTAGGTCGGCACCGCCCGCGGGTCGGAGAGCAGGCGGCCACCCTTGAGCGTGCCGGAGGCCTTCATCCAGGCGGGCGCCGACCAGGGCGAGGCGACGATCGTCAGCTGCGGCGCGATCGCCTTGATCTCCTTGAGCACGGGGCGGAGCGCCTTCAGGTCCTTGCCCGTGCTGAACCGGGACAGCGACCAGTCCGGCTTGCCGCCGGGGGTGTCGTCATAGGTGAACGGCGAGCCGGCGACGAAGTCGGACGCGCCGAGGGGCACCCGCAGCACCGAGAGCCGCACCGGCCCCTGGGGGTCGAACAGCTCGACGAGGACCCTGTGCCGGTCGGCGGCCGGCAGCGCTGCCAGCAGGGTCGCCGAGCTGTGGGTGAGAGCCGCTCCGAAACCGGTGACCGACTGACCCACGACAGCCGGGTCGATCGCGATCGTCGGCGCCGAGGTGGTCGTGAACCCGCGTGCGGGGCTGGTCCCGGTGAGCGTGAGCCGGTCCAGGCCGTCCGTGGTGGTGGCCCACACCGCGGCTGTCCCGGGTGCCTGGTCCACCGTGACGACGGCGGCGGGGAGCATGGCGCCGACGGGGGCGGCCACGGCCGGGGCCGCGAGGGCACCCGTGGCCAGGGCTGCGGAGAGGGCGACCAGGGCACCGGCGCGCCGCCGGGCGTCCCGTCGGGACACGGTCAGCGCATGCGGCATCGGAGAGCTCCCTCGTCGGGTGTGGTCCTGCCTCAGGTTGTTCGGCACGCTCTTGGCCGGTGTTAATCAGATCAGGCGACGTGTCTCACCCTGTCGCGGCCCCCGGCAAGGCTCAACCGTCGCATCCCGGGAGGCCTTGTCGGTGCGCCACCCCGGTGGCAAGGTCCGAAGGATGACAGCACCGTGGAACCTCTTCGCCCCGGTTCTCGACCGCGCGCTGCACCACACCCGCACCTGGCTCGGCTCCCTGGAGGACAGGCCCGTCCGCCCGCGCGCGACCGCGGACGAGGTGCTCGCCGCCCTGCCCGGAGCGCTGCCGGAGAACCCGTCCGACCCTGCCCGGGTCGTGGACGAGCTCGCCGCAGCCATCGAGCCCGGGCTGATGGCGATGCCCTCCGGCCGCTTCTTCGGCTGGGTGATCGGAGGCACGCAGCCCGCCGCCCTTGCTGCGGACTGGCTCGTCAGCGCGTGGGACCAGAACGCCGCGATGCGCGGTGCGACGCCAGGGACGGCCGCCGTCGAGGAGGCCGCCGGGGCGTGGTTCCTGGAGCTGCTCGGCCTCCCGCCTGCGGCGGACGTCGGCTTCGTCACGGGCGCCACGATGGCCAACTTCACCGGCCTCGCAGCGGCGCGGCAGAAGGTGCTGACCGACGCCGGCTGGGACCTGGACACCCTCGGCCTGAGCGGGTCGCCGCGAGTGACGGTGCTGGTCGGGGCCGAACGCCACGGCAGCGTCGACCAGGCCTTGCGCTATCTCGGCCTCGGGGCGCCGACCGTCGTGCCGGCGGACGACCAGGGCCGCATCGTGGTCGGTGGCCTGCGAGCGGCGCTGGACGACGTCTCCGGTCCCGTGATCGTCTGCCTGCAGGCGGGCAACCTGCACTCGGGTGCCTTCGACCCGTTCGACGAGGCGATCGATCTCGCGCACGACCACGGGGCCTGGGTGCACATCGACGGCGCCTTCGGCCTCTGGGCGGGCGCGTCTCCCCGGCTGCGGCCCCTGGTCCGCGGCTACGAGCGCGCCGACTCGTGGGCCACTGATGCCCACAAGACGCTGAACGTCCCCTACGACTCGGGCATCGCCGCCGTCGCCCACCCCGAGGCCCTGCGGTCCGCCTTCTCGCTGCAGGCCGTGTACCTCGCGACCTTCCAGACAGCCGGCGACCCGATGGCCAAGGTTCCCGAGATGTCGCGGCGTGCACGCGGCATCCCGGTGTGGGCCGCCATCCGGGCGCTTGGACGCACCGGTGTGGCGGACCTGGTCGACCGCCTCGCTACCCGCGCGCAGGAGATCGCCGGCGGGATCGCTGCCCTCGACGGTGCCGAGATCCTCAACGACGTCGCGTTCACCCAGGTGTGCGCGTCCTTCGGCAGCGACGAGCGCACCCGGGCCGTCACCGAGCGGCTGCTGGCCGACGGCGTGACGTGGATGTCGGGCTCGCGCTGGCGCGACAGGCAGGTGCTGCGGGTGTCGGTGAGCAACTGGTCCACCGACGCGGACGATGTCGCGGCGTCGGTGGACGCGGTGCGGCGGGCGCTCGCCGCTGTGTGAGGACCGCGGTCAGCCGCCGAGCCCCGCGACCAGGTTGACCAGCAGCGCGACGACCACGGTGCCGAACACGTAGGACAGGAGGGCGTGAGCGAGCGCCGTGCGACGCATCGCCGAGGAGGCCAGGTCCGTGTCGGAGATCGCGAAGCTCATCCCCACCGTGAACGAGGTGTAGGCGAAGTCCGTGTACCGGGGCGGCTCGTCCTGATGGAAGTCGATGCCGCGCGTGGAGTCCTCGAAGTACATCCGCGCGTACCTCATGGCGAAGATGGTGTGGATCGCCGTCCACGAGGCGACGACCGTGCCCAGGGCGGCGACGAGGACGGGTGCGTCGCGCCTGTTGGCGCCGACCAGGATCGCTCCGACGCCGACGAGGCTGAGCACCGCCGCCAG
>DASXVR010000078.1:0-4901 GCA_036504175.1 Actinotalea sp. | reverse complement strand
GTCGGCCGACCCGTTCCTCGCGCTGGCGACGGGCTTCGGGACCGCCTACCCCGTCGTCGGCGAGCAGCGTCGCGGCGTCGACGTGCTGGTCACCGCCGAGTACCCGGACACGCCGTGGAAGGACGGGCCGGTCGTCATGGCGGCGTTCGTGCCCTACCCCGACCAGCACGCGGCGACGACGGCGCCGCACGGGCTCACCGCCGCTCGGTCGGGCCTGGTCGCCCCCGGGCTTCGTGACGCGCCGTGGCGGGAGTCCGTGCGGGTGCACTGGGACCGGGTGCCCGGCACCGCAGCCATGGGCAGGCCCACGGGTGGGGTGCTGGCCCGGTTCGAGACGGCCGGTCCCGGGGTGGCCGAGCCACTGGTCGAGCGACGGCTCGCGGGTGACCTGCGTCCGCTCGTCCTCGTCCCCGACGACGTGAAGGGAACGCCGGGGTACATGCGCACGTCGATGGTCGACGCCGACGTGGTCATCCCGCTCGGCTCGGGGGGGCGTCACGTGGGCTACCCGGTGGCCGTGCAGGACGTCTTCGGCGTCTGGTCCCCGTGGGCCGACGCACCGTACGACGGGACGGAGCCGGCGCCGCCCGGACCTCGCGTCGTCGGGCTCCGGCTCGAGTCGCAGTACGCCGGCACCGCCACCTGCCCGGCCACGCTCACCGTCGAGGTGGCCGTGGACTGGCCCGACCGCACGCCCGTGTCGCTCGAGTTGCACTCGGTCTTCTTCCGGACGCCCACAGCCTCGGCACCGGTGCCGGGCGGGGTGGACCCGGTGGCCGTCCCGCCGTCGGGGTCTGGCATGTTCCGGCGGGACCTCAGCCTGCCCTTCGCGGGCGACCGGATGACCCCGCCCGCCGGGGTGACGGTGGTCCACCTGGACCCGGACGGCGCGGCCGAGGTGACGCCCGGCCCGGACCAGGGTCAGTACGGACGGCGCTACCGCATCACGGTCCCGGTCCCGGTGCTGGACTTCTCCTCCACACCCCGGTGGGGCGTCCAGGTGTGGGTCCGCACGCCGCTGGTCGTCGTGACCGATGCGGGGTGGCGCCCGGAGCCGGCCCACCCGGCCGTCGCCGTCGTGGCGAGCCCGGTCCCGGTCATGCCCATCCCGCCGCCGGCGCCACCAGGCGTCCCGCTGGGCAGCACGCCCGACGCCCAGAACCGCAGCCACGTCCGCGTGCACTGGTCGGTCCCGTCGGGGGCGCCGCTCGACCCGGACAAGGGGATCATCGTCTGGGAGTGCGCCGAGACCGCGCTGCGTCAGGCTGCCGGCCTGACCCAGCGGGCGCCCGGCACGACAGCGCCCGGCGTGCGGCTCGCCGAGCTGTGGGACGCCTACGACGCGCTGACGCAGGACGGGCGCCGGTCGGCGTTCCGCCGGCTGCTGACCCTGCCCGGCACGGCCAGGGAGGCCGACGTCGCCCTGCCGCCCGGGTCGACCGACATCCACCAGTTCACCGTCACCACGCTCACCGCGACTGGCGTGGAGTCACCATGGCCGACGGGCGGGGTCCCGCACGAGCAGCTGCAGTCGGTCACCGCTCCGCGCCTGCGGGCGCCCGGGCCGCCGCGCCTGCGCAGCATCGTCGGCGCGGCCGGCACGGTGACCATCTCGCTCAGCGTCCCGAGCAGCATCGAGGTCAGGCAGTTCCTCCTCTACCGCACGCGCTCCGTCGAGGCGGCGCTCCGGGTCGAGACGATGGGCCCGTCCTTCGCGAGCGTGACCGCTGTCGCCCCCGCGTCCGGGTCCCTGCCCGACCCGGCCTCCGGCGAGCTGCTCTACACCGGGAGCTGGTCGGGCTCGTTCGACGAGAGCTGGGACGACTGGCAGGTCCGCGCGATCGCGGTCCCGGTGGACGAGGTGCCCGTGCAGGCTGTCCGCGGGCTGCCCTCGCCGGCCTGCGACGTCGTCGTGATCCGGGTGCGGCCGGACGGCCCGCCCGACCTCGCGCCGCTCGTCTCCCAGGAGTGGGGGGCCGGTGACGACGGCGTGCTGGTCACGACGTCGACCTCGGCGCCGGCGCGCGTGGTGCCCGATGGCGAGCACCGGCTCTCCGGGTCCGTGCAGCCCTCGGGTGCGGGCGCGGAGGAGGTCGCGGTCGTCGCGCTCCAGGAGGTGGCCGTGGGTCCGCAGGCTCCCGCGGACGCCGGGGCGCCGCCCGCCGGGTCGGACACCGGCCGGGTCGTGGTGCGTGGCGCCCGGGCGAGCGGGCGGACGCCGTTGGCGCTGTGGTTCACCAGGCCGGTCGCCACCGACCCCGTGGACGTGGTGCTGCGGCTCACCGACCCGCTGGGTCGCGTGACCGAGCAACGTCTCACCGTCCCCGGTCATGTGCCCGACGAGCCGCCGTCGCTGGAGATCCTGGGCGTCACGACCATCACCGGTCGCGGCACCGTGATCCGGGTGCGCAGCGACGCCGATGTCGAGGCGGTGCCGCCGACGATGATGACCATCGTCGCGACCCCGCGGGTGCACCGGCCCGGACCGGTGCGACCGGGACCGATCCGCCCTCTGCCGGGCCCGTTCGACAGGTTCGGCGGCGGTGGCTTCCCCGGTGTGGGCTTCGGCGCCGGGGGCCGGTTCGGGGAGGGCGGGCTGCTGGGACCCCTCGGTCCGTTCGGACGCAGCGAACGGCTCGAGATCGCCCTGCCGGACATCCCGACCCGTGCTGTGCCGGCGATCGGCGCCATCCAGGTGGCGCGGTCGACCACCGAGTCCCCGCAGGAGTACCAGGTGCTCGTGCGGATGGCTCTGCCCTTCACCGTCCGGATCTCGCTCGACACCGGCGACGGGCTCCATGCGGAGGAGGTCACGTCGGTGCCGACGTGAGGGACCTGACACCCAGGTCGGCCACCGACGCCACGGGGACACCGGGAGCTTCCGGTGTCCCCGTGACGTGGGCGTGTCGGGTCAGCCCTCGACAGCCGTGGCGGCGTGCGGGGAGCCGACCGGCTTGCTCTCCGGCGACCCCCGCTCGCGCAGGTACACCGACAGGATCACCATGCTGGCGACGGCGAGCAGCTCGGACTGCCAGTTCTGCAGGGTGCGGCCCCAGAACTCCGGACGGACGACGTACTCGCCCCAGGACACCGGGTCCTGGAAGCCGCGGAGCTGGTTCTCGCTGTAGGCGGCCGCACCGCTGATCGACTGGGCGAGCCAGGAGAGCAGGAAGATCGTCCCCATCACCAGCGTCAGCGAGTGCGAGTAGACCCACAGGCGCCAGCCGCGGACGCGTGCCCACGGGGGCGAGTCCTTGGTCGAGTACTCGGCGACCTTCTGCTCCTCGTCGGACTCCCGGCCGGCCTTGTCGAGCGCCTTGGACTCGGGTGAGCCGCGCTGCACGAGCCAGACGGTCGCG
Source organism: Actinotalea sp. (assembly GCA_036504175.1). Taxonomy (GTDB): domain Bacteria; phylum Actinomycetota; class Actinomycetes; order Actinomycetales; family Cellulomonadaceae; genus Actinotalea. The sequence continues at coordinate 1,542 of DASXVR010000078.1, read as the reverse complement.
AGGATGTAGAGGGTGAACTGCAGGTACTCCGACTGCCAGTTCTCGGTCACGTCCACGGCGAACGCCGACGACATGACGTACTGACCCAGCGTGATCGGGTCCAGCCCGGCGGAGACCTGGACCTCGTTGTAGTAGGCGACGCCCGTGAACGCCTGGCCCGCCAGAGCGAGGATGAACACGCCGCCGAAGAAGAGGGTCAGGCCGTTCCGCAGGAGCGGACCAGGTCGGCGGCCGCTCATCGGTGCAGCACCCCGAGCGAGATGCAGTAGGCGAGGCCGAGGCCCACGCCGACCAGGCAGGCGATGAAGAGTCCGCGCACGTCAGCTCCCCTCGATCGCGCAGTCGTAGGGCTGGTGGGGCCGCGGTGTGCACCCCGCCGCGTTGACCACCCAGCCGCGCTTGCTCATGGCCAGGAAGAGGACGTCGCCGCCGAGGTGGACCTGCGCCTGACGGCCGAACGCCTTCGCCTCACCGTCGGAGGTCGGAGGGCCGGCCGGACTGACGCGGCCCGCCACCTCGTGGGCCAGAACCGCCTGCTCGCAGGAGGTGCCCTGGTCCTCGGCGAGCGCAGCAGCCGCGTCGGGGGAGAGCAGGGCGCACGCCGCAGACCCGTCCTTGGCGGCCACGGCGCTGACGAAGTCGTGGGCTGCTGCGGCCGCGTCCGCGGCACCCGGGCCCGGGTTGGCACAACCGGCCACCGGCCCGACGATCGCACAGGCCAGCAGTGCGCTCACCGCGGACCGCCGCCACCTGATCGAGGTCATGCGCGGACGTTAACCGCGGACCGGCGGACCCGCCTGCTGAGCCGGCGTCCTGGTGCACTCTGGACCCATGGTCGCGAGCGGTGTGTCGGTGGAGATCTGCCTGGACGACGTCGGAGGTGCCCGGGTCGCGGAGGCCGCCGGCGCCGATCGCGTCGAGCTCTGCGCCGCTCTGACGGTGGGTGGCCTCACCCCGAGCCTGGGCCTCGTGCGGGAGACGCTCGCCTCCGTGACCACCATCGACGTGCAGGTCCTGGTGCGGCCACGTCCCGGCGACTTCGTCCTCGCGCCCGCCGACCTGAGGGTCATGGCCACCGACGTCGCGGCGTTCCTGGCGCTGCCGAACCCCGGCGTGGTGCTCGGCTTCACGCTCGGAGCGCTCACCCCCACCGGTGAGGTCGACGAGGCGGCCCTGGCGGTGCTCGTCGACGCGGCTGCGGGCGCACCAGTGACGTTCCACAAGGCCTTCGACGCGGTTCCCGACCCGCTCGCCGCCGTCGAGGTGCTTGCGGCGCACGGCGTGACGCGCGTCCTCACCTCGGGTGGGCACCCGTCAGCTCTCGCCGGCGCCACGGCTCTGGCCGCGCTCGTGGCGGCCGCCGGCGACCGGCTCGGCGTCATGGCCGGCGGCTCGGTCCGCGCGCACGACGTCGCCGAGCTCGTCGCGCGCACGGGAGTCCGCGACGTGCACCTGCGCGCACCGGCGGAGGTGCCGAGCCCGAGCCGCACGGGGACGACGGCGTACGACAGCGGCACCCGGACGGTCACGTCGGGGGAGCAG
>DASXVR010000077.1:0-15899 GCA_036504175.1 Actinotalea sp. | reverse complement strand
CGACATCTGCACGCGCGACTCCCTGCGCGAGCTCGCGACGCCGGGTCTGCTGGCCGCCTTCGCGCCGATCGCCGTCGGCTTCGGCCTGGGCGTCGGTCCGCTCGCCGGCTTCCTCGGCGGTGCCATCGGTGCCGGGGTGCTGATGGCCGTGTTCCTGGCGAACTCGGGCGGGTCCTGGGACAACGCCAAGAAGATCGTCGAGGACGGCAGCTACGGCGGCAAGAACTCCGAGGCCCACGCCGCCGTGGTCATCGGCGACACCGTCGGCGACCCGTTCAAGGACACCGCCGGCCCGGCCATCAACCCGCTGATCAAGGTCATGAACCTGGTCGCGCTGCTCATCGCACCGGCCGTGGTGCAGATCAGCGTGGGCGACGGTGCGAACCACGTGGTGCGGCTCGGCATCGCGACGCTGGCCGCGGCGATCGCGTTCGGTGCGGTCATCGTCTCCCGGCTGCGCGCCGCGCGGGTGGACCGTGAAGGACGTCTGGAGCGCGAGGCGACCCTGGTCTGAGCACCCGGCGGCGGTCACCGGCTGGTACGACAGCGGCCCGGTCCCCTCGGGGGCCGGGCCGCTGCGTCGTACGGAGGTGGTGCGTGTGGTGCGGTCGTGCGGACGTGCGTCGGCCGGAACCCTCAGCGGCGCGTGAGCGTCTGGGTGACCGCTGCGGCACCCGTGTCGGTGGCCGTCATGGTGAGCGTCGGGCCCGCGCAGGTGTAGGTGGACGTGCCGCCGGCGTCGGCCCCCAGGGAGCTGAGGTCGGTCGTGGCGGGCAGCTCCAGCGGCTCCCCGTTCAGCGTCGCGGTCATCGTCATGGTCATCGCGGACGTGTCGACGGCGCTGACGGTGACTGCGGTGTCCGTCGCCGTGTAGGGGCCGGTCAGCGTGCCGTCGAGCACGATCGTCATGACGAACGCCTGGCCCTCGGACGCCGCGCTGACCGTGACCGTCTGCTGCTGGTACACCTCGGTCATCGTGGCGCCGTCGAAGGTGGTCCAGCCATCACCCGTCAGGTCCACGGTGGGCGTGATCGTGGGGTCCTGCGCGAACGCCGCGAGCGCCGCAGCCTTCGCCGCCTCGACGTCGGTGGTCCACGAGCCCTTGAGGCACTCGGGGCCCGCGGCGACGTCGACGGCCGGTTCGATGGTCTCGGTCGGCGTGGGCTCGGCCGAGGCGGTGGCTGCCGGGGCGTCCTCGGTCGCACTCGGCGTGGTGGCCCCGGCGTCGGCCTTGGAGCCGCAGGCGCTCAGGAGCAGGACGCCGGTCAGCGCGAGGGGCGCCATCCGGGAATGGCGCACGGTGCTGGTCAGACGCATGGGAAGCCCCCTGGAGGTCGGGTGTCGAGGTGGTGTGCGCCGCCGTCGGGCGCAGGACGGCCCACATGCTGCCAGCGCGCCGTCCGTCGGCGGGGGCAAACGGGTCGCGTTGTGGTAACGGTTCCATCGCCACCGCACGCCCTGTCCAGCCGTGCGCCGGACCGCCGGGAGGCCCACGCGGCGCGAGCCGTCGACAATGGGTCCGTGCCGACGAGCCTGCGGGTCCTGACCTACAACGTGCGCATGCTGCGCGACGACACGTCAGCCGTCGTGCGGGTGCTGCGCGCCTCGGGTGCGGACGTCGTCGCACTCCAGGAGCCACCGGTCAGTCCCTTCGGCCCCGCCAGGCTACGGCGCCTCGCCCAGCGCGCCGGGTACCGGGTGGTCGTGCGCGGGGGCGGCGCGCGGACGTCCGCCCTGCTGGTGCGCGACGGGCTCGAGGCGACCCGGCCCCGCGCGGTGCGTCTGGCGTGGCGCCCCGGCCGGACACGCCGCGGCCTCGCAGTCGCCGACGTCGCGGGCGTCCGGGTCATCAGCACCCACCTGGGGCTGGTGCAGGCCGAGCGGCTCAGCCACGTCCGACGAGTGCTGCTCGTCGTCGACTCGTCGCCCTGGCCGGTGGTGCTCGCCGGTGACCTCAACGAGCGGCCCGGTGGCCCGACCTGGGCGCGCCTGCTCACCCGCCTGCACGACGTGAGCGAGTCCGTCGGGTCGACCTACCCGGCGACGGGACCGCAGTACCGCATCGACGCCGTGCTGGCGACGGCGGGGGTCACCGGATCGGGTGCGCACGTGCTGTCCGGCGACGACGTCCGCACCGGCAGCGACCACAGCCCGGTCGTCGTGGACGTCTCATGGTGACCGACGCCCCCGTGACCGACGCCCCCGTGACCGACGGACGGCTCCTCGACGCCTTGCGGTCCGACCTCGGCGCCGCCCACTTCGTCGTCGACGCCCTCGAAGGGGTGCTGGGGAGCGTGGCGGCCGCGGCGCTCAACCGCGAGCAGGTCGTCCCGGCGTTGCGTGCGACGCAGGGGTCGACGGACCCGGTCGCGACCCTGCTGCGCCTCTTCATCCTCGGTGCGCCCGTCGAGCGCGGCGCGCTGGACCGTGCCCTGCCCCGCGTCGGTACCGGCGGCGCCGAGCGGCTCGCCCTGGTCGAGGCCGGCGGATCGGCCGCCGACGACCGGGTCAGGCCGCTCGTCGACCTGCGTCCGTACGCGGCCGTCGACGGTGCCGGTGAGGTGGAGTGGTGGCTGGCGTCCGACCTGGGCGAGGTGGCGACGGGTGCGCCGCTGCGCCAGGACCACGTGCTCGGGGTCGGTGGGGCGTCCACGACCCTGGCTCAGGTCACCATCCGCTCACCGCGACGACGCGCCCTGGACCTCGGCACCGGCTGCGGTGTGCAGGCGCTCCACGCCGCGCGCCACACCACGTCGGTCGTCGCGACCGACACCTCTGCCCGCGCGCTGGCGTTCGCCCGGTTCAACGCCACGCTGGCCGGGATCGACCTGGACCTGCGCCGGGGCTCCATGTTCGACCCGGTCCGGCAGGCGGCCGGTGGTCACGACTACCTGTTCGACCTGATCGTCTCCAACCCGCCGTTCGTCATCACCCCGCGGGGGGGCAGCGGGGGCACAGGGGGCACAGGGGGAACAGCGGGCACAGGCGGCGCAGCGGTGCCGGTGTACGAGTACCGCGACGGCGGCCGGGCGGGCGACGACCTCGTCCGCGACCTGATCCTCGAGGTCGGCACGTTCCTCGAGCCGGGCGGGGTAGCCCAGCTGCTCGGCAACTGGGAGCACCGGCGCGGCGAGGGCTGGGTGGACCGGGTCGGCGCCTGGCTCGACGCGAGCGCGCTCGACGGCTGGGTGGTGCAGCGCGAGGTGCTCGACCCTGCGGAGTACGCCGAGATGTGGCTGCGCGACGGTGGCACGACCCCGGCGCGTGACCTCGTTGGCTGGGCGGCCCGCTACGGCGCCTGGCTCGACGACTTCGCCTCGCGCGACGTCGAGGCGGTCGGGCTGGGCATGGTCGTGCTGCGTCGACCGGTCCAGGGCGAGGCGTCGCTACGCCGGGTCGAGGACCGTGGGGCACCGGTGCACCAGCCCCTCGGGCCGTACCTGGAGGCTGGGCTCCGCGCCCACGACTGGCTCCGCGAGCAGGGTGCGCGCGGGCTCGGGGACGCACGCCTCCAGGTCGCTGCCGACGTCACGGAGGAGCGGCACCTCGTCCCGGGCGCCGAGGACCCGTCGGTGGTGCTTCTGCGTCAGGGCGGCGGCTTCGGCCGGGTCGTCCAGGCGGGCACCGCCCTGGCTGGTCTCGTCGGCGCGTGCGACGGCGAGCTCTCGGTGGCCCAGGTGATCGGCGCGCTCGCGACGCTCCTCGAGGTCCCGGCCGAGGCCCTGCGTGACGAGCTCCTGCCTCAGGTCGCCGACCTCGTCCGCGACGGCTTCCTCGTCGCGGGCTGACATGCGTGCCGGTCAGCGCGTTGCCAGGGTTCTCGCCTAGCGTGGACCGGTGACCGCACCCCCGTCGTTCCCGCCTCCCCGCACCGGGGACGGCACCGTCACGGGTGGGCGCGGTCCCGCGGAGGTGGTCGCAGGCCCCGCATCGAGCCCGCTCGGGGCGTCGGTCCGCATCCGCCACGGTCATTGGGCGCCTGCGCTCGCGGTGGCCCTGGTCGCGGCCGTGGCCGTGTGGCTGACCTGGCGCCTCTTCGTCGTCTCGCCCACCGGCCGCCTCGTCGACGAGGCAGCGTTCAAGGGTGCCTCGTACGGGCGCAACCGGCTGTGGCAGGTGGCCGAGCCCGTCCTGAGCCTGATCTCCGTGCCGTTCATCGCCGGCGTGCTGCTCGCCGCGATCCTCCTGGCGGTGCTCCGCGGACGGGTGCTGCTCGCGGTGCAGGTCGCCGTCCTCATGGGCGGGGCGAACCTGACGACCCAGCTCCTCAAGACCTTCGTCTTCGATCGCCCTGCTGTGGGTGTGACCGACCACCTGGCCAACAGCCTGCCGAGCGGCCACACCACCGCGGCGGCCTCGGTCGCGTGTGCGCTGGTCCTCGTCGTGCCACGTCGCGTTCGGCCGACGGCGGCGGTGCTCGGCGCCCTCTACACGGCGGCGACGGGCGTCTCGACCCTGGTCGGGCGCTGGCACCGACCCAGCGACGCCGTGGCCGGGGTGCTCGTCGTGCTCGTCTGGGCCGGGCTCGCGAGCGCTCTGGGCACCCGTGGCGGTGTGGTCCGGCCCCGCGAGCTGCGACGGAGCACGAGCGTCGTGACGGCGTTCCTCCTGCTGGCCGGAGCCTTCGCCGGTGGCCTCGCGGCGGTCGCCCTGCAGCGCACCCTCGCCCGGGTCGGGGTCAGCCTCGACCACGTCCGCGCGCTGGTCACCGCCTACGCCGGCGGCGCGCTCGGGGTGGTCGCGGTGACCTGTGCGACGTTCGCCGTGCTGCTTCTCCTGCGGCGCTGGACGGAGCCGAGACTGGTCTGAACGCGGCGACGTCGGCGCCCCCAGGTCCGACGTCCGTGTACTGCCGCAACGCTCCGACGTCGTAGAGTGCGCCAGCGACGGCCCCACCGTCTTCCGGTCCGACCCATCGAGCCCCGACCGGACACGTCCAGGAAGCAGGTCCGCATGCCCTCAGGTCGCAAGCTCGTGATCGTGGAGTCGCCCGCCAAGGCGCGCACGATCGCCGGCTATCTGGGCGCCGGCTACACGGTCGAGGCATCCGTCGGCCACATCCGGGACCTGCCGCAGCCCTCCGAGCTGCCTGCCGACATGAAGAAAGGCCCCTTCGGCAAGTTCGCCGTCGACGTCGACAACGGTTTCGCGCCGTACTACGTCGTCGACGCGGACAAGAAGAAGAAGGTGGCCGAGCTCAAGCGTGCGCTCAAGGACTCCGACGAGCTCTACCTCGCAACGGACGAGGACCGCGAGGGCGAGGCCATCGCGTGGCACCTGCTCGAGGAGCTCAACCCCAAGGTCCCCGTCAAGCGCATGGTCTTCCACGAGATCACCCGCGAGGCGATCGCCCGCGCCCTGGAGAACACCCGCGAGCTGGACACCCGCCTGGTGGACGCCCAGGAGACACGCCGCATCCTCGACCGGCTGTACGGCTACGAGGTGTCGCCGGTGCTGTGGCGCAAGGTCCGGCAGGGGCTGTCGGCCGGTCGCGTGCAGTCCGTGGCCACCCGGCTCGTCGTCGAGCGGGAGCGGGAGCGCATGGCGTTCCGCGCGGCCGACTACTGGGACGTGACAGGCGCGTTCGAGCAGGCTGCGCCGAGCACCGACGCCGAGCGCGGCTCCTTCGGGGCACGGCTCGTCCAGCTCGGTGGCCGTCGCGTCGCGACCGGCCGGGACTTCGACGACCGCGGAGCCCTGCGCTCCTCCCCGGCCGAGGTCGCAGCCCTCGACGAACGCCTCGCCACGGCCGTCGCCGGCGCGCTGGAGACGGCGCCCTTCGCCGTGCGGAGCCTGGAGACCAAGCCGTACACCCGCCGTCCCGCGGCGCCGTTCACCACGTCCACCCTCCAGCAGGAGGCGTCCCGCAAGCTCCGCATGGGCTCGCGGCAGACGATGCGCACGGCCCAGGGGCTGTACGAGAACGGCTACATCACCTACATGCGTACGGACTCGCCGGCGCTGTCGTCGCAGGCGATCGACGCCGCACGGCGCCAGGCCGCCGAGCTGTACGGCCCGGAGTACGTGCCGGACAAGGCCCGGCTGTACACGTCCAAGGCCAAGGGTGCGCAGGAGGCCCACGAGGCCATCCGCCCCGCCGGGGACCACTTCCGCACTCCCGCCCAGGTGGCCCGCGAGCTGTCCGGCGACCAGTTCCGCCTCTACGAGCTCATCTGGAAGCGCACGGTCGCCTCGCAGATGGCCGATGCCCGTGGCTCCACGGCCTCGGTGCGCCTCGCCGCGACGGTGCAGCTCACCGGCGGCGCCGGCGGGGCGACCTTCGCCGACGCCACGGACCTCGACGCCGTGTTCGCGGCGTCCGGCACGGTCATCACCTTCCGTGGCTTCATGGCCGCCTACGAGGAGGGCCGTGACCTCGACCGTTACGCCGACGACGAGGGTGGCGCCGCCGAGGGTGCCGGCTCCGGGCGCGCGCGCGCGGCCGGCGCCCGGGGACGCAGCAGCGACGCCGCGACCGGCGGCGCGACCGGTGCGGCCGCCGAGTCCGACGCGCGCCTGCCGCAGATGGCGGAGGGCGACCGGCTCACCGCGTCGGACCTGACGGCCGACGGTCACCGCACCTCACCGCCGCCGCGCTACACCGAGGCCAGCCTGATCAAGGCCCTGGAGGAGCGCGGGATCGGGCGTCCGTCCACCTATGCGGCCACGATCTCGGTGATCCAGGACCGCGGCTACGTGACCTCGCGCGGCCAGGCCCTCATCCCCAGCTGGCTGGCGTTCGCCGTCACCCGCCTGCTCGAGGAGAACTTCGACTGGCTGGTCGACTACGACTTCACCGCCGAGATGGAGCTGGACCTCGACGCCATCGCGGCCGGCGACAAGGACCGCGTGGCCTGGCTGACGCGCTTCTACTTCGGCGACGGGTCCGGGCGCGCCGAGGGTGACGGCCTGCGCGACCTCGTCGCCAACCTCGGCGAGATCGACGCGCGCGACGTCAACTCCATCGAGATCGGCGACGGCATCACCCTGCGCGTCGGCCGGTACGGCCCCTACCTCGAGGAGGCGGTGCCTGCCGACGGTGCCGCCGACGCGCTCCCGCGCCGCGCGTCCGTCCCCGAGGAGCTCGCCCCGGACGAGCTGACCGTCGAGAAGGCACGTGAGCTGCTGGACACCCAGCCCGAGGGCGACCTGGTGCTGGGCGAGGACCCGACCACCGGCACGACCATCGTCGCGAAGAACGGCCGGTACGGCCCCTACGTGACCGAGCTGCTGCCCGAGCCCGTGCTCGACGAGGGTCTGTCCGCCGCGGCGCGGAAGAAGGCGCTCGCGGCGGCGCCGAAGCCGCGGACGGCCTCCCTGCTCAAGTCGATGCAGCTCTACGCCATCGACCTGGACGACGCCCTGCGGCTGCTGTCCCTGCCCCGCGTCGTGGGCGTCGACCCGGCGACGAACGAGGAGATCACGGCGCAGAACGGCAGGTACGGCCCGTACCTGAAGAAGGGCACCGACTCGCGGACGCTGGCCACCGAGGAGGCGATGTTCGACATCACCCTCGACGAGGCGCTGGCCATCTACGCCCAGCCCAAGCGCGGGCGTGGGGCCACCTCGACGGCCCCGCTGCGCGAGCTCGGCAACGACCCCGTCTCCGCCAAGCCCGTCGTCGTCAAGGAGGGTCGGTTCGGCCCGTACGTGACCGACGGCGAGACGAACGCGACCCTGCGCAAGGAGGACGCCGTCGAGACGGTGACCCTCGAGCGCGCGGCCGAGCTGCTCGCCGAGAAGCGCGCCCGTGGCCCGGTGAAGAAGACGCGGACCGCGACCGTGCGCAAGGCCCCGGCGGCCAAGAAGGCACCGGCGAAGAAGGCGGCCGCCGCCAAGCGCTGACAGGCGGCCTCTGACGTCAGCCCCGAAAGCCCCCCGCGTCCCGCCCGGGCGGGGGAGGATCGGTGCAGGGGTTTCCCGTAGCGATGTCCGGGAGCAGACGATGAGCGAACCGAAGAGGCCTGCAGGCACCGGTCCGACGATGGGGCTCCGCGCGAACCCCGGGGCGGCCGGGCGGTGGGTCTGGTTCGTGGTCGCCATCCTCGCGATGATCCTGGTGGCCGGCATCGCGTTCCTGGTGCGCACGCAGAACCCCGGGCAGGACGCCGCTGCCGACTCCCTGGCACCCGGCGGTACGTCGAGCCCTTCGGCGACGCAGACCACTCCCACCCCGTCGGCGACACCGTCTCAGCCGGCGAGCACCGCCTCCACCGAGCCCGCCGCGAGCCCGTCGTCCCTGCCGCTGCCGGAACCCGGCCAGCGGTTCGACGGCGCGTCGTCGTTCATCTCCGACGCGCCGGCCTCCGACGGGGCGCTCCAGGACGGCGGGTTCTTCGCGTTCGTGAAGAGCGCCGATGCCGCCGGGCACACCATCTCGGTTGACATCGCGATCTTCTACGGGGGCCAGGCCGCGATCGACTACGTGGCTGCGCACGATCCGGCAGCCGCTGACGAGGACGGCAGCATCCCCAACGGCTACTACATCGTCAATGACGTGGAGCGGACCCGGGTGCTGGCGGTCGACGTGACGGTCGTACCGCTCACCTGGTGCTACACGGAATCGGGTGCGCAGGTCCTCAAGGATTGGGACTTCATCTCATGGGCCGCCGCACCGGCGCTGGCGCCGACCACGTCGTGCGCCGAGCCGGGACGCCAGGCGAACGACACCTACTGGGTCGACGTCCGCGGTGGCGTGGTCCGCCAGATCACCGGCCAGTACCTGCCCTGACCGGCGCGCCGCGCTCAGCCCTGCTGGCTCCGCGGCTCGTCGTCGGTGTGGAAGCCGATCGCCTTGTGGCTCCCGTCGCAGTACGGCTTGATGCCTGACGCCCCGCAGCGGCACAGCGCGACGGTCGCCCGACGGCGGGGTGCGGGCTCGCCGTCCGCCAGCAGGATCTCGACGTCACCGCGCACCAGCAGCGGGCCGTCGGGACAGGCCGTGACGGACGCCCAGGGCCGACGGTCCGGGCCACTGCCGGTCGGGGTGTCGGGGAACGGATGAAGGGTCACGTCGGCCAGTGAACCTCGGCCGTCGGCCTCCCGCGCGCCGAGACCACCTCGGCGCCCGCGCGCAGGGTCCGGGTCTCTGAGGATGCGCGGGCGGCGGCTCGATGTCAGCCTGACGGTCCACGACCAGGAGCCGGCGGTGCTGCCGGTGCCGCCGAGGAGGACCCATGCGCATGCCGAGCCCGCGTGGACCTGTGAGCGCATCGCTGGTGACGGCGCTGCGGGGCGCACCCGGTCCGGTCCCAGCTCTGCAGGCGGCGGTCGACGACGCGGTCCGCACCGCTGACGACGTGCTCGCCGACGACGACCTCCAGCTCGCCCTCTTCGTCCTCTACGAGCTCCACTACCGCGGTGTCAGTGGCGTCGACGAGTCCTGGGAGTGGCAACCGGACCTGCTGCGCGTCCGGTCGACGGTCGAGGCGCCGTTCGAGCGGGCGATCCGCGACCGGGTACCGGTGCCGGCCGCCGCGGGCGGCAGCGCCGACGACGTCGCCTCCGCGCTGTTCGCCCTGGCCGCCGCGGACGACGGACCGAGCGTCGCCACCTTCATCGCCAGGCGCGCCACCGACCAGCAGGTCCGCGAGTTCGTCGTCCACCGCTCGATCTACCACCTCAAGGAGGCCGACCCGCACACCTGGGCGCTGCCCCGCCTCGTCGGGCGTCCCAAGTCGGCCCTCATCGAGATCCAGGCCGACGAGTACGGCGGCGGTCGTCCCGGCCACGTCCACAGCGAGCTGTTCGCCGCCACGATGCGCGCCCTCGGCCTGGACGACGCGTACGGGGCGTACGCCGACGCCGTCCCTGCGCCGACCCTCGCCTCGACCAACCTGATGAGCCTCTTCGGGCTGCACCGTCGCCTCCGCGGCGCGATCGTCGGTCACCTCGCCGCCTTCGAGATGACCTCCTCGCTGCCCTGCCGTCAGTACGGCAACGGGCTGCGCCGCCTCGGGTACGGCCCGGACGTGACGTTCTACTTCGACGAGCACGTCGAGGCGGACGCCGTGCACGAGCAGATCGCCGGCCGGGACCTCGCCGGGTCGCTCGCCGAGGCCGAGCCGTCCGTGCGCGACGACATCCTGTGGGGCGCCGCGGCGTACCTCGCCGTGGACGGTCTGGCGGGCGCGCAGATGCTGGCCGCGTGGGAGCGGGGCACGAGCGCCCTGCGGACCCCGGTGGACCTCGCCGCCTGACGGACGTCCTTCGATCACGGGGCCCGTCGTGGGGTGCTGCCCGGTACGGTGAGAGCCATGACGCATGTCGAGGACCCTCGTTCTGCTCCGCCCCTTCGCTGGGGGATCCTCGGACCGGGCGGCATCGCCCGGACGTTCGCCGAGGCGGTCAAGCACCACACCCGCGCGCAGATCGTCGCCGTCGGTTCCCGCAACCGCGACCGCGCCGAGCGCTTCGCGACCCACTACGGGGTCCCCACCGTGCACGTCGGCTACCAGGCGCTGGTGAGCGACCCCCAGGTGGACGCGGTCTACGTGGCCTCGCCGCACTCCGAGCACAAGGAGCACGCCCTCCTGGCGATCGCCGCCGGCAAGCACGTGCTGGTGGAGAAGTCGTTCACCCGCAACGCCGCCGAGGCCCAGGAGGTCGTCGACGCAGCGCGGGCCGCGGGCGTCTTCCTCATGGAGGCCATGTGGACCCGGTTCCTGCCGCACGTCGTCGCGCTGCGGTCGATCCTGGCCCGCGGTGACATCGGCGAGGTCGTCACCCTCATCGCCGACCACGGCCAGGCCTTCGGCCACGTGGCACCGACGCACCGTCTGATGAACCCGGACCTTGCCGGCGGCGCGCTGCTCGACCTGGGTGTCTACCCCGTCTCGTTCGCGCACGACCTGCTGGGTGTGCCCGACACGATCAAGGCGACCGGCTCGCTGACCGCCACCGGGGTCGACGGTCAGATCAGCGTGATCCTCGGCTACGGCGAGCGCGCCCAGGCCTCGCTCAACACGACGCTCTGGTCGCGCACCGCGACGACGGCCGTCATCGGCGGGACCGAGGGCCGCATCGAGATCGCGACCGACTTCTACCGCCCGACGTCCTTCACGGTCATCCGCGACGACGGCACCTGGTGGGGCTACGACCGTGAGGTCGACGGCGGCTTCCAGTTCCAGGCCGCCGAGGTCGCCCGACGCGTCGCCGAGGGGGCCACCGAGAGCCCGGTCATCAGCCTCGACAAGACGCTCGAGGTCATGCGCACGATGGACGAGATCCGCCGCCAGGTCGGGGTCGTGTATCCCGGCGAGTGAGGCTGTCGCACGGCCCGACTACCCTGACGCCGTGACCTCCGACGTGGACCGTGCCCCGCGCGGCGTGTTCATCACCTTCGAGGGTGGGGACGGCGTCGGCAAGTCCACGCAGCTGCGCCTGCTGGCCTCCTGGCTGCGCGACCAGGGGCGCGACGTCGTGACCACCCGCGAGCCCGGCGGCACGGCCCTGGGCGTCGAGCTGCGCAACGCGGTGCTGCACGGGGACCACGTCAGCGCCCGCACCGAGGCCCTGCTGTACGCGACCGACCGCGCGCACCACGTCGACACCGTGGTCCGTCCGGCGCTCGCACGGGGCGCGGTCGTGCTCGGGGACAGGTACCTGGACTCCTCGGTGGCCTACCAGGGCAACGGCCGTGACCTGGGCGCCGACGAGGTCGAGGCGCTCTCCCTGTGGGCGACCGAGGGCCTGCTGCCGGACCTGACCGTGCTGCTGGACCTGGACCCCACCGTCGGCCTCGGACGGCTGACGGGCGCCCCGGACCGGCTGGAGAGCGCCGGCGCGGACTTCCACCTGCGCACCCGCGCGGCGTTCCTGGTGCGCGCTGCCGCGGGTGGAGAGCGGTGGCTCGTGCTGGACGCCGCCCGGCCCGTCGAGGCGGTGCAGGGCGCTATCCGCGAGCGCGTGCGGACCCTGCTCGAGGCCGCAGGTCGGGAGGGCCTCGCCGACGCGACGGCCGCCACGCACCTGCCGGTGACGCCGTGACCGTCTGGGACGACGTCGTCGGGCAGCCGAGCGCGGTCGCGACCCTCCGGGCGGCGAGCACCGACCCGTCGGCGATGACGCACGCGTGGCTGCTCACCGGGCCACCCGGGTCGGGGCGCTCCAACGCCGCCCGGGCCTTCGCCGCCGCCCTGCAGTGCCTCGAGGGCGGCTGCGGCCACTGCAAGGCGTGCACCACCGTGCTCGCGGGCACTCACGCGGACGTGATGGTCGTCGCGACAGAGAAGGTCACCATCAGCATCGACGAGGTGCGCGAGCTCATCGGTGTGGCCCAGCGGGCACCGTCCCAGGGTCGGTGGCGGGTCATCGTGCTCGAGGACGCCGACCGCATGGTCGAACGGACCTCGAACGTGCTGCTCAAGGCCCTCGAGGAGCCGCCGCCGCGCACCGTCTGGCTGCTGTGCGCGCCGAGCCCGCACGACGTCGTGGTCACCATCCGCTCGCGCTGCCGCGGCGTCGCCCTGCGCATCCCGCCGGTGGCCGACGTGGCCGCCCTGCTGGTGTCGCGCGACGGCGTGGACCCGGTGGTGGCCGACGTCGCCGCGCGCGCCGCCCAGAGCCACATCGGCCTGGCGCGCCGGCTCGCCCGCGACCCCGGCGCGCGCGAACGTCGCGCCCAGACGTTGCAGCTCGCTGCGGGCATCCGCGGTGTGGGCGACGCGGTGCTCGCGGCGGGCGACCTCGTGGACGTCGCCACCGCCGAGTCGAAGGCGGCCACCGAGGACCGGGATGCAGCGGAGAAGGCCTCGCTGCTGCACACGCTCGGTGCCGAGTCCGCGCAGACGCTTCCGCCGAGCGTGCGCGCGCAGGTGCGCCAGCTCGAGGAGGACCAGAAGCGGCGTGCGACCCGGGCGCAGCGCGACGTGCTCGACAGGGCCCTGCTGGACCTGCTGTCGCTCTACCGCGACGTGCTCGTCGTGCAGCTGGGTGCCGGCGTGGACCTGGTCAACGCCGCCCAGGACGCCGACGTCCGCCGCCTGGCCGCGGAGAGCACGCCCGAGCAGACCCTGCGCCGGATGGACGCCATCGGCGAGGCCCGCACGCGGATCGCCGGCAACGTCGCGCCGCTGCTCGCCATGGAGGCGATGGCCGTCGCGCTGCGGCCGCAGGGCTGAGCGGCAGCTCCCGGCGGGAGCCCGAGGGCAGAGCCGGGCCAGAGGGCTCGGCGGCTCCGTCGGCCGACCGGTCGTCCAGCGCTCGGAATCGCGCGTGCCGATCTGTCAGCAGGGTTCGTTACGGTTGGCCGGTGCCCGCTGCCTCAGCCCCGCCCGTCCGGACCGCCTCCCGGCGGGCCCGCTCCGCCGCCTTCGTCGCGCTGGCAGCCCTGGTGCTGGCCGGGTGCGTGGCACCCAAGCAGCAGACCACCCCGACCGCCGCACCGTCGTCGACGAAGGCCGCCGAGCCGGACACGAGCGCCGGCGCCGGTCAGAGCCTCGACACCCTCTACGCGCAGAAGATCCAGTGGGAGGACTGCGGCGACGGCTTCCAGTGCACCACCGTCACGGCGCCGCTGGACTGGGCCGCACCGGAGTCGGGCACGATCGACCTCGCGGTCAAGCGGTCACGCGCCACCGGCAGCGCCGACCAGCGCATCGGCTCCCTGCTCATCGACCCGGGCGGCCCGGGGGAGTCCGGGATCGGGTTCCTCGCCGATGCCGTCGGCTTCATCGGCAAGCCGGTCCTGCAGGCCTACGACATCATCGGCTTCGACCCTCGCGGGGTCGGGCAGTCCACCGCCGTGAGCTGCGGTGACGACGCCAGCGTCGACGCCTTCCTGACCGCCGACGTGAACATCACCGACCAGGCGTCCCTCGACGCCGCCACCGCCGCCGTCCGTGCCTTCGGCGAGTCGTGCGCCGCCAGCACCGGGCCGCTGCTCGGCAAGGTCGACACGGTGAACGCGGCGCGGGACATGGACCTGCTCCGGGCCGTGCTCGGTGACGACGTCCTGCACTACGCCGGGTTCTCCTACGGCACCTTCCTGGGCGCGATGTACGCCGAGCTCTACCCGGACAAGGTCGGGCGGATGGTCCTCGACGGTGCGGTGGACCCCTCCATCGGAGTCGACGACCTGGTGATCGGGCAGGCCGAGGGCTTCGAGAGCGCCATGCGGGCCTACGTCGCGGACTGTCAGGCCGGGTCGAAGTGCCCGCTGACCGGTGGAGTGGACGCCGGCATGCAGCAGGTCGCGGACCTGATCGAGCGCGCGGGCAAGAAGCCGATCCCCGCGGGCGGCGGTGCCTTCGTCAACAAGACCCTGGCGGTCGACGGCATCATCGTCACGCTCTACAACGACCAGTCCTGGCCGTACCTGACCAGCGCCCTGTCGGAGGCGATCCAGAACAACACGGCGGCGACGCTGCTGGCCCTCGCGAACTTCTACCTCCAGCGCAACGAGGACGGCACCTACCAGTCGAACTCCATGGTCGCCTTCACCGCCATCAACTGCCTGGACTACCCGACGCCCGCCCTCACCTACGACGAGATGCTGGCTTTCGCGGACAAGGCCGCGGCCAAGGCGCCGACGTTCGGCAGGGTGTTCGCCATGACGGTCGGCTGCGAGGCGTGGCCGGTCCAGTCCACCGCCGAACGCGCCCAGCTCCACGCCGCGGGTGCAGCACCGATCGTCGTCATCGGGACGACCGGAGACCCGGCGACCCCCTACCAGTGGGCCGTGTCGCTGGCCGGCCAGCTCGAGTCCGGGCACCTGCTGACGTGGAAGGGCGAGGGTCACACCGCGTACGGCCGGTCGAACGCCTGCATCGGCGACGCCGTCGACTCCTACCTCGTCGACGGCACGGTTCCGAAGGACGGCCTGACCTGCTGACGGCCCCACCGCAGGGGCCCGTCGCAGCCCGTACGACGGGCGCCGCGCTCTCGCTTTGGAGCCTCGGCGCCCGGTCGGTACAGTAGGGCCCGCTCGTCTCGCGCCCGCCGGCGCGGGAGGGGTACCGCCGCCTTAGCTCAGTCGGTAGAGCGTCTCACTCGTAATGAGAAGGTCATCAGTTCGATTCTGATAGGCGGCTCACCTGACCCAGGCCCCGTTCCAGCGACAATGCTGGGACGGGGCCTTCGTCGTCGGGTCGGGCCGGCCGCGGCGAACCTGGCGGCTCCGTTCGCCCTGCGCGAGCGCCGACCAGGAATAGCGTTCCCAGCATGGGGCTGACACGCAGGGGGACCGGGCCGGCGGAGCATCACGCCGACGATGCGCGTCGAGCACTGCATCCGGTGAGGAGACCCACGTGACCAGCGTGCCCAGCACGCGGTGGGGCCCCGACGACCGTGCCCCGTTCTTCGGGACGTGGTGGCGGGCCCTGGTCACCCTGGCCGCTGGGCTGCTGCCCGTGGCCGTGACGCCGTACCTCGTGTCGGCGCCCGCCGCTGCTTCCTGGGTGGGACCGCTGTCGCTGGCACCCATCGCCGGGTGGCTCCTCCTCGGTTTCCGCCGACGCGCTCGCCGGCCGTCGGTCGCCGCAGGACCCAGCGGAGGCGCCGAGCCGCCAGTGCTTGATCATGGCTGAGGGTGACCCGGAGCTGCGCTCTCGGCGACGGCTCGTGATCGGTGCCGCCGTGGCGTGCGTGCTCCTCGTCCTGGTGGTCGTCGCGTGGCGATTCGTCGCGTCCACGCAGACGAACGTCATGGCGGGCGTGGCGTGCCGCGAGCTGCCCACGCTCGCTCAGGTCGACGCCGAGCTGCAGCGCCAGAGCGTGCTCGTCGGCGATCTGGTCCGGCTCGGCGACGGGATCTCCGTCGAGGTGGTCCAGCACTGCTCCGGCGTGTACGCCGGCAGGGCGGAGATCTACGTGTTCGTCGCGACGGACGACGAGCTCGACCAGGTCGCACGGCTCCTGAGCAGGCGTCCGTTCAGCGTGCCGGTGAGCATCCTCAACGT
>DASXVR010000076.1:0-17362 GCA_036504175.1 Actinotalea sp. | reverse complement strand
GGAAGTGCGGCCGGTCAGGCCGACTTCTCCCGCGGCGTGCGCTTGACGACGGGTGCGGGCTCGCGCGGCACGATCGTCGGGTTGACGTTCTCCAGGACCGTCTCGCGGGTCACCACGACGCGCGCGATGTCGTCACGGCTGGGCACGTCGAACATGATCTGCTGGAGCACCTCTTCGAGGATCGCCCGCAGACCTCGCGCACCGGTCCCCCGCAGGAGGGCCTGGTCGGCGACGGCTTGCACGGCGTCGGGGGTGAACTCCAGCTCGACCCCGTCGATCTCGAACATGCGCTGGTACTGCTTGACCAGGGCGTTGCGCGGCTCGGTCAGGATCCGCACGAGGGCGTTCTGGTCGAGCGGCGAGACCGTGGTGATGACCGGGACGCGGCCGATGAACTCGGGGATGAGCCCGAACTTCAGCAGGTCCTCGGGCATGACGTCGCCGAACACGTCGGTGTCGTCGGCCGAGTGCAGCGGGGCGCCGAAGCCGATGCCGCGCCGCCCGGAGCGCGACGTGATGATCTCGTCGAGGCCCGCGAAGGCGCCCGCGACGATGAACAGCACGTTCGTGGTGTCGATCTGGATGAACTCCTGGTGCGGGTGCTTGCGGCCACCCTGCGGCGGCACCGAGGCGGTCGTGCCCTCGAGGATCTTCAGGAGGGCCTGCTGCACGCCCTCGCCGGAGACGTCGCGCGTGATCGACGGGTTCTCGCTCTTGCGGGCGATCTTGTCGACCTCGTCGATGTAGATGATCCCGGTCTCGGCCTTCTTGACGTCGTAGTCCGCCGCCTGGATGAGCTTGAGCAGGATGTTCTCCACGTCCTCGCCGACGTAGCCGGCCTCGGTCAGGGCCGTGGCGTCGGCGATCGCGAAGGGGACGTTGAGCATCTTGGCCAGCGTCTGCGCGAGGTAGGTCTTGCCGCAGCCCGTGGGCCCGATCAGGAGGATGTTCGACTTCGCCAGCTCGACGTGGTCGTCACTGCCCGCGCTGCGGCTCTGCTCGCCCGCCTGGATGCGCTTGTAGTGGTTGTAGACCGCGACCGCCAGCGACCGCTTGGCCGGCTCCTGGCCGATGATGTACTGCTCGAGGAAGTCGAAGATCTCGCGGGGCTTGGGGAGCTCGACCATGCCGACCTCGGTCGCCTCGGCGAGCTCCTCCTCGATGATCTCGTTGCACAGGTCGATGCACTCGTCGCAGATGTACACGCCAGGGCCGGCGATGAGCTTCTTGACCTGCTTCTGGCTCTTCCCGCAGAAGGAGCACTTGAGCAGGTCAGCGCCGTCCCCGATGCGTGCCACGGCGTTCCCTCCTCGAGTGGGTGCCCGACGGGCGCCCTTCTGCGATACGTCCATTGCACACCACGCGGGGCCCACTGTCAGCCTGCGACCGCCGTGCGGCGTGTCCGTTCACCCGGTGGGGATCCCCCACGCACCCCTGCCCTCACCATCGGCCGCGACCGGCCAGGTGTTTAGGCAGGGAGCACAGCGGCCTTGCGGCTCTCCAGGACCTGGTCGACGAGACCGTACTCCAACGCACCCTGCGAGGAGAGGATCTTGTCACGCTCGATGTCGAGCCGGACCTGTGCCACCTCGCGGCCGGTGTGGCGCGCGAGCGTCTCCTCGAGCCACTCGCGCATGCGGATCAGCTCGTTGGCGTGGATCTCGATGTCCGACGCCTGGGCGTAGCCGCCACCCTCCATCGCCGGCTGGTGGATGAGCACCCGCGCGTTCGGCAGGGCGAGCCGCTTGCCGGGCGTCCCGGCGGCGAGCAGGACCGCCGCGGCGGACGCGGCCTGGCCCAGGCACACCGTCTGGATCTGCGGCTTGATGTACTGCATGGTGTCGTAGATCGCCGTCATGGCCGTGAAGGAGCCGCCGGGCGAGTTGATGTACAGGATGATGTCGCGGTCCGGGTCCTGGCTCTCCAGGACGAGCAGCTGCGCCATCACGTCGTCGGCGGACGCGTCGTCCACCTGGACGCCGAGGAAGATGATGCGGTCCTCGAACAGCTTCGTGTAAGGGTCCTGGCGCTTGAAGCCGTAGGCGGTCCGCTCCTCGAACTGGGGCAGGACGTAGCGCGACGACGGTGCGCCGTAGGGCAGCGCAATGCCGCCCGTGGTGACGCTGCTGCCGGCCGACGCCGCGAACGACGCCGACCCGGACAACGACGACGCCCGGCTGATGAACTGGTGCTCGGTGCTCACTGGTGCTCCTCGATGTGTGTGGGCGTTGGCGGGTGCCGGCTCAGGAGCCGTTGGTGCCGCCGCCGCCGGCGACCGACCCGGAATGGGTCACGACGTGGTCGACGAACCCGTACGCGAGCGCCTCGTCGGCGGTGAACCACCTGTCGCGGTCGGCGTCGGTGTTGATCTGCTCGACGGACTTGCCCGTCTGCTCGGCGGTGAGCTCGGCGAGCACCCGCTTCATGTGCAGGATCAGCTCGGCGTTGATGCGGACGTCCGTCGCGGTGCCGCCGATGCCGCCCGAGGGCTGGTGCATGAGCACGCGGGCGTGGGGCGTGATGTACCGCTTGCCCTTCGCGCCGGAGGACAGCAGGAACTGCCCCATCGAGGCGGCCATCCCCATCGCGACGGTGGCCACGTCGGGCTGGATGTACTGCATCGTGTCGTAGATCGCCATGCCCGCGGTGATAGATCCGCCGGGCGAGTTGATGTACAGGTAGATGTCCTTCTCGGGGTCCTCGGCGGCGAGCAGCATGAGCTGCCCGCAGATCACGTTGGCGTTGTCGTCCCGGACCTCTGATCCGAGCCAGATGATCCGCTCGCGGAGAAGCCGGTTGTAGATGTGGTCGTTCAGGCCGAGGTTCGGTCCCTCGCCCCGTGCCACTGCTGGCAGCGCTGCGTCGCTCATCTGGTTCACGGCTCTCCCTCGTCCTACCGGTCCTGGAGACACTCCAGGTCCTGCGTCGTGTGCTTGGACCCTAACGCGGGGGAAGCACGCGACATGGCCGGCTCGGCGCGGTTTTCGCTGACGGCGCACGCAGGTCTGGACACCTCCTGCGCCCGTGCGTAGTCTCGCAATGAACCCGTATAGGGTTGTATAGGCAGGTACGCCCCGGACGCCGTGGTGATCCAGCGACCCGGCGCTTCGACGGAGAAGGACGCCATGATCGCCTCGACCGCCCGCCTGGCCCGGCACGCGCGCGCGAACGGCTACGCCGTCGCGGCCGTCAACATCCTCGACGACCTGAGCCTGCGTGCGGTGATCGCCGCAGCCGTCGAGCGCTCGTCACCAGTGATCGTGCAGGTCTCGGTCAAGACGGTGAAGTCCGTCGGGGTCGAGCTGATGACCACGATGTTCCGCCTGGCCGCGGAGCCCGCGCGGGTGCCCGTCGCCCTGCACCTCGACCACTGCCCGGACAGGTCGGTCATCTCCGCGTGCGTCGCCGCGCACTGGTCCTCGGTCCTGTTCGACGCCTCCGACCGCGACCTGGCGCAGGCCGAGCGCGAGACCGCCGAGGTCGTCGCCGAGGCCCATGCGGCAGGCGTCGACGTCGAGTCCGAGATCGAGAACATCGTCGGCGTCGAGGACGGCATCGGCTCCGACGTCGCGATCCACGGCTACACCGCACGCGTGCTGGTGGACGTCGCCGACCGCACCGGCACCGACCTGCTCGCGCCCCAGCTCGGCACCGCCCACGGGGTGTACACCGCGGCGCCCGTGCTGCTGCCGGAGCGGGTGCGTGAGCTCGTCTCGATGACCGACCGGCCGATCGTCCTGCACGGCGGCACCGGGCTGAGCGACGAGGACTTCCACACCTTCATCGCAGCAGGGATCTCGAAGATCAACATCTCCACGGGTCTCAAGCTCGCCTACATGCGGGCGGCCCAGGCGCACACGGCGAAGGCCGAGGCCACGGGCAAGTGGGACCCGCCGTCGATGTTCCGGGACATCTCCGCGGCCGTGCAGCAGGAGACGTCCGGACGCCTGGACGTGTTCGGATCGTCGGGGCAGGCGCACGCTGCGGCGGCGGCCCTGTGAGCCCAGCGCTGATCTTCGACTGCGACGGCGTGCTCGCCGACACCGAGCGGTACGGGCACCTGCCCGCGTTCAACGCGACCTTCACCGAGGTGGGCCTGCCGGTGCAGTGGAGCGAGGAGGACTACGCCAGGTACGTCCTCATCGGGGGTGGCAAGGAGCGGATGGCTGCGCTCCTGACCCCGGAGCTGGTCGCGAGCGCGGGGCTGCCCACCGACCCGGAGGAGCAGCGGGAGATGCTCGCCGACTGGCACCGCCGCAAGACCGCGCACTACGTCGCGATGGTCGACGCGGGGTTCATGCCCGGCCGGCCCGGGATCGCACGTCTCGTCGAGGAGGCAGCGGGCGCCGGCTGGCGGCTGGCGGTGGCCTCCACCTCCGCCGACCGCTCCGTCCGCGCCGTGCTCGAGCATGCGGTGGGCACGGAGCGGGCCGCCGAGTTCGCCGTGTTCGCCGGTGACGTCGTCGCGCACAAGAAGCCCGCCCCGGACATCTACCTCCTGGCCCTGCAGGGGATGGGCGTGGAACCCGGCGAGTGCGTCGTCGTCGAGGACAGCGCCAACGGGCTGCAGGCGTCGCTCGCCGCCGGGCTGCGGACCGTCGTGACCGTGAGCGCCTACACGGTCGACGAGGACTTCAGCGGTGCGGACCTCGTGGTCACGTGCCTCGGAGACGCGCCCGACGAGCCTGCGTCCGTGCTGGCCGACCCGCACGGCCTGCGCATCGGCGACGAGGTCCGGCTCGCCGACCTGACCCGCCTGCTCGAGCTCGACCGGCCGCCCACGAACCAGTCCCGCACGCACCAGCTCGACACGAAGGAGTGAGTCATGGCCGTGGACCTGCCCGACCTCGAGCACGTCGTCCGGGTGATCGCCCAGACCGCCGTGGACAACGAGAAGTACTTCGGTGACCTCGACTCCGTGGTCGGCGACGGCGACTTCGGCTACTCCCTCGCCCGGGGCTTCGAGATCGTCCTGAGCGACTGGGACACCTTCGACCGGACCGACGCGCGCACGTTCCTGCAGAAGATCGCCATGGTCATCTCCAGCCGCATCGGCGGGACGTCGGGGCCGATCTGGGGTACGGCCTTCCTGCGCGCGGCCCTCGCCGCCAAGGACCTGCAGACGCTCGACGGCGTCGCCGTGGTGGCCATGCTCGACGGCGCGATCGAGGGGATCAAGGCACGCGGGGGTGCCTCGCTCGGCGAGAAGACCCTCCTCGACGCGCTCGTGCCGTACCGCGACACCGTCGCCGAGCGCACCGCTGCGGGCGCGACGTCGCAGGAGGTGGTCGACGCTGCCGCCTCCACGGCGCGCACGAGCGCCGAGGCGACGAGCGCCCTGCAGGCCATGCGCGGCCGGGCCGCGTACACCGGCGAGCGCAGCATCGGCTCGCCCGACGCCGGTGCCATCGCCGTGGCGGTCATCGCCGAGGAGATCGCCAAGCACTGGCCCGAACGGCCCTCCGTCGCGTGACCGGGGCAGGCCCCGCGCCTGCCCACCCCAGGGGCCAGCACCGGCCGCACCAGAGCCGCCCGCACGGGCGTGAGCACGACCAGCACCAGCACACCAGCACGACCAGCACGCCAGAACCAGACCCAGCGCTGTGGAGGTTTTCGTGAAGAAGTTCGTGAACGACCCGAAGCAGTTCGTCCCCGAGATGCTCAAGGGGATCGCCCTCGCCAACCCCGACACCCTGCGCTACGAGCCCAAGTACAACCTGATCATGCGTGCTGATGCTCCGCGTGCGGACAAGGTCTCGATCATCCAGGGCTCGGGTTCTGGCCACGAGCCGGCCCACGTGATGGTCGTCGGCAAAGGCATGCTCGACGGCGCCTGCCCCGGCGACGTGTTCGCCGCTCCTCCGATGGACTACGTGTACGAGACGGTCAAGCTGCTGGCCTCCGACAAGGGCGTCCTGCTGCTGGTCAACAACTACACCGGTGACCGCATGGCCTTCGACATGGCCAAGGAGATGAGCGAGGCGGACGGCATCATTGTCCAGACGCTGTTCATCAACGACGACGTCGCCGTGCAGGACTCGACGTGGACCGTCGGGCGCCGGGGCGTGGCAGGCAACTTCTTCGTCATGAAGGCCGTCGGTGCAGCCTCCGAGGAAGGAGCCGACCTGGACGAGGTCGTCCGGATCGGCGAGAAGGTCAACTCGGTGACCCGCTCGATGGGCATCGCGCTGTCGGCGTGCACCCCGCCCGCCAAGGGCTCACCCCTGTTCGACCTCGGCGACGACGAGATCGAGGTCGGCGTCGGCATCCACGGCGAGCCCGGCCGCCGCCGCGCGAAGATGGTGCCCGCCGACGAGATCGTCGACGAGCTGCTCGGTGCCGTCGTGCCCGACCTGCCGTTCACGTCGGGCGACCGCGTCGCGCTCATGATCAACGGGCTCGGTGGCACACCGATCAGCGAGCTGTACCTGCTCTACGGCATCGCCCACGAGAAGCTCGCCGCCCAGGGCATCACCGTGGCGCGCAGCTACGTCGGCGAGTACTGCACGTCGCTGGAGATGGCGGGCGCCTCCCTGACGCTCGTGAAGCTCGACGACGAGATCGAGCGCCTCCTCATGGCACCCGCGGAGATCGCGTACCGCGTGTTCTGAGGCGCACCCGGCCGGTGGACCCGGCCCCGGGACGAGGAGCGTCGAGGCCGGCCCGCAGCCGAGCGGGCCGGCCTCGGCGCGTCCGGACGCGGACCTGTCAGGCCGGGCGCGGCCCGCCACGCGCGGACGCGTTCAGGAAGCGCCGCTGGTAGCTGACGACCTGGTTGGCCGATGCGAAGCGGGCGAGGTACTGCGGCTCGGCCGTCACGACAACCCGGCGGGTCATGTCGGCGAACTCGTCGCTCGCCAGGAGGCTGTCGATCTGCGGGTAGGCCCGCTCCCCCTCCATCGAGCAGACGATCAGCCGGGTCTCCGGGAGGTTCGCGCTGCGCAGCACCCGCAGGCTGTGCCGCACCGAGTCCAGCCCGTCCGCGCCCTCCGGCTCGCGGAAGCGCCGGTGGGCGACGATGCGCTCGGCCATCCGCCGGCAGTCCGCGAGGTCGTGCTGGGTGTCACCGGCGGCCAGGTGGTCCGTCGTGAGCAGGTACTCGCGCAGCGAGACGAGCAGGCCGTCGTCGCCGCTGGCGGCGTGGGCGTCCAGCAGCGCCGCGAGCCGCGTCGACTGGGCGAGCCGGTGCCGGATGAAAGCGTTCACGTAGGCCGGGCGCGCCTGCAGCGCGAGCTGGGTCTGGTGCGGCTCGAACATCAGCGTGAAGTTCACGCGGAACCCGTGCTCGTGGAGCAGCAGGGCGAGCCGGTGGCCGTGGAAGGCGTCGGCCGTGGCCGGCTCCCACCACCAGCGGTCGAGGCGCTTGTCCCCTACGAGCAGCTGCTTGCTGTTCTGCGCGTTGACCGGACCGGTGTGCGGCACCTTGATGACCACGCGCCAGCGCCCGAGCATCGACCGGAAGTGCTCGGCCTCGGCGAGCACGTGCTCCGGTTCGGCGAAGGGGTCGTCCAGCTCGACGCTGATGTCGCACCCCGGGCCCAGGATCCGGCCGATCTCGGTCATCACCTCGTCGCGCGTGGTGAAGGCGCCGCCGACGTTGGCCGTCGGGTCACCCAGGAAGAGGTCGTAGATGATGCCCGGGTTGCACGTCAGGTTCGCGATGAGCGGCGCGATGGGCGCGATCTCGTACGGGTTGGCGGTGTCGGCCGAGTACAGGACGTTCGTCGGCCGCAGGATGCCGTCCCCGTCGTAGCCGATGTCGCGGACCAGGTCAGCGCGAAGCACCCCGTCGCCCTCGAGCTCGAGCTCGACCCGGAACCCCGCAGGGGTGTGGCCCGCGGGCGTGCCGAAGTGGTCCACGACGGCCCGCAGCTCGGCGGTCGTCGCCACGCGCCGCGCAGATCCGCGCAGCTCGGCGAACGTGGACGAGCCCAGCGGGTGGTCGAGGATGCGGTCGACGTACGACTCGTCGCCGGGTACGGGCGGCAGCCCCAGGGAGCGCAGCCGGTACCGGACGCCAGGGTCGGCCGCCCGGGCCACGACCTCCAGGGCCCGCCGTCCCCGCTCGGCGGGCGACCCGCCGCTCCGGGCCGCGGACGGCGGCGCCGCGACGATCGGTGGGGCCGCAAGGCCGGGTGACAGGGACGAGGTCGATCGGGGGGTCATCGCGGGCTCCTTCGGCCGTCACGAGCCGATGTAGACAGCACTATACAAGTATGGTGCTGTCGGGGACAATGACACCGACGGGCGCTGTCCCACCAGGTCGCGGCGCCTGGCCCGTGGCGCGGCCCGACCCCGACGACGGTGTAGTTTCCATCCCGACCTGTGACGCCCTGTGCAACGGAGGCTCGTCGTGCCGTCGACCGACGTCCTGAACCGCGACTCGGCCGTGCCCCTGTACGCGCAGCTCGAGGACATCCTCCGCGCCAAGATCGCCAGCGGTGAGTGGAAGCCGAACCAGCGGATCCCGTCCGAGAACGAGCTGAACAAGCTCTACGGGCTCAGCCGGATGACCGCCCGCGGCGTGCTCACCAAGCTCGTCGCCGAGGGCATCCTCTTCCGTGTCCCGGGCAAGGGCACCTTCCTCGCCGCTCGGAAGTTCGAAGCCGTCTCCCCGGCCTACCGCGGGGTACGGGAGCAGCTCGAGGCCGCCGGCTACGAGACCACCACCGAGGTCCTCGGCAACGGCGTCGAGGAGGCCCCGCTGCGCGTGAGCGAACGTCTCGGCCTGCCTGCCGGCGCGCAGGTCCACGCGATCCACCGGCTCCGGTCGGTCCAGGGCGAGCCGATCAGCCTGCACCACTCCTACGTCCCGGCGAGCCTGGCGCCCGATCTCGGGCAGCACGACGCCGGCAACGAGCAGCTGTGCGTGATCCTCGAGAAGCACTACGGTCTCGCGATGAGGCAGGTCGAGGAGCACCTGGAGGCGGCCGCCGCCCGGACCGAGGAGGCCGAGCTGCTCAGGATGCGTCGCGGTCAGCCGGTCCTGGTGCTCCAGGACGTCATCTCCGACGACGACGGGACCCGGTTCGAGTACTCCACGATCGTCTTCCGCGGGGACAAGATCCGGCTGGGGTTCGACTACCGCCTGTGACGCGCCGCAGGTGGGAACCGCCCGAGGCCTACGGGTCGACGACGACGACCGTGCGGCAGATCTTGTCGGCGAAGGTCTGGCGCTTGGCGTCCCACAGCGGCCACAGATAGCCGACGTACGCAGCAAACCCGTCGGCGGTGTGCGCGAGGTCGCGGACGAAGCTCATGCCGGCGCCCATCGGTGCCATCGTCTGCTCGCTGAGCAGTCGGATGCCCAGCAGCTGCTTGCCGATCGACTGACCGGTGCGGCCCTGGCGGAATGTCCTGTTCCAGATGCTGAAGCCGGAGCCGACCAGGCTCAGCAGCATCATCACCCGGACGCCGGTGCCGTGGGGCAGCGGCGCGACCGGCAGGTGCCCGTCGTCCGCGGCCGTGGCCGTGGCCGTGGCCGACACGAGCCGCTGGACGAACGTGAGGTACTTCGGTAGCCAGATGACCGTGCCGATCATGCTCAGCACCGTCGGCACGGCCTGGTCCACGACGAAGCCGCCAGCCCTCTGGAGCCAGGTCGCGAGCGGGGGCAGGGGCGTGACGGGGAGCATTGCGACCGGGTAGCCGTACGGAGCGCCGTAGCCGGGCCACCCGTTCTCCGCGGTCATCGCTGCTCCCCCTGGCTCCACGGGCCGTGCGGCCCCGCGTGAGTATGCCAGCGGTCGGAGCGGGGGCGGCAGCGCCGGCCGGGTGAGGGCCAGGAACGACGCAGGAGGGCCCCGCCGTCCGGCGGGGCCCTCCTGAGGATCTGCTCTGCGGGAGCTACTCGGCGGCGGTCTCCGCGTCGGCGTCCGCCGACGCTGCGGGCTCGTCACCCTCGGCCAGCGCAGCCTCCATCGCGGCCTGGGCCTGGGCGACGGCGTCCACGTCGTCCTCGTCGGTGCCGATGTACTCGGTCAGGTCCACCGGCGCACCGGCGGAGTCCACGACGGTGACCTGACGGAGGGCGACCGCGACGGCCTTGGAGCGCCCGACCTCGGCGATCATGGCCGGGATCTGGCCCTGCTCGTCGACGGTCTTGATGAAGGTGTTCGGGTCCATGCCGTACTGCCGCGAGGCGTTGACCAGGTAGTCGAGCAGCTCGCTCTGACCCACCTTGACCTGCAGCTTCTCGGCGAGGGTGTCGAGCAGGATCTGGTTGGCGAGCGCTTCACGAGCCTGCCCGTCGACCTCGGCGCGGTGCTCGTCGTCCTCGAGGCGCCCCTCCGACTCGAGGTGACGGTGGATCTCGGCCTCGACGACGCCGTTGGGGACCGGGATCTCCAGACCGTCACGGAGGCGCTCGAGGAGCAGGTCGCGGGCCTGGACCGCCTGGTTGGAGGCGCTGATCCGGGCGGCCTGGCCACGCAGGTCCTCACGCAGCTCGGCGAGCGTGTCGAACTCGCTGGCGAGCTGGGCGAACTCGTCGTCGGCCTCGGGGAGCTCGCGGACCTTGACCGACGTGGCGGTCACCGTGACCTGCGCCGTCTCGCCCTCGTGCTCGCCGCCGGCGAGCGCCGTCTCGAAGGTGGTGGTCTCGCCGGCCGACAGACCCGTCAGCGCCTCGTCGAGGCCCTCGAGCATGTTGCCCGAGCCGATCTGGTAGGAGATCGCGTTGACGGAGTCGACCTCCTCGTCGCCGATCGTGGCCCGCAGGTCGAGAACGACGTAGTCGCCCTCGGCCGCCGGGCGGTCCACGCCGATGAGGGTGCCGAAGCGCTCGCGCAGCGCGTCGAGGCGGGCGTCGACGTCCTCGTCGGTGACGGCGACCGCGTCGACGGTGACGGTGACACCGTCCAGGTCCGGCAGGGTGATCTCGGGGCGGACCTCGACCTGGGCGGTGAACGTGAGCCCGCCGTCGGCCTCGGTGAGGGGGGTCCCGGTCACCTCGATCTCGGGCTGGCCGAGGGGGCGCAGATCGGCCTCGGTGACCGCCTGGCGGTAGAAGGAGGCCATGCCGTCGTTGACGGCGTGCTCGATCACGGCTGCGCGGCCGACCCGCTGGTCGATGATGCGCGCGGGGACCTTGCCCTTGCGGAACCCGGGGACCTGCACCTGCGAACCGATGTGCTGGTAGGCGTGCTCGATGCTCGGCTTCAGCTCCTCGGACGAGACCTCGACGGTCAGCTTGACCGTGGTGGCGTCCAGGGTCTCGACGGCGCTCTTCACAGCAGTGGTCTCCAACGGCTCAGGGGCAGCCGGGACGTGCCCGGCGGGGCGGCGAGGGACGCATCGGTCCCTCCAGGGTGGTGCTCATGCGTGCGCGGACCCGCGCAGAAGGCGTCCTGATCCTACGGCACCCCACTGCAGACGGAGGTCCCGGCATCCTGCGAACCAGCTCGGCCGGCACTCGGCCGGCACTCGGCCAGCAGAGTCGGCACCACCGTCGGTCAGCACCCGCCGCGCGGGTCAGGGCACGAGAGTCGGGATGGCGGGATTCGAACCCACGACCTTCCGCTCCCAAAGCGGACGCGCTACCAACCTGCGCCACATCCCGTGCTCACCCAGCCTACCGGCCGCTCTCCGGACACCGGTCCGGCACCTGCAGAGCACCGACAGATCAACAGCGGAGCACCGGCGGCCCACGCGCGCTGTGCCCTTCCGTCCCGCGACGCGGCTGCCGCAAATCAGACAGAAATGCACCCTGTCAAGACCTCGCGCGTTAACTGTCACAAACTTCTGACGAGGACGGATCTCGCGATGCGGTCGCCGCTGCAGGCCGAATGGTGTGATGACTCACACGATCCTGTCCGAGTTCGACCCGGTTTGTCCCGATTCTGGCAGCGACGGCCACACTTCATCCTTGACGGCGGCCTTGAGAGTTCCCGCGGCCCAGTCACATAGTTGTGACTCCCACGGGCCTCCGGTCCGACAGGGACTGACAGCGACCCCGGGACGGCGCAACGCCACTGCCCGGACGACGAGCGGCACCGGCAGGGGGCCGGCCGCTCCCCGCTCTCTCGCCGACGATGCCGAAGAGCACACCCATGCCCGCAAGGACCTGAGGAGTGCCGTGTTCATCTTCCTGCTGCAGATGCGCCACATGCTCGAAGACCACTCGGAGTACTACCTCTTCGCCGTCTTCTCCGCCCTCGTCTGGGCGCTGTGGGTCGTGAAGGTGGTGCTCTCGAGGCGGTACCGCCCCTTCACCGCCCCGCACACCACGACGACGAGCGTCGTGGTCCCCGTGGTCGACGAGCCCGAGGACCTCTTCCGCGACGTGCTCGGGCGCATGGTCGAGCAGCGGCCGGACGAGGTCATCGTCGTCATCAACGGCGCCCGGAACGCCGTGCTGGAGTCGATCAGCGAGGAGTTCGCCCCGCTCGTGCGATGGGTGCACACCCCCATCCCCGGCAAGCGCAACGCCGTGAAGATCGGCACCGAGCTGTCCCGCTACGAGATCACGGTGCTCGTGGACTCCGACACGGTCTGGACCCCGGGTGTGCTCGCGGAGCTCGTCAAGCCGTTCGCCGACGAGCGGGTGGGCGGGGTCACGACCCGTCAGCGCATCCTCGAGCCCGAGCGCAGCTGGATCACCCGCTGGGCCGACTGGCTGGAGAACACCCGGTCGCTCTACTCGATGCCGGCGCAGAGCGTCCTGGGCCACGTCGGCTGCCTGCCGGGGCGGACCATCGCGTTCCGCCGCAACATCCTGGTGCGCGTCATGGAGAAGTTCATGACCGAGCGCTTCCT
Source organism: Actinotalea sp. (assembly GCA_036504175.1). Classification (GTDB taxonomy): domain Bacteria; phylum Actinomycetota; class Actinomycetes; order Actinomycetales; family Cellulomonadaceae; genus Actinotalea. The sequence continues at coordinate 4,606 of DASXVR010000076.1, read as the reverse complement.
GGGGGTGTTCCTGGAGGTCAGCGACGACAGGACGCTGACGAACCTGACGCTCAAGGAGGGCTACCGGACCGTCTACCAGCACACCAGCCTCGTCTACACCGATGCACCGCTCAAGGTCGGCAAGCTCTTCAGGCAGCAGCTCCGCTGGGCGCGCGGCAGCCAGTACAACACCCTGCGGATGCTCCCCTGGATGCTCGGGCACGCGCCGTGGCTCTCGCTGTTCTTCCTGACCGACATCGTGCTGCCGTTCCTGCTCGTGGGCACGCTGCTCGGCTGGGTGTACAGATCGGTCAGCGGCACCGGCGTCAACCTCTACGCCGCCATCCTGCAGACCTACGGCGACAGGGTGGGCTGGCTGTGGGTCGTCGGACTGATGCTCACGTCCTCGGTCCTGAGCATGGCCATCCGCCAGATCCGCCACCTGCAGGAGAAGCCGTCGGACTTCTTCCGGCTGCCGGTGTTCATCATCACCTCGACCTTCTTCCTCATGCCGGTGCGGCTGCTGGGCTTCTTCCGGATGGCGCACGTCGCGGGGTGGGGCACCCGGGCCGGCGCCTACAGCGGCGGTGACGTGGAGCCCGTCCGGGATGCGTCGAGCGTGCGCCTGATGTCCGACCTGGCTACGGCCTCGCGGTCGGCACCCGTCGACGTCGTGGACCGGATGCCCGACCTGACCGCGTCGACCCGCCGGACCGCGCTTGCCCTGCGCACCCCCGAGCCGGCGCTCGCCGTCACGAGCGCTGCGGCGCCGTCATCCCGGCACAACCTGCTCGAAGCGGTCCCGTACCTCATCGGCCTGGCCATCTTCGCCCTGGAGGCACTGTTCTATGTCTGAGAACACGCACGTCCCCGCCCGTCACTGGTGGACCGCCCGCGGGCTGTCGCCTCGCGCCAAGCTGGGGACCGGGGTGGTCGCCGCCCTCCTGGTCGTCGTGACCCTGGCGGTGTGGACCTCACCCGGAACGGCTGCCGCGCCCGTTGTGAGCGCACAGGACAAGAGGCTGGCCGACCAGATGGCCGAGCTGCAGCAGCGGCTCGGCGACCGGGAGGCTGAGCTCGCGGACCGCGACGCCCAGATCTCCGCGCTCACGACGAGCCAGCGGAAGGCCGCGCAGGAACGCGCCGCCGGCGCGGCGAGCGGGCAGGCGAAGGCCGCCGCCGAGAAGGAGGCTGCGGCGGCCGGGGGCAGCACGAAGGCGAAGCTCGAGCGGGAGGCCGCCGCCGAGAAGGGTCGGGCCACCGGCGCTGCTCAGCGCGCCGCTGCGGCCGAGCGCTCCCGCGAGCTCGCTGCCGCGCGCGCCGCCGCAGCGACGGCACGCGGTCGGGCCGCCGCCGCTCTCGCCGAGGCGCAGCGGGCGAGGGCCGCCGCGACCGCCGCCAAGGCCGCCCAGGCGTCCGCGAAGCCGAGCGTCCCGACTGCCAAGCCCTCGGCGCCGTCGCTCTCGGCCCTCATCGCGCCCACCAAACGTCAGTTCGGCCTCTACACCGCCCAGTCGCCGTTCAACTGGGCCGAGCACGACGACATCACGCGCAAGGTGGGCACCAGCCCGACGATGGTCGGCTACTTCCAGGGGTGGGACTCCCCCTTCCGTCCCGACGCGGTGACCCGGGCGTGGCAGCGAGGCATGATGCCGCTGCTCACCTGGGAGTCCCAGCCGGGCAACGCCGGCAACGACCAGGCGGTCAACGCCGACTACTCCCTCCCCGTCATCATCGGGGACCCCGCGAACGGGGTGCCGGGGCGCTACGACGACTACCTGCACCAGTACGCCCGCGACATCGCCGCCCTCGGGCTGCCGCTGGCGATCCGGCTCGACCACGAGATGAACGGCAGCTGGTACCCGTGGGGCGAGCGCGCCTGGGGCGGCAACTTCATGAACGGCAACCGCAAGGGCGACTACGTCGCGATGTGGCGCCACGTGCACGACATCTTCGAGCAGGAGGGTGCCAACCAGTACGTCATGTGGATCTGGGCGCCGAACATCGTCAACTCCCTGCCCGACTACGGCAAGTACTCCTCCTGGTACATGAACAGCCTCTACCCCGGTGACGACTACGTGGACTGGGTCGGACTGTCCGGCTACTACCGCCCGCCGTACCGCGCCGACCAGACGCCGACGTTCCAGTACACGTTCGACAGGTCGCTCGCCCAGCTGCGGGAGGTGGCCCCAGGCAAGCCGATCCTCCTGGCCGAGATCGGCGCGTCGGAGATCGGCAACAACAAGCCCGCCTGGGTGACGAGCCTGTTCGAGTCGCTCGCCCTGCCGCAGTACAGCGACATCGTCGGCTTCGCCTGGTTCCACCACACGGTCACCACGATCAGCGGTGGCCAGCGGGTGACCAACGACTGGCGCATCGACTCCCGCCGGGACTCGCTCGACGCCTTCATCGCGGGGATCAGCAACCCGGCTGCGGGCTTCGTCGCCGGCGCGCCCGGCGCGGGGTCCACACCGGACCCTGTCCCCTCCGACCCGGTCCCGAGCCCGACACCGACGGAGGCAGCCGGCCCGTCGCCGAGCCCGAGCGCGTCGCCGACGCCCGAACCGAGCGCGTCCCCCGAGCCCAGCGGGTCCCCGACGCCCGAGCCGAGCGCCTCGCCCACGCCGGAGCCGAGCGCCTCACCCACGCCCGAGCCCAGCGCCTCACCGAGCGCCGAGCCCACGGCGGCGCCCTCGCCAGAACCGAGCCCGGCACCCGAACCGAGCGCCTCACCGTGAGTCGCTCCCGGCGTACGCGCACCGCTCACACGCCAAGCGCCTCCCCACCGACCACCAAGGAGAAGACGATGACCGACACCGCCACGTCTGCCCAGGAGATCACCGACGAGCTGGTCGGCGACCTGTGGGACCCCGCCGAGCCGGACCGTGACAGACCCCGGATCAGCGTGATCGGCACCGGCTACCTCGGCGCCACCCACGCGGCAGCCATGGCCGCCCTCGGGTTCACCACCGTCGGCTACGACACCGACACCGCCAAGGTCGAGGCGCTCAGCCTCGGCAAGGTCCCGTTCTTCGAACCCGGGCTCGACGAGCTGCTCACCGAGCAGGTCGAGTCGGGCAGGCTCCGCTTCACCTCGGACATCGCGGACGCAGTGGCGTCGTCGGACATCCACTTCGTGTGCGTCGGGACGCCGCAGCAGCTCACGAGCCACGCGGCGAACCTGTCCTACGTCGAGGCCGCCGTCACCGCGATCGTCGAGAACCTCACCGGCGATGCGCTGATCGTCGGCAAGTCGACGGTGCCGGTGGGGACGGCTGCTCGGCTGCGCGAGCTCATCGCGGACCGCATCGAGCCGGGCCGCTCGGCCGAGCTCGTCTGGAACCCCGAGTTCCTGCGCGAGGGCAAGGCGGTCAACGACACGCTCCACCCCGACCGCGTCGTCATCGGCGGCGCGAGCCCCGCCGCTGAGCGGCTGCTCCGCACGGTCTACGCGACGCCGATCAGCGAGGGCACGCCGGTCGTGACGTGCGACCTGCCGACAGCCGAGCTGGTCAAGGTCAGCGCCAACGCCTTCCTGGCGACGAAGATCTCGTTCATCAACGCGATCGCGGGCGTGTGCGAGGCGGCGGGCGCCGACGTGACGGTGCTGGCCGACGCCCTGGGGCACGACAGCCGCATCGGGCGGCAGTTCCTGGACGCCGGCCTCGGCTTCGGCGGCGGCTGCCTGCCCAAGGACATCCGCGCCCTCATGCACCGGGCCGGCGAGCTCGGGGCCCACCCGGCGGCCCGCCTGCTCCAGCAGGTCGACGAGATCAACATGGGCCAGCGGGAGCGGGTCATCCAGCTCGCGCTGGAGGCGTGCGGCGGGTCCGTGCTGAACCGGCGCGTCGGCGTCCTGGGTGCCGCGTTCAAGCCCGACACCGACGACGTGCGGGACTCCCCCGCCCTGAACGTGGCGGCGGCCCTGCACCTGCGAGGCGCCCAGGTGACGGTCTTCGACCCCGAGGCTGCCGACACCGCGCGGCGGACCTTCCCGACCCTCGGCTACGCGTCATCGGTGGAGGAGGCGGTCGAGGGGACCGACGTCGTCCTCCTGCTCACCGAGTGGCCGCAGTTCGTCAACGGTGACGCGGAGGCGCTGGCCCGGCGGACCAAGGTGCCGTACCTCATCGACGCCCGCGGCAAGCTCGACGCGGCGCGGTGGCGCGCGGGTGGCTGGACCTTCCGCGGGCTGGGTCGGCCGGCGGCCTGAGCCGGGGCTGTCCGGCACCGAGCGGCACCCGCAGCGCGCTGCGGGCCGACTGTGAGTCGGGGCGGCGGACCCGTTACCCTGGGTCCGCTGTCCCGGCCGCCGGGACCTCGCGGGTGTAGCTCAATGGTAGAGCCCCAGTCTTCCAAACTGGCTACGGGAGTTCGATTCTCCTCACCCGCTCCGACGATGCCGCAGGTCAGGTGGACACCGGACCCCTGCCGCTCACAGCCGTTCGACGCGGTCGGCCTGCGGGCCCCGTTCGCTCTGACGCACCTTGTACTGGACCCGATCGCCCTCCTGCAGCCCCTCGGCGCCCCGGAGGACCGACACGTGCACGAACAGGTCGGCGCCCCCGGCATCCGGGGTGATGAAGCCGAAACCGCGCTCCGCGTCGTACCGCGCAACCACACCCTC
>DASXVR010000075.1:0-9234 GCA_036504175.1 Actinotalea sp. | reverse complement strand
CGACGGCCAGTTCCACCGCCGGTGGATGGTCCACGGCACGAGCCACCACCTCGGGATCGACGTGCACGACTGCGCCCAGGCGCGCCGTGAGCTCTACCTCGACGGGGTGCTCGAGCCCGGCATGGTCTTCACCATCGAGCCGGGCCTGTACTTCAAGGCGGACGACCTCGCGGTTCCCGAGGAGCTGCGCGGCATCGGCGTGCGGATCGAGGACGACGTGCTGATCACCGCCGACGGGGTGGAGAACCTGTCAGCCGCCCTGCCCCGCCGTCCGGACGACGTCGAGGCGTGGATGCGGCGGGTGCTGGCGGACGACTGACCTCCGCCGGCGCCGTATCCACGCCCCTGCCTGGCTAGGTGTTCTGGCTTATGACGTTGGTGACGCCTGCGTGGAGGCGTGAGGCCGGGGGCTGGTCGCCGACGGCGGTGTGGGGCCGATGGTAGTTGTAGTGGACGTTCCAGATCTTGATCGCAGCGGCGCGTTCGGCCTCGCTGGTCCAGATCCGGGCGTAGAGGAGCTCCTCGGCCAGGATCCGGTTGTATCTCTCGACCTTGCCGTTGTGCCGTGGGGTGTAGGGGCGGATGCGCTGGTGACGTGAGGCGAACGCGGTCACCGTCCTGATGAACGCCTTCGCGGTGTAGTTCGGGCCGTTGTCGGTGACCACGCGGACCATCCGGGCGATGCCGTGGGCGGCGAAGAACGCCCGGGCGCGGCAGAAGAACCCGATCGTGGTCGCTGCCGTCTCGTTGGGCAGGTGCTCGGTGTATGCCAGGCGCGAGTAGCCGTCGACGGCGGAGTGCAGGTAGACGTAACCGGCCCGCGCCCCCTTGGCCTTGGAGCGCTGGGCGGCCTTGTCGGCCGCTGAGCCGCGGCCGTGAGCGCGCCAGCCGCCCCCGTCGGGGATGCGCCCGACCTTCTTGACGTCCAGGTGGACCATGTGGCCGGGGTAACGGGCGGTGATCTTCCCCGCGGTCCGGTTGGTCGACCCGTCGGGGTCGATGTCGCGACGCCGGCTGATGCCTAGCCGGACCAGCCACCGGCCCACCGTCGCGACCGAGACCTGGTGGCCGCGGCGGGCCAGCTCGAGGTGGATCGCCCGGGCGGACCACTTGTGATCGCGCCGCCACGTCTCGATCAGCACGACCAGGTCGCCGTCGAGCTGGGTCGGGGACGCGTGCGGGACGCAGGCCCGGTCCACCAGCCCGACCTCGCCGAGCTCATCGAACCGGGCCTTCCACTTCGACAAGCATTGCCTCGAGATGCCGGCCTCGGCGGCGACGTGGGCGATCGGACGGTGGGCGCAGCGGCGCACCAGGCGCAGCCTGCCCTCGGGGGTCAACGGGGCGTTAGCGTGGCTCATCGAGGGGTAGGTCCTTCTCGGCTGGACGGTTGGTCGCACTTCCATCCTGCCGCCGGGCCTACCCCTCCCTCACACCCCGACCGCCGTCACCAACCTCATGAGCCACAACAGCTAGACCTCTCCGAACCCACCCTCGAGCATCGAGACGACCAGGTCGAGCGCTGCCTGGGCGCCCTCGCCGGAGGCGACCACCGTGAGGTCCCGGCCACCCACCGCACCCAGCTGCATGAGCTCGAGCACGCTCGCGCCGTTCGCCCCGTCGACGCGCACCGTGGCGCCGCTGTCCGCGACGGCCCTGGCGAGCAGGGCAGCGGGCCGGGCGTGCAGGCCCAGCGGGTTGCGCAGCACGACGTGCGCGGTGAGCGCAGGCGGGCCGTCCACCCCGGCAGCAGCGTCGGGAGCGCCGTCCGACGCGGTCTCTGCGGCGGCGGCTGCGGCGAAGAGAGAACCGGCGCGGACCGCTGCCGCCTCGACGGCGTCGAGGTCACCGCCCTGCTGGGCCTCGACCGCCGCGGCGACAGCGCCCTCGACGAACGGGGCTGACGGCACCCGGACGCGCTCCGCGGAGCCGTCGTCCTCCATGTCCAGCAGCTCGAGGACGGTGTCGGTGGTCAGGATCGCCGATCCCAGGTCGGTCAGGATCACGACGCCCTCGGCCTGCACGAGCCCGGCCTGCACAGCAGCGAGCACGCGGTCCGCGCTGGTGCCGAGGTCGTCACCACCGTCGGCCTCGATCCCTCCGGCAGGGACCACTGTCACATCAGGGGCCATCTGCCGGGCGATGTCGGCGGTGCCGCCCGCCGCGGGTGCCGAGTGCGACACCAGGACGAGGGCGACCCGCACGGTCACTGCCCGGAGGCGGTGTCCGCCGCCGCGCGCAGGATCATGGCCGACGAGGCGGCACCCGGGTCGCGGTGACCGGCGCTCCGCTCGCCCAGGTAGCTCGCGCGCCCCTTCGTCGCGACCATGGGGTCGGTCGCTACAGCGCCTGCCTCCGCCGCCGTCGCCGCCGCGTCGAGGACGGCCTCGCCGTCGGCGCCCGATGCGGCTGCCTCCTGGGCGGCCGTCACGGCCGGGCTCCACGCGTCGACCATCGTCTTCTCGCCCGTCGTGGCCTTGCCGCGAGCCACGATCCCCTCGAGCCCCGCCTCGAGCATGGCGACGACCGAGGCCGGGTCGAGCTCAACCGATGCGGTGACCTTGGCCGCGCGCAGGTAGGCGGTGCCGTAGAGCGGTCCGGCGGCGCCACCGACGGTCGACATCAGCGTCGTCGCGACGAGCTTGAGGACGTCGGCGACCTGCTCGGGCGGCGCCTCCAGGCCGTCGAGCTTGGTGATGACGGCGCTGAACCCGCGGTTGAGGTTCTCGCCGTGGTCGCCGTCGCCGATCTGCCTGTCGAGCTCGCTCAGGGCGAGGCGCTGCTCCGCCACGACCTCGGCCGTCCGCCGCACCCACCGCACGGTCCATCCCACGTCGAGCGTCATGCTCCACCTCCGTCAGTCACAGGTCGGTCGGGTCGGGTGTCCGTCAGGGTCGTCCCCGGGGCGAACGTACCGCGGGGGCCGGTGCGGGCTGCCCTCATCGCGCAGCGCGCACCGGCCCCCGGGCTACAGGCTCACCAGCGCAGGGCGGGTGTGACGACGGGAGCGTCCCAGAGCGCCGTCAGCTCGTCGTCGAGGCGCAGCACGGTCACCGAGGCGCCCTGCATCTCCAGGGAGGTGACGTAGTTGCCGACCAGCGAGCGGACGACCTTCGCGCCACGGGCCTCGAGCAGCTGGTGCGCCTTGCGGTAGACCACGTACAGCTCGGACAGCGGGGTGCCGCCCATGCCGTTGACCAGCAGGAGCACCTGCTCGCCGCCCGAGATCCCGAGGTCGTCCATGACCGGGTTCGTCAGCAGCTCGGTGATCTCGTCGGCCGACGCCATGGGGATGCGCCGGCGGCCGGGCTCGCCGTGGATGCCGATGCCGATCTCGATCTCGTCCTCGGTCAGGTCGAAGCTCGGCGTGCCGGCGTGCGGGACCGTGCCGGCCGCGAGCGCGACACCCATGGTCCTGACGTTGGCGATCACGCGCTCGGCGATGGCGGCCACGGCGGCGAGGTCGTCCCCGCGCTCGGCAGCCGCGCCCGCGATCTTCTCGACGGCGAGCGTGCCCGCGACGCCACGACGTCCGGCGGTGTACAGCGAGTCCTCGACGGCGACGTCGTCGTTGACGACCACGGCGCGGACCTCGATGCCGTCCGCGTCGGCGAGCTCGGCGGCGGTCTCGAAGTTGAGCACGTCGCCGGTGTAGTTCTTCACGATGTGCAGCACGCCGCGCCCGCCGTTGGCCGCCGTCGTGGCCGCGCCGATCGCGTCGGGCGTGGGCGAGGTGAACATGGCGCCGGGGACGGCGGCGGTGAGCATGCCGCGCCCCACGAAGCCGGCGTGCAGCGGCTCGTGGCCACTCCCCCCGCCACTGACCAGGCCGACCTTGCCCTGGACGGGCGCATCGGCCCGCACCACGAAGATCGGGTCGGTGTGCACGGTGACCAGGTCGGCGTGCGCCCAGCCGAACCCTTCCACTGACTCGTCCACCACACGGGCAGGGTCGTTGATGAGCTTCTTCACGCTGCACTCTCCTCGATCGGCTGAGCGACGTGGACCCCGCACGGTCAGCGGGATCGACGGGCGGCCCGCCGACTGTGCCGGGCGCCGTCCTTGGTCAGCATCGACAGGGCCCGCGAGGGACGTCAAGGGGAAGTCGTGCGCCAGGGATGCACATTTGTGCAGCCTGGCGAGACGGGCACCACGCCGGTGCACGAGGCCCCGGGCGGAGGTGCCCGGAGCGTGCGTTCAGCCCTGCCCGAAGAGGATCCTCGCCTCGGCCGCCATGGTCACCGAGCCCGTGACCAGCACTCCGGCACCCGTCGGCGAGCCCTCCGTGGCGGACTCGGCCAGCTCGACCGCCTGGGCGACCGCCTGGTCGAGCCGCTCGGCCGCGTAGACCCGGTCCTCGCCGAAGACCTCCGCGGCGAGAGCCCGCAGGTCCTCCACGTCGTGGGACCGCGGCGAGCTCGACCGGGTGACGACGATCTCGTCGAGCACCGGCTCGAGGACGGACAGGATCGTCTCGGCGTCCTTGTCGTCCAGGATGCCGACCACCCCGACGAGGCGCTCGAACGAGAACGCCTCCTGCAGCCCGGCGACGAGGGCCTCGGCACCGGCCGGGTTGTGGGCGGCGTCGACGAGGACCGTCGGTGAGCTGCGCACCACCTCCAGGCGGCCCGGCGAGTCCATCGCCGCGAACGCGGGCTCGACGACCTCGCCGGACAGGCTCCCCCCGTTGCGCAGCAGGGCCTCGACAGCGGTGAGGGCCAGGACCGAGTTCTGGGCCTGGTGCGCCCCGTGCATCGGGAGGAAGACCTCGGTGTAGAGCCCGCCGGGCGTGCGCAGGTCCAGCAGCTGGCCGCCGACACCCACCTGGCGCGACACCACCTCGAGGTCGATGCCCTCACGGAGCACCCGCGCGCCCTGGGCGGCCGCCGCGGCGAGCACGACGCCCTCGACCTCCTCGCGCTGCTCCGCCAGGACGAGCGTGACGCCCTCCTTGACGATCCCGGCCTTCTCGCCGGCGATCTGGGACAGCTCGTAGCCGAGCCACCGCTCGTGGTCACGCGAGATCGGGGTGATCACGGCGACCTCCGGCACCACGACGTTCGTCGCGTCCCAGCTCCCCCCGAGCCCGACCTCGATGACTGCCACGTCCACGGGTGCGTCCGCGAAGGCAGCGAAGGCCATCACCGTGAGCACCTCGAAGAAGCTCAGCCGGGGACCGCCCGCCTCCTGGGAGCGCTGGTCCACCAGGTGCACGTAGGGGGCGACGTCCTGCCACACCTCGACGAACCTCTGCGCACTCAGCGGCTCACCGTCGATGGCGATGCGCTCGGTGACGCTCGTCAGGTGCGGGCTGGTGAAGCGACCCGTCCGCAGACCGTGCTCACGCAGCAGCCGCTCGACCATCCGGCTCGTCGACGTCTTGCCGTTGGTGCCGGCGACGTGGACGACCCGGTAGGCCAGCTGAGGGTCGCCGAGGAGCTCGCAGACCTGGCGGACGCGGTCCAGGGTCGGCTCGAAGTCGTGCTCCGGGCTGCGATCGAGGATCCCGGCGTAGACCTCCCGGAGCGCCTCGTCGCCCCAGGCTGCCGGTTCCACGGGCCCGGTCATGCGCGTGCCTCCCTCAGGTCCGACACCCTGACGACGGTGACGACCGGTGCCGCGGTGTCGTCGGCGGACGCTCCGACGGTCAGCTCGACCGCGAGCGTCTCGGTGGCGATCATCTCGCGGTGCGCCTCGACGGCTGCCACCTGACCGGTCGGCACCGTGAGGGCCAGCCGGATCCGGTCGCTGACCTGCAGGCCGGCCGCCTTGCGCTCGTCCTGGACCGCGCGGACGAGGTCCCGGGCGTACCCCTCGGCACGCAGCTCGTCGTCCAGCGCGGTGTCGAGCAGGACCACGCCGCCGTCCGTGAGGACGGCCGCGACCTGGTCGCCACCGCTCCCGGGGCGCTCGACGACCACTGTTGTCAGCTCGTACTCGGACGGCTCGAGGCGGACCGGTCCGTCCGGCGTGGTCACCACGACGGTGTCGTCGACCCGCTCCCACGCACCGTCCTTGGCGGCCCGGATCACGGCCTGCACGCCGCGGCCGAGCCTCGGACCGGCGGCGCGGGCGTTGACGGCCAGCCGTGAGGTGACGCCCAGGTCGGCCGGGCCGACCTCCGCGATGTCGACGAGGGTGAGGTGCTTGACGTTGAGCTCGGCGGCCATCAGGGCGCTGTACGGCCGGACGGACTCAGGGTCGCCCAGGGCGATGCCGAGCTCGCGCAGCGGCTGGCGCACCCGCAGGCCGTGCGCCTTGCGCAGGCCGAGCGTGACCGAGACGATCTCGCGCACCTGGTCGACGGCATGGACCAGGCCGGCGTCGGCGGGCAGCACCCGGCCCAGCGCCGTGGGCTGACCGTCCTCGTCCGTCAGGACCGGCCAGTCGGTCAGGTGCACGCTGCGCCCGCCGGTCAGCCCGCGCCAGATCTCCTCGGTCACCAGCGGCGCGAGGGGTGCCATCACGCGGGTCAGCACCTCGAGGGCCGTCGCGAGGGTGGCGAACGCGACGGGGTCCTCGTCCCAGAAGCGCTGGCGGGACGTGCGCACGTACCAGTTGGTCAGCACGTCCAGGTGCTCGCGCACCGACTCGCACGCGCCCGGGACGTCGTAGCTGTCCAGCTGCGACGTGACGCGCTCGACCAGCCGTCGCGTCCGGGCCAGCAGGTACCGGTCCATGGCCGGCAGGCCGGGGACCTGCTCCGGGGTCAGCGGCTCGGCCGTGAGCCCAGCGCCACCGTCGGCGGCACCGGCGTAGAGGGTGAAGAAGTACCAGGTGCTCCACAGGGGCAGGAGGACCTGGCGCACCTCGTTGCGGATGCCTTCCTCGGTCACCACGAGGTTGCCGCCGCGCAGGATCGGTGAGGCCATGAGGAACCACCGCATCGCGTCCGAGCCGTCCCGCTCGAAGACCTCGTTGACGTCGGGGTAGTTGCGCAGCGACTTGCTCATCTTGCGTCCGTCGGAGCCGAGCACGATGCCGTGGGAGACCGCGGTGCGGAACGCGGGGGCGTCGAAGAGCGAGGTCGCCAGGACGTGGAGCAGGTAGAACCAGCCGCGCGTCTGGCCGATGTACTCGGTGATGAAGTCGCCCGGGTAGTGGTGCTCGAACCAGTCGGCGTTCTCGAACGGGTAGTGCACCTGGGCGAACGGCATCGAGCCGGAGTCGAACCAGACGTCCAGGACATCGGGGATCCGGCGCATGGTCGAGCGCCCGCTCGGGTCGTCGGGGTTCGGCCGGGTGAGCTCGTCGATGAACGGGCGGTGCAGGTCGGTGACCTCGACCCCGAAGTCGGCCTGGAGCTCGGCGAGCGAGCCGTAGGCGTCGGTGCGCGGGTGGGCGGGGTCGTCGCTCACCCAGATCGGGATGGGCGTGCCCCAGTAGCGGTTGCGTGAGATCGACCAGTCCCGGGCACCGGCGAGCCACTTGCCGAACTGGCCCTCCTTGATGTGCTCGGGGACCCACGTGATCTGCTCGTTCAGGTCGACCATGCGGTCGCGGAACTCGGTCACCCGCACGAACCAGCTCGACACCGCCTTGTAGATCAACGGCGTGCGGCAGCGCCAGCAGTGCGGGTAGGAGTGGTCGTAGGTCTCGTGCCTGACCACGACCGAGCGCTGGGGCGCCGCGACCTCAGCGAGCGGCCCCGTGCCGTTCTTGAGGTCGGCGATGATCGGCGTGTTGGCGTCGAACACCTGCATGCCGGCGTAGTCGCGCACCTCGGCCGTGAAGCGGCCCTTGCTGTCGACGGGCACCACCGGCGTGATGCCTGCGGCGTTGCAGACGGCCATGTCGTCCTCGCCGAAGGCGGGGGCCAGGTGCACCAGACCGGTGCCGTCCTCGGTCGTGACGAAGTCGCCGAGGAGCACCTGGTGGGCGTTCGCCTGCTGGGTGAAGTAGCCGAACGGCGGCGTGTAGCGCCGGCCGGCCAGCTCGGAGCCGGGCACCCGCCGCAGGACCTCGGCGTCCTCGCCGAGCTCGCGGCCGTAGGACGCCAGCCGCGACGCCGCCAGCAGGACCTGCTCACCGTGCAGCGCCGACCCCTCGCCGGGGCTGACCACGACGTACTCGATCTCGGGGCCGACAGCCACCGCGAGGTTGGACGGGAGGGTCCACGGCGTGGTGGTCCAGATCAGGGCGAGCTCGCCGGTCTCGAGCCGCACGCCCACCGTCAGGGCAGGGTCCTGGCGCGGTGCGTAGACGTCGTCGTCCATGCGCAGCTCGTGGTTGGACAACGGGGTCTCGTCGCGCCAGCAGTAGGGCAGCACCCGGTAGCCCTCGTACGCCAGGCCCTTGTCGTAGAGCTGCTTGAACGCCCAGATGACCGACTCCATGTAGGTCAGGTCCAGGGTCTTGTAGTCGTGCTCGAAGTCCACCCAGCGTGCCTGGCGGGTGACGTACTCCTCCCACTCGGCCGTGTAGCGCAGCACCGACTCGCGGCACACGGCGTTGAACGCGGCGATGCCCATCTCGTCGATCTGCGACTTGTCGGTGATGCCCAGGACGCGCTCGGCCTCGAGCTCGGCGGGCAGGCCGTGGGTGTCCCAGCCGAAGCGGCGCTCCACCCGGCGGCCGCGCTGCGTCTGGTACCGGCCGACGATGTCCTTGGCGTAGCCGGTGAGCAGGTGGCCGTAGTGGGGCAGGCCGTTGGCGAACGGGGGGCCGTCGTAGAAGACGAACTCGTTGCTGCCGTTCTCGCCTGCCGGCCGCTGGTCGATCGAGGCCTGGAAGGTGCGGTCCTCGCGCCAGTAGCCGAGCACCTCGCGCTCGAGGGCGGGCAGGTCCGGGGACGCGGGCACGCCGGGGGCTGCGGGTGAGCCCGGACCGGCGAGGTTCTGCGCGGCGCGGTGCATCGGGTAGGCCATCGAGGGGCTCCTGGTCGTCACGGTGCTGGCTGGTCGTGCTTGCTGGCACATCGTGCGAGGACGACATCCCCGGGTCCGGGTCTGCCGCGGTACCACCCCGCTTGCCGGCACGCGGCCCGTGGGGACCGTGCGTCGACCGCTCGTCGCAGGCTGTGACGGGCCCACCCGTCCGGTTCTACTGGGCCGCACGGCAGGACCGTGCTGCTGTTCTTCCGGAGGCTCGCCGGTGATGGCCGGGTCGACGCCTGTCCGCCGATGCTACCCGGTCCCCTGCGAGCGCGAGCGGACCCGGTCGACCGCTGCCATCCTGGGCCTCATGACCTCCTCCGTGCGCTCGGCAGCAGCCCAAGCAGGCAACAACCCCGTC
>DASXVR010000074.1:0-12953 GCA_036504175.1 Actinotalea sp. | reverse complement strand
CCCTCGTCCTCGGCCGGCGAGCGCAGGATGCGTCCCTGGCAGCCGTCCTTGCCGTGCCCGCCGGTGGGGTCGCCCCACGCGCTGGCCGACCACAGGGTCTCCACCTCGCTGAAGGAGCCGCCGGTCGCGAGCAGGTCCAGGACGTCCTGCGTGCCCGGTCCGGCGAGGGGCAGGGCGCCCGGGCCGAAGCCGGTCGCCGCGCCGCGAGCGGCGACCAGTCCCCGCTGGTCACGGCCGCGGCAGGCCACCTGGTCGCCGACCACCACTGCAGGGTCGGTCCCCTGCAGCAGGTCGACGAGCTCGTCGCCGGTGCGCCAGCGTTCGCGGACCGCCGCGCGGCCGTCCACGGGGCTCGACCGCCAGGTCCCGGGGGCGTCGGGCCAGGCGACGCCGGCCAGCCTCCAGCCGACGTCGGAGGGACCGGTGGGCTGGGTGTCGAAGGTCCAGAGCACGGGCGCGGGCTCGGCAACGGGGGTGCAGATCGTGCCCCAGCGGTGCTCGACGGTGGTCGTCAGCTGCTGGCCGAGGGGCACGGCACGCGAGGCCGGGGTCGGCAGCCACGAGAGCAGCGCGAGCGCCGGGCCGACCTGCGGGTCACCGACGAGCGTGCGCGCCCACCAGGTGGCCGGCGTCTTGCCGGTCGGCGGGGCGGGGGTCAGGTCGCCCACCAGCTCGACCGAGGAGATCCGGTAGCGCCACCAGGTCTCCCCCTTCTTGACCCACGGGTCAGCGGGCAGGCTGGACGAGCCACGCGCGGTCCCGCCGAGGATGACGTTGCCGGGTGCCACGCGGGCACCCGTCGAGAAGAGCACCACGGGCACGGCGTCGAGCGGGACGCTGGGCAGGTCGCCGGGCGCGCCGGTGGCCACGGCCGTGCCGATCACCCCGTCCACCGCACGGTCCACGGCGGTGCCCTCGACGAGAGCCGGCGACCGGCTGACCAGACTCACGCCCGACACGAGCGGCGGCGGGACGAGCGGCGCCGGGTTGTTGTCGCCGATGGTCAGCGACACGCAGCCCTCGACGCTGAAGAAGAAGAAGTCGACCTTGCCGCACACCTCGCCGTGGATGTAGGTGCGGTCCTCGATGTGCTCGGTGGGGGTCCCCTCGTCGACCTTCTGCGGCCCGACCAGGACCGTGAGCGAGGCGCTGGCCGAGATGCCGATGATCCACAGCCGGAGCTCACCGCTGACCGAGATGTGCCCGCCGATCGCGAACGGCGAGAACGAGACCACGGCGTCGAACCCGGCGGCGACCTCGAGGTACAGACCCACGGACTTGCTGCCCATGAGCACCGCGCGCAGGTGGAAGCCCACGGCGATGGTCAGCCCCTGCGTCACCACCGGAAGCTCGGGGATGTGCACCGTGGTCCCGTCCCCGTGGATCATCAGGTACCCGGTGCCCTCGAAGACGTCGAGGATCGAGACGGTCACGGGCTCGGTGTTGGTGCCCAGGTCCACGAACCACGCGTCGAGGTCGTTCGTGCTGAAGAACGCCGTCACCGGCACGCGCACGGTCAGCAGGGACTTGATCTCGTACGCGGCGACGACGCCGATCGTGATGGTGCCGCGGCCGAAGTCGAGGTCCAGCACGGCCAGGAACGTCGCGGTCTGGCTCCCCTTCAGCGCAGGCGGCGCGGACAGCACGTCGGCCTTCATGGCGAAGAGCACGCGCGGACCAGGCACCTCGACCAGGACGATGCCCTTGAGGTGGACGATGAACCCGCCCTCGGCCGTCCCCAGCAGGATGCCGCCGGCCACGGCGTAGGCGCCGGGCGTCAGCTTCCAGCCGGCCGGGTGCATCACGCTCTCCCGCGGCGGGGCCAGCTGCTGCTCGAGCCAGCTGAGCGCCGGTGCCTGCCCGGTGCCCTCGCGGCGGGCGAAGTTGACCGCCACGCCGCCCAGGAAGCCGTAGATGGCGATGCCCGAGTTGGCGAGCGGCAGCGGCACGGGGAACTGGATCTCGGCGCCGACGAGCACGCCGGTGACGCCGTTCTCCGTCCCGACCGCGAGCTGAGCGCTGATCCGCAGGTTGAGCGGCGTGAGCGTCACGTCGAAGGCGCCCTCGAAGCCCGTGGGCGTGATCGAGACGTAGCCCGACCCGTGCAGCACTCCCGGGACGTCGATGCTCGCACCGAGCGCCGTGAGCTGCGGGACCTCGAGCGCGTCCAGGCGCAGCCGCACCCGTGCCGAGTCGACGGTGACGATGCCCAGGTCCACGCCCAGCCCGACCTCGACCTCGAGGTACATCGGGTTGTCGCGGCTGATCCGGGCGCCGAGCACGCGCAGCAGCTCGCCGAGAGGTCCGGGCGCCACGAGGGAGCCGGCGGGGATGTCCAGCGAGTAGCCCGCCGCCGGGTCGAACACGGGCAGCGGGACGTACTGGATCGTCCCGTCCGGCTGGGGGTCGGACCGCCACTGCGAGCGCACGCCGACGGCCTTGTAGCGGGTGGTGAGCGGTTTGGTCGGCTCGACCTTGATGATCCCGATGTCGAACGTGAAGGCGGTCTCGACGTCGAGCAGCACGCTGATCTGCGTGGTCCGCGGCCCGTTGCCGTTGGTGGGGTCGACGAGCCCGCTGCTGACGACGACCTTGCCGCCGTGCAGCGTGATGGACCTGGTGGTGAGCACGCCCGCGGCACCGATCGCCACGGCGGCGCCGCCGACGACGACCATCGGGACCAGCTCGCCGGCCGTGGGCGCGGGTGGGGTGGCGGCGGCGAGGAGCGGAGAGAGCACGGCGACGGCACCCAGGACGTCGAGACCCGTCTGGCTGCCTGTCCCGCGCTTGACCTGCCACAGGCCGTCGGTGTCCGCCTCGACGGCCCGGAACTCCCCGGTGACGTCCCACGAGGACCTGTCCTCGGAGATCCTCAGCCGGAGCAGGAACCTGCTCACACCGTCGCTCGGGTTGGTGCGCGCGGGCAGCGGTCCGGCGCCGTTCGCGGCCAGGCGCTGCTCCGCGGCCGTCTGGATGTCGACCTCGCCATAGATCTCAGCGCGGACGAACGTGCTCCGGACCAGCTCGACGGTCACGCCGACCATGTGGAAGCACGCGGGCACCGGAGCACGGGTCGGCGCGGGGTCCACCTGGTTCGCCGGGGGCGGGGTGGTGGGCCGCTGGAGCTGGGCCGTCACGGTGACCGTCTGGTTGACGTGCCCGCTCGCGGTCGCCCGCCACCAGCTGGGCGACCCGGGCGCCGGGGTGCCCCCGCCGCCGGACGCCTTCGCCGTCACCTGGCCGTGGCCGACGCCCGCGGTGACGTTGGTGAAGCCGAGCTCGGGGTAGCGCGTCGCGTCGTCGGTGCGAAGGAGCTTGATGAGGGCGTCCCGTCGACGCTCGCTGAGCGCCTGGTTGCTGTCCACGTGCCCCTGGTCGTCGTGACCCTCGTACGACGCGAAGCCCTCGACGGTCCACGCCGTGTCCTTGGGCAGGGCGGCCAGCCGGGCGCGCCCCGCCTCGTCGAGCAGCGGGCGCGCGGCGCCGGGGCTGGTCCGCTCGGCCCACGGCTGGGCCGTGAGGTGCTCGGGGTTCAGCTCCCACGGCGTGGATCCGCCCGCGTCGAGCTCGGGCTGCGTCGGGTGGTCGAACGCGCTGTAGGCGTCGATCGTCGTCGTGGCAGCGGTGGTGCGGTTGACGGTGGCCGTGACGGTCACGGTGGCCCCCGCGGCGACCGGGACGTCAGCGGTGGCGCCGGAGGCGGAGCCGCCGCTCCACGCCCACGCGACGGTGCCCGTCGCCTCAGGGCTCAGCGCCACCGTCACCCCCGTGGCCGACTGGGCGGTCACCACGACGTCGAAGCCGCTGCTCGACGTCGTCGTGCTGGTCACGGGCTGGTCGCCGCTGCCGGGCGCACCGCCCGCCGTCGTCCGCCGACGCACCGTCAGCGTGCGCGTGTGGGTGTGCGAGCCCCCATCGGTCACGGTCACCGAGATGTGGACGTCGCCTGCCGACGGCACCGTCACGTCGGCACGGTCGGAGGTCGTGACCACGCCGTCGACGGTGATCACCGAGGTGAGGGGGGCGAGACCGCCACCCGCGTCCACGTACAGCGTCACGTGCTCGGGCAGCTCGACGTCGGGGATCGGGTCCGGGTCCGGGACGCCGATCCACTCGCCGGTCGGGGTCTGGAAGCGCAGGCGCACCTGTGGCGTGCCACCCCGGTTGACGACCTCGGCGTTGAACTCGCCGGTCACGCCGGCGTGGCGACCGATGCCGATCCACAGGTTGCGGACACCGGCGCTCACGGCCAGCCCCTCGAGGCCCTCGGGTGCGACGAACAGGCGCACCTCGGGCAGGTAGAGCCCCTGCCACTCGGCCGGCATCACGCGCGCACCTGCCGGGACGCCGGTAGGGCCGGCGTCGCCCGACAGGTCCAGCACGGCGGCGCGGAAGGCGAAGCCGACCACGTCCCCCGGCCCGACGAGCGCGTACGGCGGCTCCATCCGGATCAGGTCGTACATCTGGTTGACGGGCGGCCCGACAGTGGTCGCCGAGAGCAGGTCGACCGCCAGCGCACCGCCCACCGGGCGAAGGAGGCGGATGCGCAACCCCGGGAGCAGGAAGCGCACGTCGGGGTGCGCACCGTCGGCGCGGAGCTGGCCCTGGGCGTCGAGCTTCGCGCCGCGCAGGAAGGGCACCTTGACGGCCGCCTTCGGGGTGATCACCATCAGCCGCGCCGTGCCGTCCGGGTTGGACGTCGAGTCGAGCTTGAGCCCGAGCTCGAGCGTGACGCCCCCGGCCACCTCGAGCGCCCCGCCCGACCCGGCGGCTCCGGAACCTGCCGGCCCCCGGGTCAGGGCGCCGCTGGCCAGGTCGACGTTGAGCGGGCTGTCACCGCCGAGGGTGGTCGACCAGATGCGCCAGGTCCCGTCGGACTCCGGCCGGTCGGTGTGCGACGGCGCACTGACCGACTGCAGGACCGGCTTGAGCGTGTCGAGCGCTCCGCCGGAGGTCGCGTTGGAGGGAAGCTCGTCCCACAGGCTCATCGCACATCCCCGTCGCCTGAGGCGTCAGTGCCTGAAGGGGACACGCCTCGACGTCGACTCGGCCTCGAAGCGGACACAGCCCCGTGGTGGACACGGCCTCGGAGTGGACCTGGCTCGAAGTGGACCCGGCCCCCGGAGGGACCGGACTCAGTGCGGCCTGAGGGGAGACCCCGGAGGGGGGTCCAGGTCGCCTGGACGAGTGGCAGACGCACGCGCGAGTGCCGGTCGTCGTGGCGCATGTGGAGCAGGACGTGCGGACAGAAGAACCGGCCGAATCCGTGCGAATCGGGCCGTGGGACTAGGGATACCGGTGATCGACTCGCGGCGTCAAGGCCTCACGGGGCCACGAAGATGCAGAACGGATGACCGGCTGGATCGGCGTAGACCCAGAGAGGTTCCTCCGGGTCGTCGGAGCGGTCGCGCAGCACGCGGGCGCCCAGCGCCAGGGCGCGCTCATGGCTCGCGGCGAGCTCCTCGACCGAGCCCACGGTGAGGTCGAGGTGCAGCATCTGAGGGTAGGGACCCTCGGGCCAGGTGGGCTCGGGGAGCACCGCCACGCCCTGGAAGGCCACGCCCATGCCGGCACCGCGGAGCACCAGCCAGTCCTCGCCACGCGGGTCGGGCTCACCACCGGGCGGGGGCTCGTCACCGGGGCGGTAGGTGAGGTCGAGCAGGCGCCGGTAGAACTCGGCGAGCTGCCGCGGGTTGGTGCAGTCCAGCACGACCTGTCGCAGGGCCGGGACGGCTCCGGCGCGCTGGGTCTCACTCATGGTCACCACCTCCGGCCCCAGCATCACGCCGGACCGGCCGGTGCGTCGAGAGCCCGCCCGCATCGGGGGCGCTGCTCGGGACCCGCCGCGTCGAGGGCCCGGGAACGACGACGGGTCCCGTCCGTGCGGACGGGACCCGTCGACCACCGGCACCTGTGCGCCGGCCCGAGCGCCGACCAGTCCTCGGCGTCAGGCCTCGCGGCCGGTGGCGCCGATGAAGACAGCGGGGTTGCCGTTCGGGTTGAGCAGCACGGCCGGCGCCAGGCACCGCACGGGCAGCGCGACGGTGGTCCGGATGCGGGCGTCACCCGTCGGCGAGAACGGCACCGTCGCCGTGGTGGCCACGACCGCGCCGTTGCAGACGACGCTGGCCGCGAGGGCCGGCAGAGGGTTGACACCGTTGGTCGGGATGATCAGGCCCTCGACCTTGACGTCCAGGGACCCGTCCGCGCCGAGGCGCACCGTGCCCTCCTCCACGGTCCACGGCGCACCGCCCGGGCGGACGCCGAAGAGCAGCGGGTCCGAGGTCAGGCTCCCGGCCACCGTCGCCCGCAGGATCTGGCCGTCGGAGGCGGAGCGGTCGGCGTGGACGGCACCCAGGGCGGCTGAGGCGGGCACCAAGGAGGCGGTCAGCAGGAGACCGGCGGCGTAGGCGGTCACACGGGAGATCGTTCTCATCACGACTCTCTTCTCGTCGGGGGGCCCGGACCGGGCTCCTTCCGCGTAGTACGGACGCCGGGCGTGCCGGGTTCACCGCGGGCGCAGCACCGGGTCGTCCACGGAGAAATTCGCTGGCCGGAGCCCGCCGACCGGGCGACCCTCGGCACATGTCCTTCTCGCGATCGACAGCAACCACCCCGCCCGCCGCGGTCGGGCACCCGGCAGGTGTCCGTGTGATCGAGGTGCCGGTCCTGGCAGACCTCGCCTCCCCGGACGCCTGGATGATCCACGGGACGGTCCGGGTGGACGAGGCGGTCGACCTCGCGCTCCACGGGAACACCGACGTCAGCCCCGACGCCGCCACGTTCTGGACGACGATGGTCCACGGCGAGTACCGGCGCGTCCGCCGACTGGTCGCGGTCCGTGACGACGTGGTCGGCGAGGCAGCGGTGGTGGGGCGCGCCGTCGTGGCCCTGCCGCAGGTGGGGAACACGCACCTGGCCGAGGTCTACCTCGCTGTGCTGCCCGGCTGGCGCGGGCGCGGGATCGGCTCCGCCCTCTGGGACGCCTGCCTGGCGATCGTCCACGAGGAGGGGCGGACGGTCGTGCTGGGCGGCTCCGACCACACGCCCGAGCCACCGCCGGGCCCGGGCGCCCTCGAGTCCCCGGCCGGCGGTGGGCGCATCCCCGCCGACGACGACAGCACCCGCTTCGCGCTGGCGCGCGGGTTCGCCCTCGAGCAGGTCGGCCGCCACTCGGTGCTGGACGTCCCGCTGCCCGAGGCCGACCTGACCGCGCACCTCGACGGGGCCCGCGCAGCGGCCGGTCCCGACTACCGCCTGCACCACTGGGCCGACGCCGTCCCGGAGGGTTGGCTCGACGGGTTCGCCCTGCTCGAGACCCGGATGAGCACCGACGCCCCGTCCGCAGGGCTCGAGGTCACCGAGGACCCCTGGGACGCCCAGCGCGTGCTGGACGAGGCCCGCGCCATCCACGAGCGCGGGCAGGGCTTCCGGGTGGCGGCGGCCGAGCACGTGCCGACCGGCACGCTGGCGGCGTTCACGATGGTGGAGCTGCCCGACGCCCGGCCCGAGGTCGTGTTCCAGGGCGACACCCTCGTCCTGCGCGAGCACCGCGGCCGCCGGCTGGGCATGCTCGTCAAGGCGGCCCTGCTCGACGAGCTCGCGCGGGTGCGGCCCCAGGCCCGGCGGGTGCACACCTGGAACGCCCAGGAGAACGCGCACATGCTCGCGATCAACGTCGCCCTCGGCTTCCGGCCCGCGAGCGTCGAGGCGGAGTGGCAGCTGCGGCTGTGAGCCCGGCCCGCGGCGCTCTCAGGCCGCGGTGAGCTCCCGCGGCTCGACGAACACGTCGACCAGCGCGCCGTTGCGCCACACGGTCACCTCGAGGCGGCGGCCGATCGCCCCCTCGACCATGAGCCGCTGGACCGCCGTGGTCGTGGCGATCCGGTCGCCGTCCACGGCCACCACGATGTCGCCCCGGCGCAGGCCCGCGGACGATGCGGGGCTGCCCGTCACCACCTGCGACACCTGGAGCCCGGTGCGCCGGCCGAGCTTGTCCACCAAGGCCGGTGGGAGCGGGGCCTGGGCGCCCACGATGCCGAGCCACGCCCGGCGCACCCGCCCCTGCGTCATGAGGGTGGTGATCAGCGCCCGGGTGGTCTCGTTGATCGGCACCGCCAGGCCGACCCCGATCCCGGCGACGGCGGTGTTGACGCCGACCATGCGGCCGCGGCTGTCGGCGAGCACTCCCCCGCTGTTGCCGGGGTTGAGCGCGGCGTCGGTCTGGATCACCTCGTCCACCACGCGGCCGGCGCGGGTGGGCAGCGACCTGCCCAGTGCCGAGACGATGCCTGCCGTCACGCTGCCGGACAGCCCGAGCGGGTTGCCCAGGGCGACCACCAGCTGCCCCACCCGGAGCCGCGAGGCGTCACCCAGCTCGACGGGCGGAGGCACCGGACCCCGCGCGCGCAGCACGGCGAGGTCGGACAGCGGGTCGCGGCCCACGACGTCGGCGATCACCTCGGTCCCGTCGGCGAACGACGCCTCGGCCCGGTCCGCCCCCTCCACCACGTGCGCACTGGTCAGCAGGTGCCCCTCGGCCGTCAGCACGGCGGCGCTGCCCGCGCCGGTACCCCTGGCGGTCGTCACGACCAGGCTCGCGACGCTCGGCAGCACCCGTTCGGCGACGCCGACGACGGCAGCTGAGTAGGCGTCGAGGAGGGCCTCGTCCGAGGTGTCGCCGGGCAGGCCGGCCGATGCGGTGCTCATGCACAGAATCAACTTCGCCGGACGCCCGAAGACCACCCTCGTTCACCGACAGCGCAGGGGCTCGTCGACGAGGGCGGTGCTTGTGGTGCCGCAGAGGACGGGTCCTGCGCAGCGCGTGGTGTCGCAGACCACACCGCGCACGGACGCCCCGGACTTGGCATCGGCCGGATGTCGTCCTATCTTTGTACTGACCGGTCAGTCTAAGAACCGGGGCGAGAGCAGACGAGACAGGACGCCATGTCAGCAGCAGCGGTCGGCCAGCACCTCCTCCCCGGTACCTCGGCGGCACCGGCCACCACGTCCGGGCCGGGCGACCCGCCGCCCGTCGTCACCGCCAGAGGCCTGGTGCTGCACGGGAACCGCGGCGTGGTCTACGGGCCGGTGGACCTCGACGTGCGCCGCGGTGAGCTCACGGTGCTCCAGGGCCCCCAGGGCGGCGGCCGCTCGAGCCTGCTGCTCACTCTGGCCGGGCGCATGGTGCCCGACGCCGGCAGCGAGCTCGTGGTGCTCGGGCACCACCTCCCCCGGGAGCGGCGAGCCGTCCAGCGCCTCGCCGCCGTCTCCGGCTTCGACGGCCTGGACGACCTGGACGAGTCCGTGACCGTGGGCGACCACGTCCGCGAGCGCCTGACGTGGCTCTCGCCCTGGTACCGCCGCGTACCGCGGGTGAGCAGCTCGCTCCTCGCCGAGCGCGCGTCTGCGGTCTTCGGACCTCGGCCCCTCCCCCGGGTCGACTCCGTGGTCTGGGACCTCGACGAGGTCGACGCGATGCTCCTGCGCGTCACCCTGGCGATGCTCCAGGAGCCCGAGCTCCTGCTCGTCGACGACGTCGACCAGGTCCACGACAGCCAGCGGCGCCAGTTCGTCTGGTCGCGCCTGGAGGCGATCGCCCGGGCGGGGGTGAGCGTCGTCGCGTCGGCCGCCTCGGTCGACGAGGTCTCCCGCTTCGCGTGGGACACCCGCCCGCAGCAGATCTTCCTGGCCACCGGGCCGCACGCCAGCGCCCTCTGACCGGCGACCCACCCCACCTCGTCCTGAACGGACCCCCATGCTCTCCCTCACCTCGACAGGCACCGAGCTGCGCCGTTTCCGCCGCGGCCTGCTCCCCCAGGTCGCCATCGGCGCGCTCATCCTCATCCCGCTGCTCTACGGCGCCCTGTACCTCTGGGCCTTCTGGAACCCGACGGGCGGGATGGACAAGCTGCCCGTCGCCCTCGTGAACGCCGACCAGCCCGCGACGACCGGTGACGGGGAGACCGTCCACGCGGGCCAAAACGTCGCTGCGGAGCTGCTCGCGTCCGCCGACCTCGACTGGGTCACCACCGATGCGCAGGACGCCGCCGACGGGGTCCGGCACGGGCGGTACTACTTCGCCCTGACCATCCCCGAGGAGTTCTCCACGGACGTCGTGTCCGCCGGCGGGGACGCTCCGGCGAAGGCGACGCTGCAGGTCACCTACAACGACGCCAACTCGTTCCTGGCGAGCACCCTCGGGCGCAGCGCCATGCAGCAGGTCGACCAGGCCGTGTCCGCCGGCATCGGCGCGCAGACGGTCGACCGCGTCCTGGTCGGGCTCGCCGACGCCCGCAGCGGCATCACCCAGGCGGCGGACGGCGCGACAGCGCTCGAGACGGGCGGGAGCACGCTGGCCACCGGTGCCCACGACCTGGCCACCGGCGCGGCGACGGCCGCCTCGGGCGCGGGGATCCTCGCCGACGGCGCCCGTTCGGCGGCCTCCGGCTCGGCCGACCTGGCCGCCGGTGCGACGGCAGCGGCCGACGGGGCTGCCGCGGTCTCCAGCGGCGCGACGGACCTGAAGTCGGGCCTCGACAAGACCCTCGCGGGCAGCACCAGCCTGGCCACCGGCGCCGCCCAGCTCTCGGCAGGTGTCGACACCGCCGTGAGCTCGATCGGGAGCCTGTCGTCGTCCCTGGCGGCGCTGCCGCCCGCCCTCACCGACGTGGCCACCTACCTCCAGGGGCGGCTGGCCGTCGGTGACATGTCGGCAGCCGCGCCGCTGACCGAGCTCGCCGGGGCGTCGAAGGCGCTCGGCTCGTTCGACCCCGCTGCCACGGCGGCGGACCTCGCCCGCCTGCGTCAGGGCGCCGCCTCCGTGGCGACCGGCAGCGCGGCGCTCAGCACGGCGGTCGGCCGCCTCGACGAGGGCTCCGCGCAGCTGTCCGCCGGAGCCGGCGCCCTGGCAACGGGCACCGCCCAGGTGGCCGACGGCGCGGCGAGCCTCGCCGACGGCACCAGCCTGCTCGCGACCGGTTCGCAGGACCTGGCCTCCGGGACCACGGCCCTCGCCGCCGGCGCCGACCAGGTCGCCTCCGGTGCCGACCAGCTCGTCACGGGCAGCGGGACGCTCGCCGCCGGGCTCACCGCCGGCGCAGCCCAGATCCCCGACGACACCACCGACCAGCAGACCGCCCGGGCCGACGTGCTCGCCACCCCGGTGGGCCTGAGCGAGGACCACCTGACGAAGGCCGAGGGCTTCGGCGAGGGCTTCGCGCCCTTCTTCATCCCCCTCGCACTCTTCGTCGGCGCGCTCATCACCTGGCTGCTCCTGCGGCCGCTGCCCACCCGCGCGCTGGCCACACCGGCCTCGGGCGTGCGGGCGACCCTCGCCGGCTACCTCCCCGCAGCCGTCATCGGCCTCGCGCAGGTGGCCGTCATGCTCGCGGTGATCCACGTGGGCGTCGGCCTGCAGATGGCGAGCGTCGCAGGCACCATCGCGTTCACCTGCCTGATCGCACTGACCTTCCTGGCCCTGCAGCAGATGCTCAACGCCGTCTTCGGCCCCGCGGCCGGCAAGGTGATCATCCTGGCCCTGCTCATGCTCCAGCTCGCGTCGTCGGGTGGCACCTACCCGGTCGAGACCACGCCCACGTTCTTCCACGTGATCCACCCGCTGCTGCCGATGAGCTACGCGGTGGACGGGCTCCGGCTGGTCATCACCGGCGGTGCCGACGGCCGCCTCGTCCTGGCGGTCGTCTACCTCCTCGTGGTGCTCGTCGGGTCGCTCGCCGTGACCTCGTGGCGGGCCGGCCGGATGCGCACGTGGACGCTCGCCCGCCTGCACCCGGCCCTGGAGATCTGAGAGGCTTCCGGCTGTGACCACCCGACGCCACATCATCGACGCCGCGGTGGCGCTCATCGCGGAACGGGGCTTCACCGCCACCTCCGTGGACGACATCGCGGAGGCGGCGGGGGTCGCGAAGGGCTCGGTGTACTACAACTTCGGCTCGAAGACGGACCTGTTCAGCGCCGTCATCACCGAGGGCGTCACTGGCTTGACCGACGGTCTGCGCCGGTCCGCCGAGGGCCTCACCGGCAAGGAGGCGCTGGCGGCGCTGGTCGCTGAGCTGCTGACCCAGGTGCACGACAACCCCGCGTTCGCCAAGGTCATCGCGGCGGAGGTCTTCCGGACCGGCAGGGACTGGCAGGCGTCGATCAGCCTGGTCCGGCAGGACTCGATGCGGCTGTTCACCGACGCGGTGTCCTCGGGCGGGCGGGCCGCCGATGCCGACCTGGTGGGCAGCGCGATCTTCGGTGCGACGCTCGTGGCCGGCCTGGAGTGGCTCGCGTTCCAGCCGGAGCGGACCTTCGACGAGGTCCGCGACGCGGTGCTCCGGACCGTCTCCGGGGCGCTCGGCTGACCCTGCCGGCGCGGTGCCCGGTGTCGGCCGCCGCCGTCAGGAGCTGACGTCGGCGGTGGTGAACCGGCTCCAGGCCAGGGCGCCGAACAGCGCCACCCAGGCCGCCTGGACGGCCATGCCCGAGGCGAGGACGCCCCAGTCGACCTCGATGCGCAGGAACTCGGCGAAGTCGAGCCAGTGGTGCGTCAGCAGCCACGGGTGGATCGCGGCGAGCTGCGGCAGGGTGTCGAGCACCGCGGAGACGATCGCGACCACGACGGTCCCGGCCATCGCCCCGACGGGCACCTCGGTCAGCGTCGAGAAGAACAACCCGACGGCGACCAGCCCGGTGAGCGAGAGCGCGACGAAGACGGCGACCCCAGCCATCCGGACCAGGCCCTCGGAGAGCGGCACGGTGCTCCCGGAGAGCAGCGCGACCGGGTGCAGGCCGAAGTAGACCGCCCCCGTGGCAAGGGCCATCACGGCGATGCCCATCACCGCGGCGCCCACGAACATCAGGGTCGCCGTCGCCTTCACCGCCAGCAGCCGCGTCCGCGAGACCGGCAGCGCGAGCAGGTAGCGCAGGGTCCCCGCCGAGGCCTCGCC
>DASXVR010000073.1:0-3287 GCA_036504175.1 Actinotalea sp. | reverse complement strand
CGGCGAGGTGACACCGGGCCTGGCGTCGGTCGGGCAGGCGGCGCTGGACCACACGGGACGCCCCGTCGCCGGCATCGCCGTCACCTTTCGCGCCGAGGACGTCGACGACGAGGCCAGGGCGCGGATCGCGGCGCTGGTGGGAAGGGCCGCCGGCGACCTCGGCCGACGGCTGGGAGCGCGCTGAGACGAGGACGGCAGCCCACGCCGAGGTGTGCCATCGGCACGCGCAGGGTGGGGACGACCATCGTGGTGCTCGGGAGTGAACGTCCCGCCCTGCCGAGCCGCTGGCTATCGGCCTGTCGGCGCGCCGGCGAAGACGCTGCCCGCGAAGGTCCGCACCGCGTCGGCGAACGCATCCGGCTGCTCCGCGTAGGTCACATGCCCGCACTCCGCGAGCTCCAGCAGCCGGGCCGACGGGACCTGGGAGGCGATCGCCCGCGGCGTCGCCCGCAGGAACGCGTCGCTCTGCGTGCCGGCGATGGCCAGGACCGGCAGTCGGACCTCCGCCAGGTCCTCCGGCGTCACGGTCAAGGGCGGCTGACCGAGGTCGGCAACGAGCATGGGGCCGCTGCTTCGGTACGGCTCCTTGCCCCCCTCGTCGAGCTGGCGCCACAGCCCCGGACACACGACCTCGAAGAAGGCATCGACCGCGCCGCGCAGGTCCCCTGCGTCCAGTCTGGGCTGCACCGCAGGCACGACCGCGCCCATGAACGCGCGGCCACGCTCAGGGTCCAGCGAGAACACCGGTGGCTCGGACAGCACCGCGCCAGCCAGCACGCCCGGGTGGCGCAGAACCACGTCCAGCCCGATGCGCGCTCCTCCGCTGGAGCCGACCAGGACGACAGGCGCTAGGTCGAGCGCTCGGACCAGCGCCGCGAAGTCGTCACCGTGCAGCGGGACGGTGTGCGGCTCGTCGCCGTCGGAGCTGGCGCCGTGACCGCGCCGGTCGTACGTGACACACGTGAAGGAGTCCGAGAGTCGGTCCACCTGGCCGGCCCACACCGCACCGCGCCCGCACATGCCGTGGACGAAGACCAGGGGTGGGCCGTCGCCGGCAACCTCGTAGTGGAGCCGTACGCCGTTCGCTGCGATCTCCGGCATCGTGGAACTCCTGAACTGCCGTGTCCTACTCGGACTCTAGAGGTCCCCGTCCTGGGCTTCCAGAGCCGTCAGCCAGTGCCGCCGCCCGTGGTGTCGCCGCACGGAGTCGAGTGGCGCCGAGCTGAGCGTGCTGCTCACGTCAGGCGGGATTCCGGACCGCGTGGCGCACGTAGAGCACGCCGTTGTCGAATCGTCGCTGGTCCAGCAGCTCGAGGTCGAGTCGGACGCCACGGGGCAGTGCCGGCTTGCCGCCGCCCACGAGCACCGGGCAGAGGAGGAGCACGGTCTCGTCGACCAGACCGTGCCGGAAGGCCTCCGCCGCGATCCCCGCGCCTCCGATGCTCAGGTCCGAGCCGGACGTCTCCTTCAGCCGTCGCACCGCTTCCGGCTCGAAGGTCCGCTCGATCGTCGTCCGCGCGGTCGAGACGTGGGTCAGCGTTGAGGAGTAGACGATCTTGTCGGTGTCACGCCAGATGTCGGCGTACTCGCGGACCACCGGCGGCTCGTCCGCCAGCCAGTCGTCGCTCTCCCAGACGCGCATGGTCTCGTACATGCGTCGTCCGTAGAGCGACGTGCCGATGTGCCGCTCGTGCTCGTTCCAGAACGCGTGCACGTCCTCGTCAGGGACAGACCAGTCGAAAGAACCCGTCTCGTCCTCGAGGAACCCGTCCAGCGAGATGTTGGCCGCGTAGATCAGCTTGCCCATGGAGCCCTCCGTCCGGACGAGGGCTACAGCGTGCAGCGTCCCGCCGACACCGGCAAGACCACGAAAGTGAGATCCCTGCTCACGTCGAGTGACCCGACCACGCCGATGGCAGCGCTCAGCCGATCTGATCGAGGGTCATGCCGTGTCGGATGGACGCCTGGAGGACGTCGGCGTCGATGACCGAGAGGCGCTTGAACTTGATGCAGTAGCCCGTGACGCTGGCTTTGCCGATGGAAGGTCCGTAGGTGCGGGCCAGGTAGGTCTTGTCGTCGAGCCCAAGCACGTACACCGAGATCCCGGTGGTGTTGGCGCTCAGGCCTATCCGGTAGAACTCGCGCGACGACCCGTCGGCGTAGTGGATGGTGTAGCCCCCGTAGCCGATGCTGGGGTTGGCCACGACCTTGCCGGCCTCGTCGGTGCCGTCGCTGAACCACAGCCGGCACCCGGGGAACTCCGCCAGCACGCGCGCGTGAATCTGCCGAAGGTCGGCCTGCTTGGGCTCGGGCTGACCGGCGAGGTAAGCCTCGACTCGCTGATCGATGTCCATCCGCCCAGACGCTAGCAACCTCCGAGCGGTGGGAGCGGCCATGGCGGGGCGATGAACGCCCGGCTACGACGGTCCCTGGAATCGGCGCCCGCTTTCTGGCCCGCCGAGCGTGCCGCGTCGGTAGCGTTCGGAGGAGTCCGATGAGGGGCGGCTACCGCATGGCGACGAGGCGTCGGGCGAGTCGCGCGACAGGCGTCGTCGCGACCATCCTTCTCCTGGCGGCATGCACACCCGCCGAAGGGCGCGGACCGCAGCCCATCATCGGATGGTCGGTGGACGACGACGTCGTCCACCTCTGGGTCGACACGTGCAACGGCGACCCGCAGGCGGAGGTCGTCGAGTCGGAGACCACCGTGACGATCGGGGTGACCTCGACGCGACGCAATCCTGGCGACGGCTGCCAGGACTCCCTCGCGGTCACCCTCAAGGCTCCTCTCGGCGGTCGCACGCTCATCGACAAGGCAACCGGCGGTCAGCCCGAGCCGCTCGAGGGCTGACGCCGTGCAGGTTGCTGTCAGACGGCTCGCCGCACCGGTGGCACGACGGCTTCGGCGCGAGGTCCAGTGGCGCAGATCCCGGACCTGGCGCCGACTCCCCCGGAGTTCGTCCGACCTCGCGCCGTTCGAGGCTGCGCGGCACGCGACGCCCCTCATGCGCCCCCTCGCAGGGCTGGACCCAGAGCTCCAGCGGAACAAGCGGGTCAACCTCGCGCTCGCGGCGTCCTGCCTCGACGGGCTCGTCCTCGCCCCAGGCGCGTCGTTCTCCTTCTGGCGTCACGTGGGTCGCCCGACTCGGCGCCGGGGATTCCTCGACGGTCTGGTCCTGGACCACGGGCGCATGGCCGCCGGCGTCGGTGGCGGCATGTGCCAGCTCACCAACCTGCTCTACTGGATGACCCTGCACACGCCGCTGACGGTCACCGAGCGGTGGCGA
>DASXVR010000072.1:0-2810 GCA_036504175.1 Actinotalea sp. | reverse complement strand
CTCCCGGGCCGAGCGCCGGATGTCCGCCCAGCGGCCGAGCAGCGCCTCCTCGACGACGTCCCGGTCCAGCCGCGGCTCGGTCGGGCGGGTCGGCGCAGGTCGCTTGGCGCTCAGGGTGGTCATCGGGTCTCCTCGACGGTGAGGTGGGTCGGGGTACTGGTCGGGGTGCTGGTGTCGGTGCGCTGGCGGGCGAGGGCGCTCACGGGGCCGGCCCAGAGCCAGCCGGTCATCCGGTCGGTGAGCTCCTCGCGGGTGGGGACGCCGTCGTCGTCCCGGTGCGTGAGCCACCACTCCCCGGACCCGCGGATGAAGCCCACGGCGCCGGCAGCCCAGACGTCGGCCAGGCCGGGGTCGCGGGTGCCGGCGGTCATCACCCGCGCGAACGGGCGGGCGACCAACGCCGCGACGGCGTCGAGGAAGTGGCTCAGGGGCACCGAGGCGTCCTCCGACACCGGCCGGGTGACGAACCGGTAGACGTTCGGCGAGCCCTCGACCATCTCGAGGTAGGTGTCGATCATCGAGCGGAGGGCCTCGCGCGGGGTGCCGGCGGAGCGGGCCGCCTCGTCGAGCGCCGTGTGCATCTGGGCGACGACCGCTTCGCCGACGGCGACCTGCAGGCCCGTCTTGTCGGTGAAGTACCGGTAGAAGATCGACTTCGAGGTCCCCGCGGCGGCAGCGATGTCCTCCATCGAGACGTCGGGTCCCTCGCGGTGCACGGCGCGGCGAGCCGCGTGGACGAGCTCGGCGCGGCGGGTGGTCCGGTGGTCGTCCCAGCGCGTGGAGCGGCCGTCGACGGCGGGGGCCTCGACGTCGTGCTCTCCGGGTGGTGTGACCTGGCTCACGAGACCGACGGTATCAGGTACTGTGGGTGTCAGACATACTTCGTCTGGAGATCCGATTCCAGGGACGTACGTCCCGATCTTGCGCGGCAGTCGACGACGACGAGAGGACCCCGCCATGGCGGTACCGCCCAGCACCACCCCCGAGGCCACCGGACGTGAGGACGCGAGGCGGCCCGACCCCGGGCTGCGACGGGCCGTGATCGTCGGGGGCAACCGCATCCCCTTCGCCCGGGCGGGCGGTGCCTACGTGCGCTCGAGCAACCTCGACATGTTGACCGCGGCGCTCGACGGGCTCGTCGCGCGGTTCGGGCTCGCCGGTGAGCGCATCGGGGAGGTCGCCGGCGGTGCGGTGCTCAAGCACTCCAAGGACTTCAACCTGACGCGTGAGGCCGTGCTCGGCTCGGCGCTCTCGCCCGAGACACCCGCGTACGACCTGCAGCAGGCGTGCGCGACCGGGCTCGAGACCGTCGTCGGGCTGGCCAACAAGATCCGGCTGGGGCAGATCGACTCAGGCATCGCCTCCGGGGTGGACTCGACGTCGGACGCTCCCGTCGTCGTGAGCGAGCCCCTGCGCCGGGCCCTGCTCGACCTGGCGCGCGCCAAGACGCCGCAGCAGAAGCTCGCCGCGATCAGCCACATCCGCCCCAGCCACCTCGCGCCGTCCGCGCCCACCACGAGCGAACCGCGCACCGGGTTGTCGATGGGCGAGCACCAGGCGCTGACCACCGCCGCTCTGGGCATCACCCGTGAGGAGCAGGACGCGATCGCCCTGGCCAGCCACCAGAACCTGGCGGCCGCCTACGAGCGCGGCTTCTTCGACGACCTGATCACCCCGTACCGCGGTTTGACCCGCGACCAGAACCTGCGCGCCGACACGTCCCTGGAGAAGCTCGCCTCGTTGAGCCCGGTGTTCGGCACCCGGCTCAGCGCGCCCGCGACCATGACGGCCGGCAACTCGACTCCCCTCACCGACGGTGCCGCGACGGTGCTGCTCGCCGACGACGAGTGGGCGGCGCGGCGCGGGTTACGACCGCTGGCGGCGTTCGTCGACGCCGAGGCCGCCGCTGTGGACTTCGTGCACGGGCGGGACGGGCTGCTCCTGGCCGGTGCCCACGCGGTGCCACGGCTGCTCGAGCGCAACGGGCTGACCCTGCAGGACTTCGACTTCTACGAGATCCACGAGGCGTTCGCGGCCACGGTCGCCGGCGTCCTGCAGGTCTGGGAGAGCGAGGAGTACTGCCGGGAGCGTCTCGGGCTCCCGGGGGCACTCGGGTCGATCGACAGGTCGAAGCTCAACGTGGCGGGGTCGTCGCTCGCAGCCGGGCACCCCTTCGCCGCGACGGGCGGGCGCATCGTCGCCACGCTCGCCAAGCTGCTGGCCGAGAAGGGCTCGGGCCGCGGTCTCATCTCCATCTGCGCCGCCGGTGGGCAGGGCGTCGTCGCGATCCTGGAGGCAGCATGACCGACACCTATCTGGACCTGGTGAACTCCGGGTTCACGAAGACCGTCGCCAAGAAGCTCGGGCTCCCGCGGCCGTCGCCGCTGCGCCGGTACACACCGGGCGAGCCGCTGGTCAGCGGGCCGCTGCTCGTGCTCAACGACGCGGCCTCCGAGGCGGATGCGGGCGCGCTGGCGTCGCAGCTGCTCGAGTGGGACGTCGACGTCCACCGACACGGAGGCGCGGACGAGCGGTTCGCCGCTGTCGTGGTGGTGCTCACGGAGGTCCGCGCTCCCGCCGAGCTGGGTGAGCCGATGCTCCGGGTGGCCGGCGTGCTGCGCAGGCTCGCGCCCGGCGGCCGCGTGGTCACGGTGTCGCGCTCGCCGGAGGGTGACGTCACGCCCGCGGTCGCGGCGGCTCGGCAGGGGATCGACGGGATGCTGCGGTCGCTGGCGAAGGAGCTGCGCGGCGGGTCGACGGGCAACGGGATCGTGCTCACCGGCGAGGCAGGGGTGGGCGAGCCGTCGGTC
>DASXVR010000071.1:0-8824 GCA_036504175.1 Actinotalea sp. | reverse complement strand
CTGACGGACCCGCCCGGCTGACAGGCCCGCCCGGTCAGTCCGGGCGTTGGCATGCCGGGCAGTAGAAGACCGGCCGCTCCATCGGTGGGACTCCTGCCTGACCTTCGACGACGGGCGTACCGCAGCGTCGGCACGGTCGTGAGCGGCGGCCGTGGACCGACCGGACCACCCAGGGGTCGTTGTCGGAGCCAGTCCCGTGCTGAGCGGCGACGCTCCGCTCCATCAGCACGCGCGCCGTCATGAGCAGGGATGCCGGATCGGCCAGCTGGTCCGCAGGAGTCCACGGCCAGAGCCGCCGGGCGAAGAGCGACTCAGCCATGTAGATCGTCCCGATGCCCGCCACCACGCGCTGGTCCAGAAGGACCTCCGCCACGGGGGTCGATCCCTGCTCGGCGAAGCGCCTCAGTGCCTCGGGCAGGCCCACGCCGGGGAAGTCGTCGGCGAGCAGGTCCGGCCCGAGGTGCGCGATGAGCGTTCCTTCATCCCTGGTCGGCACCACGTCCAGCATGCCGAGCCGATGACCGATGGCCGTCCAGTGCTCCGTGGCGATGACGGCCCGGTCGAACGGGTTCCGGGCCAGTGAGGCCAGCGATGCCCGCGTCGGTGTGTCCGTGTTCGGACGAAGTCGCCAGGACCCCTCCATCCGCAGGTGGCTGTGAACGGTCCGGCCGTCGTCGAAGCGCGTGAAGAGGTGCTTGCCGTACGAGTGCGTCGACAGGATGGTCCGACCGGACAGGTCCACCGCGGCCACCGACGGCCATCGGAGCTCCGCTGCCACCACGACCGACCCGTCCAGCGCCGCGCTCAGGGTCACCGCGGTGCGACGCAGGATGTCACCCTCGGGCATCAGCGGGCCGGACTGGGGGTGCGCAGCCGCAGGCCGCGCGGCGTCGTGCCGAACCCGGCCTCGGCGAGGGCCTGGGCCACCGGGGTGTCGAGGGTCGTGCGGTCGAGGACGTCGGCTCCGTCCAACCGCTGGACCAGCAGCCGTCCGAGCCGCCCGCTCTCGGCTGTCCGGCTGAGGAGCCGTGCAGCAGCCCTCAGTGCCGCGGCGTCCTGGGTGAAGGACAACAACGTCCGACCTCCGCGCTCCACATAGAGGACGAGGGCGCCGCCGACCAGCACGACGACGGCGCCGGCCTTGCGTCCGGGCCGATGGCGCGCGGGCGACGTGTCCGGGCCGGCTGCCACATCGGGCCACGCGAGGGCGGCACCGTACGCGTTGGCCGGATCGGTCGCCGCGAGCAGGACGCAGGGCACCGACTCCTGCGGCCCGGACGACGATCCGACCGGGTCGCTGTCCGACCAGACCCCGGCCACCGAGCGCGCGTCCTCGCGGACCTGGTCCACGGCCGCGGGGAGCGCGAACTGCGAGCCGCCGAGGTGCTCGACGAAGTAGCCGCGCCGTACCTGTCCGGCCTGCTCGAGTGCGGACAGCACCCGGTACACCGTGCCGAACTGCCCACCAAGCCCTTCGGACGGTGCGACCGCCCTGGTCAGGATCCCGTGCCTGTCGAGCAGCTGGGCGGCGGTGGCATGGGCGCGCACCGTCGGGTCGGGCTCTCGCAGAGGGAGCAGCGACCATCGCCCCCCGGCGTCAGGGCGCACGATGGCCTGACCTGATCCTGGGCGACCCGGCCGCAGGGACAGACCCGTACCGAGGCTGCGGCCGCGCGGGACCGCCCGGCGGACCGGGTGCGCCGTCGTGCCGCTGCTGCGAGCCGTGCGTGACGGGCCGGCGCCGCCGAGCCGGGCGCGTAGCACCGCGAAGCCGTCGTTGGTCACCAGCCCTGCCCAGACGAGGTCCCAGAGGGCGTCGACGACGGCGCCCGTCGGGACCAGCCCCGCGCTTGTCGCCTCGTCGTCGTTCGCGACCAGCTCGCGCACACGCGTGGCCAGCCCGTCGATGAAGTAGGCGCCGCCGGCCGCCAGCGCCTCGAGCACAGCCCGGTGGACCGGGGTGCGCGGTGGTTCCGAGGCGTCCTCCGGGGCCGGTCGCAGGGTCAGGTCGGCGGTGGACGCGGGGTGCAGGCTCACCATGCCGTCCCGTCCTGCGAGCGCCGCATGTCCCGACCAGAGGACCTCGCCGGCTGAGGTCAGCTCGTCGAGCATCGCCGGGGTGTACCCGTCCATCCTTGCCGGCAGGACGAGCGTCTCCAGGGCGGAGGCGGGTAGCACGGCGCCGGCCAGCTGCTCGACGACCCGTGCCAGCCGGTCGACGCCGCCGGGGCGACGGGCCGGGGGCCGCGCCGCGGCATCGCGCTCCTGGTGGGCGCCCCGCCCGCCGGGTGGCGCCGGCTCGCCGAGGGGCATCTGGTGCTCGAGCACGCCGTGCCACCGCGGCAGGAACACCCCGAGCGCCGCCTGGGGGACCGGCTCGACCTCGGCGCGGAGCGCCGCCAGGGACCGGCGCCGCAGCATCCGCAGCACCTCGGTGTCGCACCAGTCCTCACCCGTCCCGCCGAGGACGTCCGGTCGCAGGCGGCCCGAGGCGACCACACCGGCCTGCTCCAAGCGCTGCAGCACGTCGAGGGCGGGTGCCACCCCGACCCCGAACCGATGGGCGACCTCCGCGACCGTGAACGGGCCGTGGGTGCGCGCGTGGCGTCGGACGAGGTCTCCCCACGGGTCCGGCAGGACCTCGGTGAACGCCTCGGGCACGCCGACGGGGAGGGCCACCCCGAGCGCGTCGCGCAGGCGGCCGGCGTCCTCCACCGCAGCCCAGTGCTCGGCCGCGCCGGACGTGGAGATCCGGACCATGATCGCCCGTCGCCGGTCGCGCAGCTCGTCCAGCCAGGTGGCCACCTCGGGCCGTACCTCTGGACGGGTGCGGGCGAGCACGTCGTCCACCGTGAGCGGACCGTGCCGACGCAGGAGGTCGGCGACGTCCTCACGGTGCCGCGCCTGCCGCTCCGGGGCGGTGGCCATGAGCTCGGCCTCGGCCAGCAGGACGGCGTCAGGGTCGAGGAGGTCGGCGAGCTGGGACGCACCGGACTGACCCAGCAGCTCCGCCAGCAGCGTCGGGTCGAGGGTCAGGGCGGCGGCTCGACGCTCGGCCAGAGGAGCGTCGCCGTCGTAGAGGAACTGGGCCGTGTAGCCGAAGAGCAGCGACTGCGCGAACGGGGACGGGGACGCGGTCGTGACCTCGACGACGCGGACCCGGCGGGCCTCGACGTCGCGCATCAGGTCGGTCAGGGCCGCGACGTCGAAGTCGTCCTGGAGGCACTCGCGTGCCGCCTCGAGCAGGATCGGGAAGTCGGGGAACTGCGCGGCCACGGACAGCAGCTGGGCCGACCGATGGCGCTGCTGCCAGAGCGGCTGGCGGCGGTCCGGCCGCCGGCGGGGGAGCAGGAGTGCTCGCGCCGCAGCCTCGCGGAACCGGGCGGCGAACAGGGCGGAGCCGCCGAGCTCGGCCCGGACGGACGTGGCGACGTCGTCGGCCTCGATGAGCAGGTCTGCGAGCTCGAGCGCCGGTCCCTCGTCGGGCTCCTCCCAGCGTGCGGACGCGGTGTCCCACGACGCAGAGCCGGAGGCGATCATGTCCGGCAGCCGCAGCACGATCCCGTCGTCGGAGTGGAGCGCCGCGGCGTCGACGCCGTACCGCTCACGCAGGCGGGCCGCCAGGACGAGGGCCCAGGGTGCGTGGACGCGGGCCCCGTACGGCGAGTGCACGACGATGCGCCAGTCACCGATCTCGTCGCGGAAGCGCTCGACGACGATCGTGGTGTCGTCCGGAACCTGCCCGGTGGCTGCCCGCTGCTCCGAGAGGTAGGACACGAGGTTGTCGGCGGCCCACTCGTCGAGGCCGGCGGCTCGGACCTCGGCGCGCGCGGCGTCCGGGGTGGCGGCGGCCAGGCCGCGGACCCAGCCGCCCAGCGCGCGGCCGAGCTCGGCCGGGCGTCCCGGCGCGTCGCCCTTCCAGAACGGGAGGCGACCGGGAAGCCCCGGTGCCGGCGTGACCAGCACCCGGTCAGGCGTGATGTCCTCGATCCGCCACGTGCTCGACCCGAGCGTGAAGGTGTCGCCCACCCGGGACTCGTAGACCATCTCCTCGTCGAGCTCACCCACGCGCTTCCCCCCGCGTGCTCGCGTCCCTCCCGCGCCCACCTCGGCGTCGGTGGCCGCCGCGGTGGGCTCGGACCCGGTCGCCAGGAACACCCCGTAGAGCCCTCTGTCGGGGATGGTGCCGCCGCTGGTGACGGCCAGCCGCAGAGCACCCGGCCGCCCCGACACCACGCCGCGGGTGCGGTCCCAGACCACCCGTGGGCGCAGCTCGGCGAAGTCCTCGGACGGGTAGCGGCCCGCGAGCATGTCCAGGACGGCGCGGAACGTGGCGTCGCCGAGGTCGGCGTACGGTGCCGAGCGGCGCAGCACCGCCAGGAGGTCGTCCAGGTCCCAGTCCTCGACGGCCACCATGGCGACGATCTGCTGGGCGAGCACGTCAAGGGGGTTGCTGACGATCCGCAGGTGCTCGATCAGGCCCTCGCGCATGCGCTGGGCGATCACGGCCGCCGGGACGAGGTCACCGCGGTAGGTGGGGAACACCACTCCGCGGGACACCGCCCCGACCTGGTGGCCCGCGCGCCCCACACGTTGGAGGCCTGACGCCACGGAGGGCGGCGACCCGACCTGGATGACCAGGTCGACAGCGCCCATGTCGATCCCGAGCTCGAGCGACGAGGTCGCGACGACGGCCGGCAGCAGCCCGGCCTTCAGCTCGGACTCGGTGCGGGTGCGCTCCGCGCGGCTCATCGAGCCGTGGTGGGCGCGCGCGAGGACCGCGGTCGGGTCTGCCGTGTCGATCCCCGCTGAGCTGCCCGACTGGGCCAGGACCTCGGCGGGCTGGAGGGCGCCGACGTCCAGGACCGCCTCGCCGTTGCGAGCAGCCCACACCTCGTTGATGCGGGCGGTCAGGCGCTCGGCGCCACGCCGCGAGTTGGTGAAGACCAGCGTCGAGCGGTGGGCCGCCACCAGGTCGACCACCCGCTCCTCGACGTGCGGCCAGATCGACGGCCGCGCGGGCCCCGCCGCCGCCTGACCCGCGAGGGCGGGGTCCGGTGCTGAGGGTTCCGCCGGCGCGGTGACCGACCGCAGGTCTGCGAGGTCGGGCACCGGCACCACCACCGACACCTCGATGCGCTTGGTCGACGGCGGCTGGACCACCACGACGGGGCGGCCCCCGTCTGCGACCGAGCGTGTGCCCGACAGGAAGCGCGCGACCGTCTCGACGGGCCGCACCGTGGCAGACAGGCCGATCCGCTGCGGCGGCCGCCGCGGGGAACCCGCCTGCGACGTCGCCTCGACCAGGGCGTCGAGACGTTCGAGGCTCACCGCCAGGTGGGCACCCCTCTTGGTGCCGGCGACGGCGTGGATCTCGTCGACGATCACCGTGCGCACACCGGTCAGGCCCGCCCGGGCACCCGACGTGAGTACGAGGAAGAGCGACTCCGGGGTCGTGATGAGGATGTCCGGCGGGCGGGTCGCGAACGTGCGCCGCTCGTTCGGCGGGGTGTCGCCGGTGCGTATCCCCACCGTGACC
The DNA here is from genome assembly GCA_036504175.1 of Actinotalea sp. Lineage (GTDB taxonomy): Bacteria > Actinomycetota > Actinomycetes > Actinomycetales > Cellulomonadaceae > Actinotalea. The sequence continues at coordinate 3,285 of DASXVR010000071.1, read as the reverse complement.
TCAGGGATGCGCAAGCCCATACGCGTGGCCGCCTGCCGGATGCCGACGAGCGGCGAGCGGAGGTTGCGCTCGACGTCGGACGCGAGTGCCTTCAGCGGTGAGACGTACAGCACGCGGCAGCGCTCGGACGGGTCGTCGGAGGGCTGCTCCGTCAGGAGCCCGTCGAGGGCCCAGAGGAAGGCGGCGAGGGTCTTGCCCGAGCCGGTCGGTGCCACGACGAGAGCGTGCTGGTCGGCACTGATCGCCGACCACGCGCCGGCCTGCGCGGCTGTCGCCTGCTCGAACGCACCCGCGAACCAGGCGCGCGTGGGCGCGGAGAAGCCGGCGAGCGCGTCGTCCTCGGCGATGGGCACCCGGCCATTGTGGTCGGAACCTCCGACATCCGGTGGGTCGAGCCGATGAGCCATGGCAGGCTGTCCCGATGCGCTACAGCGAGTTCTGGGAGCTCGTCGACGACGTCCTCGGTCCCCTCGGTCGTACCCTCACCCGCGACCAGGTGCTCGGCCCGCTCGGCGACCGCACCAGCGTCCGGGCGCTCGAGGACGGCGAGGACCCTCGGCTGGTCTGGCGCGCCCTGTGCGACGCGATGCAGGTGCCCCCGTCCGAACGGTGGGGCTCGCTCACCCGCCAGCCCCGGGCGTCCGGTCGATGAGGAAATCGCACGACCGTGTCGGACCGGGCCGGTAGCGTCGCGCCGTGCCTGCCGCATCAACACCTCTGATCGAGGCCAGAGGACTGGTCAAGACCTTCGGCGACTTCACCGCTGTCGACGGCATCGACGTCCACGTCGAGGCGGGCGAGGCGTTCGGGTTCCTCGGCCCCAACGGCGCCGGGAAGTCGTCGACGATGCGGATGATCGGCTGCGTCTCGCCTCCCACGGCGGGCACCCTGCGCATCCTCGGCATGGACCCGGCTCTCCACGGCCCGCAGATCCGCGCGCGTCTGGGCGTGGTGCCCCAGCGGGACACGCTCGACGAGGAGCTCACGGTCGAGGAGAACGTGTGGGTCTACGGACGCTACTTCGGCCTCTCGCGCTCGCAGGTGCGCCGGCGGGCGACCGAGCTGCTGGAGTTCGCCCAGCTGACCGAGCGCGCCGGGTCGCTCGTCGAGCCGCTCTCGGGCGGGATGAAGCGCCGCCTGACGATCGCCCGTGCCCTGGTCAACGACCCGCAGATCCTCCTGCTCGACGAGCCCACCACCGGGCTGGACCCGCAGGCGCGCCACGTGTTGTGGGACCGTCTGTTCCGGCTCAAGCGCGAGGGCGTCACGCTCGTCCTGACGACGCACTACATGGACGAGGCCGAGCAGCTGTGCGACAGGCTGGTCGTGATGGACCACGGCAGGATCGTCGCGCAGGGCTCCCCGCAGGCGCTCATCCGCGAGCACTCCACGCGAGAGGTGCTCGAGCTGCGTTTCGACGCCGACGACCACGCCCACCACGTCGCCGACGTGAGGGACCTCGCGACGCGGATCGAGGTCCTGCCCGACCGGCTGCTCCTCTACACCGAGGACGGGGAGGCGGCGCAGGTCGAGGTCCTGCGGCGTGGGCTGCGTCCCCTCTCGTCGCTGGTGCGCCGCTCGACCCTGGAGGACGTGTTTCTCCACCTGACCGGCCGGACGCTGGTGGACTGACCGTGACGACCTCGGCTCTCGACACCGCCACGGTCCCCGCCGTCGCCGGAGGCTGGCGGTCGGTGGCTGCCCACTGGCTGCTGAAGTACCGCCGGGTGTGGCTCGGGACGGCCATCTCGAGCTTCCTGTCCCCACTGCTCTACCTGGCCGGCATGGGCTTCGGTCTCGGTCTGCTCGTGGACCGGGCGAGCGGTGGCATCGGCGGCGTGCCCTACGTCGTGTTCATCGCCCCGGGAGTGCTCGCGGCGACGGCTCTGCAGGTCGCAGCGGGGGAGACCACCTTCTCCGTCCTCGGTTCGATCAAGTGGCAGCCCATCTACGTCGGGATGCTCGCGACACCCCTCAAGGTCCGTGACGTCGTCATGGGCCACCTGGCGTTCGTCCTGGTGCGCGTCGGCATCGCGTCGGTGGTCTTCTTCGCCGTGGCGGCGCTGCTGGGCACCGTGCGCTCGCCCTGGGGGCTGCTGGCCATCGTGGTCGCCGTGCTCGGCGGGATGGCGTTCGCGGCCTGCAGCTACGCCTACTCCGCGTCCCTGACCAACGACCAGGGCATCGTGCTGATGTTCCGGTTCGTCGTCATGCCGATGTCACTCTTCTCGGGAACCTTCTTCCCGATCGAGCAGCTCCCGGGCTGGCTGCAGCCCGTCGCCTGGGCGACGCCGCTGTGGCACACGGTGGACGCCTGCCGATCGCTGGTGCTCGGTACCGCGACGCCCGGGCCGGTTCTCGGCCATGTCGCGTACATCGGCGCCTGGCTCGTCGCCGGCTGCCTCCTGTCGGTGCGGGTGCTGCGCCGTCGGATGGTGGTCTAGTGCTCGAGCGCCCCGGCGGTCCGACCGTCACTCTCGCTGAACCCGTGGCCGGGTCCCTCGCGCACCGGCTGGCGCGCGGCCTGCCGCTCCCGGCCGGAGCCGGCATGGCGCGCATGCTCGTCGAGCGCAACTACCGCTCCTCCCGACGAACGTGGTCGATCATCCTGTCCGGGTTCTTCGAGCCTGTCTTCTTCCTGTTCTCGATGGGCGTCGGCATCGGCGCCCTGGTCGGGAGGGTGGACGCGGGCAACGGCCGCCTGGTCCCGTACGTCGTGTTCGTGGCTCCTGCGCTGCTGGCGGCGTCCGCGATGAACGGTGCGATCTTCGACTCGACCACGAACGTCTTCTTCAAGCTCAAGTACGCCAAGCTCTACGACTCCGTGCTGGCCACGCCCCTCGGCCCTCGCGACGTGGCCGTCGGGGAGATCGTGTGGGCCCTGCTGCGTGGGCTCGTCTACTCGGCGGCGTTCCTGCTCGTCTCGGCGCTCGCCGGAGCCGTCACCTCGCCGGTGGCCCTGCTGGCGGTCCCGGCGGCCAGCCTCATCGGCTGGGCCTTCGCCTCGATCGGCATGGCGACCACGACCTACATGCGCACCTGGGGCGACTTCGACTACGTCCAGCTCGCCATCTTGCCCATGTTCCTGTTCTCGGCGACGTTCTACCCGCTGGCCACCTACCCGCCTGCGCTTCAGTGGGTCGTCCAGGCGACGCCGCTCTACCACGGGGTCGCGATGGTGCGGGACCTCATGCTCGGCCAGGTCGGCGTCGGCATGGTGGTCCACGTGGCGTACCTGACGGCCATGGGCCTGATCGGCACGGCGTGGACCGCCCGCAGGATCGA
>DASXVR010000070.1:0-9972 GCA_036504175.1 Actinotalea sp. | reverse complement strand
CAGGAGGTGCCAGTAGATCCAGCGGAACGCGAGCTTGCCGAGATGGTTCAGGCGGCTCTCGCGCAGCAGGCGCAGCGGCCCGACGACCGGCAGCGGGTAGACACCCGGCAGCGGCTCGACGTCGTAGCTGAAGTCGATCAGCAGACCCTTGCGGTTCCCGGTCTCGATGAAGCAGTTGGCGTGGCCGTCGAACCGGTCGAGCATCGGCCGTCCCTCGATGTGGGCGAGGAAGTTCGGGACGAACGACTCGGCCTCGAAGTGGGCCACGGACCCGGCCTTGGAGGTCGGCACGTCGCTCGCGTCGCCGATCGCGAAGATGGTGTCGTAGGTCCGCGACAGCAGCGTGTTCTTGTCGACCGGGACGAAGTTCAGCTCGTCGCCGAGGCCCGACCGCCCGACATAGTCCGCGCCCATGTTGACGGGGATCGTCACGAGCAGGTCGAAGCCGACCTCCCGGTCGTCGAACGAGGTGAGCGTTCCCGCGTCCCCGTCGATGCTCTCGACCACGAAGTCCGGCTCCAGGGCGATGTGCCGCTCATCGAGCATCCCGCCGAGGAAGCGGGCAGCGATGGGCTTGGTGAACGCGCCCGGCAGTGGGGTCACGTAGGTGAGCTCGACCTTGTCGCGCATGCCGCGACGGGTGAAGAACGAGTCAGCGAGGAAGACGAACTCCAGGGGGGCGACGGGGCACTTGATGGGCATCTCGGTCACGTGGACGACGAGACGCCCCCCTGGCCAGTCCGCGAGGCGCGCTGCGAGAGCGTTGGCGCCGGCGTACGTGTAGAACTCGTGCACCGTCCCGCCCATGGCGTCGGCCATACCAGGCGTCTCCTCCGGCCGAGGCGTGACGCCCGTCGCGATGACCAGGTAGTCGTAGGCGAGCGTGGTCCCGTCCTCGAGGTGCACCACGTGCTCGACCGGGTCCACGCGGTCGACGCTGGCCTGGACCAGGTCGACGCCTGCCGTGATGGAGGGTCGTCGCGGACGGACCACGTCACGTGGGCGGTACATGCCGAACGGGAGGTAGAGGAACCCGGGCTGGTAGTAGTGCATCGGCTCCGGGTCGACGACGGTGATCGACCAGTCGCCGCGGGGCAGACGGGGCCGGAGCTTGTTGACCACCATCGTCCCGGCGGTCCCTGCTCCGAGAACCACGATCCTGCGCATCAGTGCTCCAGTCGTCGACAGCGGTCGGGAGTGGTACGGCCGCGTCCGGTGCGGGCGCGGTCGACCGTCCCGATCTCGACGCTACGGAGGGTCCACGGGCCTTGACAGGGACGAAGGTCCATACCCAAGGGGGTATATCGGGACACCCCCTGGGGTATGCGGCTGTGGAGCGGTCCTCAGCGGGCCAGCCGCTCCACGACAGCCGCGAAGAGGGCCGGCGACCGCACGGCCGCCGGTACCACGGCGCCTCGGACTGGCGACGTCGCCCAGCCGACCAGCCCCGTGGTGAGCACGCGGTAGTCGCGTGTGGCGGTGGACCAGGCTCGCTCGTACGCGGGCGCGTCGTCGAGGGTCGCGACGGCCGCGCGGGCCTGGGCCAGGCCGACCCGCAGCCCCTCGCCGGTCAGGGCGTCCACGTAGCCCGATGCGTCACCGACCAGCCGCACGGGGCCGGCCGTTCGGGCGCGCGTCCGTTGACGCAGCGGTCCTGCGCCGCGGACCGGCCCTGCCGGCTCGGCGTCGGCGAGCCGGGCCGCGAGCTCAGGGAACTGCGCCAGCACCTGCCCGAAGCCACCACCCCGGGGGCCCAGGAGGGCGACCCCGACGAGCCCGTCGGCCACCGGGGTGACGTAGGCCTCAGCCGTCGGACCCCAGTGCACCTCGACGAGGTCGCTCCATGGCGAGGTGACGAAGTGGCGTCGCAGGCCGAACCGCTCAGGTGCCCGCAGGCGGCCGAGGACCGGCTGTGACGTCGCCTCGGCCAGGCCGGCGAGGCGGCGGACGTCCGAGTGCAGACCGTCGCAACCGAGCAGCCAGCGGGCACGCAGGCCGGCAGCCTCGACCGCACCGTCACTCACGACGAGGCCGTCGACCCGCCTGCGCAGCCAGGTCACGCCCAGGTCGGCGGCCCGGCGGCGGAGCGCGGCGTGGAGGGTCGTGCGCCGCACACCACGGCCCTGGCCGCTGCGGAAGCGGTGGTCGACGTGCCTGCCGTCATGGCGGTAGCTGATGCCGGCGAGCACGTGGCCCTCCGGGTCGACGTCCAGCCGGTGCAGCGCCGCGAGGGTGCCGGGCATGAGGCCCTCGCCGCAGGCCTTGTCGATGTCACCGTCCCGGGGCTCGACGACCACCGTCTCCCAGCCGGCCAGGCGGGACTCGATGGCTGCGGCCAGACCCACCGGACCACCGCCCACCACGATCACATCGGCGTCCAGACCGCTGCGGCCGGCGCGGACCGCGCTCACCGGCGCGCGTCCACGCTCGCCTCGGTGAGCGCGAGCTCCTCGGCCGGGATCCGGAACCTCAGCAGCAGCACGGCGTTGAGCAGCGTGAACGTGACGGCGGTGAGCCAGGCCGTGTGCACGAGAGGCAGGGCGACGCCCTCGGCCACCACGGCGACGTAGTTCGGGTGGTTGAGCCAGCGGTACGGCCCGCCGTGGACGAGCGGCAGCCCCGGGACCACGATCACCCGGGTGTTCCACCGCTCGCCGAGGGTCGCGATGCACCACCAGCGCAGCGCCTGGCTCGCCAGGGTCACGCCCAGGGCGAGCCAGCCCAGAGCAGGCACGAACGGCCGGTGCCCGAGGTGCACCTCCAGCACGCAGGCGAGCAGGAGACCCGTGTGCAGGGCGACCATCGGCGGGAAGTGGCCGCGACCGGACTCCTTGCCGCCGCGTGCGAACGACCAGCGGGCGTGCCGCGCCGACACGGCCAGCTCCGCCACCCGCTCGCCCGCCGTCGCCGCCACGAGCAGGTCGAAGAGCAGGACGCTGCTCATGCGTCACCCTTCCAGCGCAGCAGCACGAGCTCGGCGCTCACGCCCGGCCCGAAGGCGAGGAGCACCATGTGGCCGGCGGCCGGGCGGGGAGCGTCCAGGGTCCGGGCCAGGACGTCCAGCACCGACACCGACGACAGGTTCCCGACCTCGGCGAGCGACTCCCGCGTGCGGACCAGCGCTGTCGCGTCGAGGTCGAGCGCCTCCTGGACGGCGTCGATGATGCGCGGGCCGCCCGCATGGACGACCCAGGTGGTGATGTCGCGCGCCTTGAGGTCGTGCGGCTCGAGCAGGCGCGTGACGTCGTCGGCCAGGTGGGTCCTGATCACGTCCGACAGGGCGGCCGACAGGACGATGCGCAGGCCGCTCGCGCCGATGTGCCAGCCGAGCTGGTCGGCCGTGTCCGGGTAGAGCACGCTGCGGCTGTCGACCACGGCGAGGGGCGAGCCCTGGGCGAGGCGGTGGTCGTCGCCGACCAGCAGCGCCGCCGCCGCGCCGTCGCCGAAGATCGCGCTGGAGACCAGGTTGGCCATCGAGTCGTCGCCGTGCTGGACGGTCAGGGAGCACAGCTCGACGGCGACGAGCAGGGCGGCCTGGTCCGGATGCCCCTGGAGGTAGTCGTGGACCCGCGCCAGCCCCGCGGCCCCGGCCACGCAGCCCAGGCCGAAGGACGGGATCCGTCGGACGTCGTCGCGCAGCCCCAGGCGCGGGACGAGGAGGGCGTCGATCGACGGTGCGCTCATGCCGGTCACGGAGGTGAAGAGCAGGTGGTCGACGTCCTGGCCGGTCAGCCCGGCGTCGTCGAGGGCGGCCCGGGACGCCTGCTCGGCGAGCTCGGTCCCGAGCCGGATGAAGTGGTCGTTGGCCACCCCGAAGGACGTGAGCGCCGGGTACGCCTCGAGCGGGAGCGCCAGGTGTCGCGTGCTGACCCCGCTCGCCGCGTGCAGCCTGTCCACCAGGTGCCGGCGTTCGCTGTCGGCGCCGACGAGCAGCGGTGCGATCGTCGCGGTGATCTCCGCCTGGGGGTACACGTAGGACGGCAGGGCGGGCACGACGCGGACCACGTGTGACATGCCGTGATCGTGCCACGGCCCTGCAGATCCGGCCCTTGCTACGGTTCGGCGGTGACGGCTGGGCGGGTTCGCGGGTTCGCCCTCGCGTGCCATCCGGGGCCCACCGCCGTGGTGACCTGCCTGGCGGCAGCCCTGTCGGCCGGCGTCGGGGCACCGGGCAGGACGCTCGTGCTGGTCACGGCGGCGGTGCTCACCGGTCAGCTGTCCATCGGCTGGTCCAACGACTGGATCGACGCCGGCCGGGACCTCGTGGTCGGCCGCTCGGACAAGCCCGTCGTCGTCGGCCTGGTCACCCCCGCCGGGCTGCGCCGCGCGGCCCTCGTCGCCGCGGCGCTCTGCGTGGTCCTGTCGTTGTCGGTGGGGCTGCGCCCCGGCATCGTGCACCTGGCGGCCGTGGCGTGCGGCTGGGCGTACAACGACAGCCTCAAGTGGGGTGTGTGGTCCTGGCTGCCCTACGCCGTTGCGTTCGGCCTGCTGCCGATGTTCGTCGTGCTGGCGCTACCGGGCGGGCCCCAGGCGGCGGGCTGGGCGGTGGGCGCCGCCGCGCTCCTGGGCGTCGGGGCGCACCTGGCGAACGTGCTGCCGGACCTCGAGGACGACGCCGAGCACGGGATACGCGGCCTGCCGCACCGGTTGGGCCGGACCGCGACGAGCCTCGTCGCGCCCGCCGTCCTGGCGGCGGCCGTCGCCGTGGTCGTGGTCGCACCCCGCGGTGCACCCGGCCAGGGGGGCTGGTGGGGAGGGTCCCTGGCCGTCACCGTGGCGGGGGCCGCGGGTGTCGTGGCGGTGCGTCGCCCGCACAGCCGGCTGCCCTTCGCCCTGACCATGGCGGTGGCGGGGGTGTGCGTCGTGCTGCTCGTGCTGTCCGGTCGTCAGCTCGTCATCGGTCGCTGACCAGGCCCGTCCGCACGGGTCGACGACCCGCCTTGATGGGCAGCAGGAGGGCCAGGCCCAGGCCGATGACCAGCATGATCCCGAGGATGCCCCAGTGCTGGGAGCCGCCGAGGTTGATCAGGGTCGCGAAGCCCAGCGGCGCCAGGAAGCTCGCTGCCCGTCCGGTGGTGGCGTAGAGCCCGAAGACCTCGCTCTCGCGGCCCGGTGGGATGACCCGGGCCAGGAGCGTCCGGCTCGAGGACTGCGCCGGGCCGACGAAGACGCACAGCAGGAGCCCGAACACCCAGAACGCACCCTGGCCGCGGTCGTGCAGGACGAAGACCATCGTCCCTGCGACGAGCAGACCGACGAGCGACGTCACGATGATCGCCTTCGGGCCCACCCGGTCGTCCAGCCACCCGGCGAGCATCGTGGCGATCCCGGCGACCACGTTCGCGACGATGGCGAAGACGATGACCCCGCTCGCGCTGAAGCCGAAGGTGCCCGACGCGATGACGGCCCCGAAGGTGAACACCCCGGCGAGCCCGTCCCGGAACACGGCGCTCGCCACGAGGAACCGCAGGATGTCCCGGCCGTCCCTCCACAGGGTCATCACGTCGGCGCCCAGCTGGCGGTAGGAGGCGAGGAAGCTGAGCCGCCCGCGTGCAGCGCTGGCCGGGACCTCGGGCACGGCGACCAGCACCGGGATGGCGAAGACGGCGAACCAGACGGCGGCCGTCAGGACCGCGACGCGGATGTTGAGCCCGTCCGCGCCGGTCACGCCGAACCAGCCGACGTCGGGGTTGATGAAGCCCACGAACAGGATCAGGAGCAGGACGATGCCGCCGAGGTAGCCGGAGCCCCAGCCGATGCCGCTGATGCGGCCGACCGTTGCCGGCGTCGAGACCTGGGACAGCGTCGCGTTGTAGTTGACCGAGGCCAGCTCGAAGACGATGTTGCCCGCAGACAGCAGGAAGATCCCCAGGAGCAGGTTCTGGGTCAGGGCGTCGACGTCCGGGCGGACGAAGAACATCGCGGCCGTGATGACGACCGTGGTCGCGGTGTGCAGGCCGAGCCAGAGCCGGCGTCGGCCGTGGTCGTCGGAGCGTGCGCCGGCCACCGGTGCCAGCACGGCGATCAGGAGGCCCGCGGCGGTCAGCCCCCAGCCCAGCCACGCCGAGTGCTGGGTCACCAGGCTGTCCACCAGCCGGGTCGCCGGCCCGCCGGCGTCACCTTCGGCGTCCGCCGCGGTCACGGTAGCCGGGTCGATGAAGGCGTCGCTGGTCAGCCACCGCGTGAACACGAACGTGGTGACGACGGCGTTGAAGGCGGCGGAGCCCCAGTCCCAGAGCGCCCAGGCCACGACCTGCCGACGCTGGATGGCGGGACGGAGGACGTCCGTTGCGACGGCCACGTCGTCGTGTGTCATGGGCGGATCCTAGGGGCGGGACCAACGTCCCGGCCTTCCGACTCTCCTGCGGCCGACGCGCTCGTCAGCCGACGGTCACGGAGATCTCGTGCCACCCGGTCGCACCGTCCGGGATGACGTCGGCCACGTCGGACGTCTGCGTCGTGCCCGTCGCGTCGGTGGCGCGTACCCGCAGCGTGTGGTCGCCGGCGCGAGCGTCCCAGCTGAACGACCACTGCCGCCACGAGTCGACCGAGATCTCGTCGGCCACGGTGGCCGGGCGCCACGGTCCGTCGTCGACCTGGACCTCGACCCCGGTGATGCCCGTGTGCTGCGCCCACGCGGTGCCTCCGACGGCGACGGTGCCGACGGAGAGGCGGTCCCGGTCGCGCGGGACCTCGATGCGCGACGACGTCTTGACCGGCCCGAGAGGTGACCAGCCGCGCTGGGTCCAGTAGGCCTCCTGGTCGGCGAAGCGGGTGACCTCGAGGTCGTCCAGCCACTTGGTCGCGGACACGTATCCGTAGAGACCCGGCACCACCATGCGCACCGGGAACCCGTGGGCCAGGGGCAGGGGCTCGCCGTTCATCCCCACCGCGAGCAGGGCGTCGCGGCCGTCCAGCAGCACGGCCAACGGGGTCGAGGCCGTGAAGCCGTCGACGCTCGTCGACAGGACCATGTCCGCACCCGGCAGCACCCCCGCCCGGGTGAGCACGTCGGCGACGGGCAGCCCGAGCCAGCGGGCGTTGCCCAGGAGCCGGCCGCCGACAGGGTTCGAGACGCAGGCCAGCGTGACGTACGCCTCGACGAGGTCGCCGGCGAGCAGGTCGTCGAGGGTGAGGGTGACTTCGCGCTCGACCATGCCGTGGATGCGGATCGCCCACTTCGCCGGGTCGACCCGGGGGAACGAGAGCGCCGTGTCGATCCGGTAGAAGTTCTGGTTCGGCGTGACGACCGGTCCGACGCCGGCGACGGGGGACTGGGCGCCTGCCGGGACCGGCGGGGCGGACCGCTTCGGCGCAGGCAGGTGCAGGGCTTCTCGTGCGGCGGTGGCCACCTTGGTCGCGCCGCCCGAGAGGGAGGCGGCCGCCGACGAGGCGGCGGCGATGGCGGTGACCATGAGCGCTCCGCGCAGGAACCCCCGACGGTCGGGGCTGCGCGGGCCGGCGGCTGCGGGGGAGGTGCGCGTGGTCCGCGAGGAGGCCGGTGCCGGATCGACCCGGTCCACCAGGGCGCGCAGGGCTACGACGCCCGCGGCCGCACCGGCCAGGCTCGGGACGGCTGCCAGCGGAGCGGCGTCGGGCCTCGTGGCGGCTGTGAGCGCACCCACCGTGCCGAGCAGGAGGACGGCCGCCGTCCCGCCCCCACGGCTGCGCAGGGCCAGGACTCCGGCACCACCGGCGAGCACCGCCAGGACCACCCCCGCGCTGACCAGGAGCGCCGTCTTGTCGTTGACCCCGAAGGCCGCGATCGCCGCCTCCTTGAGCCACCCGGGTGTCACGTCGATGAAGGCGTCCCCGACGGCGACCAGCGGTTCGGCACCGGGCGCGAGCAGGGCGGCGGCCAGCCCTGCCACGCACAGGGTGAGCGCGGCGGCGAGCACACCGGCGAGGGCGGCCAGGAGCCGGGCCTCGCGTCGACGCGGAGTCGTCATGGCCTGAGCCTGAACCGTCGAGCGCGCGGTGTCACCCTCGCGACCCCGGTCACCAGCCGTCAGGGCCCTTCGGGCGGCGATGTCAGTGGTCGGAGGGATGCTGAGCACCATGAGACGCCAGGCCTTCACCCGCGACCTCAGCCTGCCGGGCTGGGACGGTGCGTCACGGTGGGGGTACGACGCCGTGCTCGAGTGCTACTGGGTGGAGCTGAGGTCACCGGGGCGGAGCCAGGCGTCGCTCCCGGACCTGGCGATCGGACCCGAGCACCTCCTCACCACGCTCAGCGGCCTGGCCAGGGCGATGGCGTTCGCCGCCGAGGTCGACGACTCCGACGCCTACCTGGCGCTGACGGCCTGACGTGACCCGGCTGATCAGGCCTGTGTGCTGATGACGGCGGTGAGGGTGTGGCTCTGCCCCGGGAGCGCGGTGACCGCCGCGCCCCTGACGTTGCAGGTCTCCACGCAGAGCATCTCGGGCCAGGCGTCGTCGGGCATGTCCGTGAGCTCGGCGGCGCGAGCGGCCCACGGGTTCCAGACGACCGTCGCAAGCGAGCCCGTCTTGTCCACGGTGATCGTTCGGGTGGGCGCGAGGACCGTGACGCCGGCGTCGGTCGGCAGGTAGATCCGGTCGGTCTCCGCGGAGAAGGTCAGCGGGGCGTCCTCCGCGGGCTGCGGCGTCGGGCCCAGGAGCCGGTCGACGTACGGCGCGTCCTCCAGCCCCTGCACCTCGGTGGCCGTGACGTCGCGGACGTCGAGATAGGTGTGCAGCGCCTCCTCGAAGGTGACGGGGACGCTGTCGAGGTTGGTCACCGTCAGCAGCAGGGTGAGGTCACGTCCGACGGCCACGGTGTAGTGGGCCTCGAAGGCGTGCGGCCAGGGCGAGGTCCGGCTGCTCTCGTCGTCGCGCAGACGCAGGGTGACCGACACCTCATCGTCGGTGTCCTGTGCCGCGACGACCTCCCATTCGCGGAGCCGGGCGAAGCCGTGCGAGGGCGCCGTCGCATCGCCCTCGAGCGCCCCGAACCAGGGGAAGCAGAGCGGCACGCCACCGCGGATCGCGGCGTCGGGGGAGAAGTGGCTGGTCGGGCTGAGCCACAGGACGGGCTCCTCGCCCGCGGGAGCCCAGGCCGTGAGGTGGGCCCCGTGCAGGTAGAGCTGTGCACGACCGCCGGGTGCGTCGAGGGTGAGGCGGGGCAGGCCACCCTCGCCGGTGTCGAGGGTGACGGAGGACGGCAGATCGATCAACGTGTCTCCTCGGTCGGGCTGGTCAGGGGCCCGTCGCGCCGCTTCGGCGCGACGGATCGCGAGCCTCACCGTACTGTCGAAAGCATCACCGAAGGAGGAACACCATGGGTATTGACGACAAGGCCAAGAACGTGGCCGAGGACCTCAAGGGCAAGGCCAAGGAGGCGGCGGGCAACATCACCGACGACCGCGACCTCGCCGCCGAGGGCCAGGCAGACCAGTCCGCGGCTGACCTGAAGCAGGCCGGCGAGAAGGTCAAGGACGCCTTCCGCGACTGAGTCGACGACCACGGAGCGCGGCGGTGATCACGATCCCGCCGCGCTTCGTGCTGTCAGCGCTGTCACGCTGTCACGGCCGGGGGGCGCCATGCGTGCTCGCCGAGCCGGCGGACGTCGTACGACGGCGCGATGTCACGTTCGACCACCCGGTGCGCGTGCGGCGCCGCCGCGAGCATCCGTTCGTAGAGCTCGGCCGGCACGTCGCGGTACTCGTACGTCGCCCAGGCACTCCCGCTCGGCGCGCGGAATCGCACGGTCAGGATGCGGCTGGCGGGGTCGTAGGCGATGGAGCGCAGGAACAGCACAGGGCCACTGTTCCCGCCGCACGGCCCTTGCACCTGGGACCTCGGACTCCAGCCCTGCCGCCACGGAGTGGCCCCTTGCAGGTGGGCACGCCGCGTGGTTCGTTGGCGAGAGGCGGACCGGCGTCGCAGCCGGACCGAGCCGCCCGAGAAGGAGGCAGCCATGAGCGAGGACCCCTCGGACCGCGACGACCTGGA
>DASXVR010000069.1:0-6303 GCA_036504175.1 Actinotalea sp. | reverse complement strand
GCGTGGGCGTCACTCGACGCCGACGAGCACCTCGATCGCGCGGTCCACGAACGCGTCCACAGGACCCTCGGCGTAGGCGCCGTGACCCTTGCGCCGCCCGAAGACGGCGTTGCGGAGCTCCTCCGACGTCAGGCTCTGACCGTGGTCGAAGTAGTCCACGAGCCGGTGGCACAGCTCGTCGACCTCGTGCGCGTCGTAGCCGGGGTGCCCACGGTGCGGTGCGGCGAAGCGCTCGCCGTCGGGCCGGGTGAGCCGGCCGTACAGGGTGCGCGCCTGCGAGGCGAGGTGCTCCATCCACGCCTGCTGACCGTGCTTGGCGACGAAGGTCTCCCGCTGCCGCACCGCGAAGGCCCGCTCCAGCCGGTCGAGGGCTGCGTCGACGGACTCGGTCACGAAACCGCCGTGGACCAGGTCGAAGGCGGTATGCCGTACGTCGCGGCCCGAGAGCGGCAGCTCCCCCTTGCCCTCGTAGACCCTGCGGGCGTCGTCGAAGAACGCCTCCACCTGGTCCTGGGCGTAGCCGGAGCGCCAGCGGGGCACCGTCCGGAACAACGTCGTCATGCTTCCTCCGCAGCGAGCTGACCGCAGGCACCGTCGATGTCGCTGCCGCGGGTGTCCCGGATCGTCGTCGGGATGCCGTACGAACGCAGACGCGCCACGAACTCGGCCTCGACCGACCGCTCGCTGGCCGTCCAGATGGAGCCCGGCGTCGGGTTCAGCGGGATCGGGTTGACGTGCACCCACCCCTTGCCGCGCTCGGTGAGCTTGCGGCCGAGCAGGTCGGCGCGCCACGCGTGGTCGTTCATGTCCTTGATGAGGGCGTACTCGATGCTGACGCGGCGTCCGGTCGCCTCGAAGTAGCGGCGTGCGGCATCGAGCGCCTCGTCGACGGTCCAGCGGGTGTTGATCGGCACGAGCTCGCTGCGCAGGTCGTCGTCAGGGGCGTGCAGCGACAGGGCCAGCGTGACCGGCAGCCCTTCCTTCGCCAGCTTGTCGATGGCCGGGACGAGCCCGACGGTGGACACGGTCACGTTGCGGGCGGACAGCCCGAAGCCCTCGGGCGCCGGCGCCACGAAGCGCCGCACGGACTCGATCACCGTCCGGTAGTTGGCCATCGGCTCACCCATGCCCATGAACACGACGTTCGAGAGCCGGCCCGGGCCGCCCTCGATCTCCCCCCGCGCGAGCGCCCTGGCGGCGAGCCGGACCTGCTCGACGATCTCGGCGGTGGACAGGTTGCGCGTGAGACCCAGCTGCCCCGTCGCGCAGAACGGGCAAGCCATCCCGCACCCGACCTGGCTCGACACGCAGAGCGTCGCGCGTCCGGGGTAGCGCATGAGCACCGACTCGACCTTGACCTGGTCGTGCAGCCGCCAGAGCGTCTTGACCGTCGTCCCGTGGTCGGCCGTGAGCGTGCGGATCGGTGAGAGGAGCGGCGGGAAGAGCGCCCCGACCAGGGCCTCGCGACCGGCCTGCGGAAGGTCGGTCATGTCGGCGGCGTCGCTGGTCAGGTGCGTGTAGTAGTGGGTCGCCAGCTGCTTGCCGCGGAACGGCTTCTCGCCGAGCTCCGCGAGTGCCTGTGCGCGCTCGGCCGGCGAGAGGTCGGCGAAGTGGCGCGGGGGCTTCCCGCGCCGGGGCGTGGACATCGTCAGCGTCAGAGGGGTGCGCCCGGCAGGGCCCTCGACGGCAGGTCTCACCTCAACCATGGCACCGGCAGTCTTTCACGCTCATCCACCCGCCCCGCGCAGGGCGACCAGCAGCACCAGGTAGACGAGCGGTGCAGTGAGCAGGAGCGAGTCGAGCCGGTCGAGCACTCCTCCGTGCCCGGGCAGCAGCGTCCCCATGTCCTTGAGCTCGAGGTCGCGCTTCAGCAGCGACTCGGCCAGGTCGCCGAGCGTGGACGTCAGCACCGACGCGATGCCCAGCGCCACACCGATCACCGGCGACGCCCCGAAGGCGACGACCATGCCGACGGCCCCGACGACTCCGGCGAGGACCAGCGATCCCGCCAGGCCCTCCCACGACTTCTTGGGGCTCACCGACGGCGCGAGGGGATGCTTGCCGAGGAAGACGCCGGCGGCGTACCCGCCGGTGTCGCTGGCCACGGACAGGAGCACGAACAGGGCGACCCTGCCCACACCGTCGGGCTCGGCGAGCATGAGCATGACGAACCCGCCCATGAACGGGATGTAGGCCGTGGCGAAGGTACCGGCGGCGGCATCACGCAGCGCCGCCGGGCCCGCGCCGTCCAGGACGCGCCAGACCACCACACCGCCTGCGGTCAGCATGAACGCGACGAGCAGCGCCTCCGGGCCGGAGGTGTACGACGACACGAGGATGCCGACGGTGCCGACCAGGAGCGGGAGCAGCGGGATGTGGATGCTGCGCCGCGTGAACGCCTGGGCGAGCTCCCACAGGGCGGCACCGCATGCCAGTGCGGCGAACGCGATGAAGCCCTCCTTGCGGAACGCCAGAGATGCGGCGACCACGACGAGCAGACCCACCCCGACGCCGATGGCGATGGGCAGGTCTCGCCCGGCACGCGCCGAACCGGCGGCGGTGGGCAGGATCTCGGTTCCGGCGGACTCTGCCATCTAGACCTCGAGCAGCTCGCTCTCCTTGTGCGCGAGGACCTGGTCGACCAGGTCGACGTGGCGCTTGGTCAGCGCCTCCAGCTCCTTCTCGGCCCGGGCGACGTCGTCCTCGCCGGCCTCGCCGTCCTTCGCGATCCGGTCGAGCTCGTCCTTGGCGCGACGGCGGATGTTGCGCACCGCGACGCGCGCGTCCTCGGCCTTGTGGCGTGCGAGCTTGACGTAGTCCCGACGACGCTCCTCGGTGAGCTGCGGGAGGATGACGCGGATGATCTTGCCGTCGTTGCTCGGGTTGATGCCGAGGTCGGAGTCGCGCAGCGCGCGCTCGATCGCACCCAGGGAGCTCACGTCGAACGGGGAGATGAGGATCGTGCGCGCCTCGGGCGTCGTGAACGAGGCCAGCTGCTGCAGGGGTGTCGGCGAGCCGTAGTACTCCACGGTGATCTTGGTGAACATGGCCGCGTTGGCGCGTCCCGTCCGGATCGTCGAGAAGTCCTCCTTGGCGACCTCGATCGCCTTGTCCATCTTCTCCTCTGCCTCGAGGAGGGTGTCGTCGATCACCGGTGCTCCTTCATCGTCGTGTCGTGCGCTCGCGGTGGGTCTGGCGACGGGTGTCGCCTGCGGATCATCCCGCCGTCAGCAACGTGCCGATCTTCTCACCGAGCAGGGCCCGTGTGACGTTGCCCGGCTGCCCCATGCCGAAGACGCGCATGCGGACGTCGTTGTCACGGCACAGGCTCAGGGCCGTGGCGTCCATGACCTCCAGGCCCTGCACGAGCGCCTCGGTGTAGGTGAGCGTGGTGAGGCGTTCGGCGTCCGGGTTGGTGCGCGGGTCTGCGGTGTAGACACCGTCGACCCCGTTCTTGCCCATCAGCACCTCGTGGCAGTGCGTCTCCAGGGCACGCTGCACCGCCACCGTGTCGGTGGAGAAGTACGGCATGCCTGCGCCGGCACCGAAGATGACCACGCGGCCCTTCTCGAGGTGCCGGATGGCGCGCAGCGGGATGTACGGCTCGGCGACCTGACCCATGGCGATGGCCGTCTGCACGCGGGTGCTCACACCCGCCTGCTCGAGGAAGTCCTGGAGCGCGAGACAGTTGAGCACCGTCCCTAGCATCCCCATGTAGTCGGCACGCGCCCGGTCGAGGCCGCTCTGCGACAGCTCGGCACCGCGGAAGAAGTTGCCGCCGCCGACGACGATCGCGACCTGGACACCGCCGCGCACCGCCTCGGCGATCTCGACCGCGACGCGGCGCACGACATCGGGGGCCAGACCGATCCCGCCCCCGCCGAAGGTCTCACCGGAGAGCTTGAGCAGGACCCTCCGTTCGGGCTCGATCACGTGGTGCCCGTTGGACCGGCTCATGGCGGTTGGCTCCTGCACCACACGTCCTCCAGGTGTCACGTCGAGCTCGCTCCTGCCGGGCGCCGGCAGTCGTCCTGCTGCATCGGACGACGGCCCGGGCTGGTCGGCTGCGGGAGCCGACCGGCCACGGGCCGTCGCGGGGTCAGGCGCCGACGCGGAAACGCGCGAAGGCCGTCGCCGTGCCGCCGACCTCGGACAGCACCTGCTTGACGGACTTCTTCGGGTCCTTCGCGAAGGCCTGGTCCACGAGGACGGCCTCCTTGTAGAAACCGTTGAGGCGACCCTCGATGATCTTCGGCAGAGCCGCCTCGGGCTTGCCCTCGTTGCGCGAGGTCTCCTCGGCGATCCGGCGCTCGGACTCGACGGTGTCCGCCGGGACGTCCTCGCGGGTCAGGTAGGCGGGTGAGTACGCCGCGATGTGCATCGCGATGTCCCGGCCGACCTCGGCCCCGGCCTCGTCGGTGCCCAGCAGGACGCCGACCTGGGGGGGCAGGTCCTTGTTGACCTTGTGCAGGTAGACGGCGACCTTGGGCGCGCTCACGCGTGCCACCCGGCGCAGGACGAGCTTCTCGCCCAGCGTCCCGGCGGTCTCGTCGATGACCTCCTGCACGGTGCGTCCGTCGACGTCCGAGGCCAGGACGGCCGCGACGTCGTCGGTGCCCGCGGCGACGGTGCTGGCCAGGACCTGCTCGGCCAGCGCGATGAACTTCGGGCTCTTCGCGACGAAGTCGGTCTCCGAGTTGAGCTCGATGAGCACACCCGTCTGGCCGGAGGCGTCGTCGGCGACCTGCGCGGCGACCAGGCCGTCGGAGGCCGAGCGGCCCTCGCGCTTGCTGACGCCCTTGAGGCCCTTGACCCGGATGATCTCCATGGCCTTGGCGGAGTCGCCGTCGGCCTCGTCGAGCGCCTTCTTGACGTCGAGCATGCCGGCGCCGGTGCGCTCGCGGAGCGCCCTGATGTCTGCGGCGGTGTAGTTCGCCATGTCAGTCCTTCTCTGTCCGTGGATCGTCGTCGTGCGCTCCGGTGGCCGCCGTGGCTGCCACCGGAGCACCCCTCGCGGTCGTCGAGCGACCGCTGTGGCGGATCAGCCGGCGGTGGTGTCCGAGTCGGCCTCGGTCGCCTCGGCGTCGGCAGCCGGGGCTGCCTCGTCCGCTGCGGCCTCGGCGACGGGTGCGGTCTCCTCGGCGGGGACCTCGTCGGTCTCGACCGGTGCAGCCTCTGCCGGTGCAGTCTCGACCGGTGCAGCCTCCGCCGGGACCTCGGCTGGGACGGCCTCGACCTCGGCGTCGGCAACCGGCGCCTCGACCGTCTCGGCAGCGGCCTCGGTCACCTCGGCGGCGACAGCAGCCGTGGGGGCTGCGACGTCCGTCGCCTCGGCGCCGGCGAGGAGCTCGCGCTCCCACTCGGCCAGCGGCTCGGCAGCGGCCGTCTCGCCCTCGGCGGCGGTGGACCGGCCCGAGTGACGGGCGATGAGGCCCTCAGCGGCGGCGTCGGCGATGACCCGCGTCAGCAGCGCGACGGCGCGGATCGCGTCGTCGTTGCCGGGGATCTGGTAGTCGACGACGTCGGGGTCGCAGTTGGTGTCGAGGATCGCGACGACGGGGATGCCGAGCTTGCGCGCCTCGTTGACGGCGAGGTGCTCCTTGTTCGTGTCGACGATCCACACGGCGGAGGGCACCTTGGACATGTCACGGATGCCGCCGAGCGTCTTGGCGAGCTTGTCCCGCTCGCGACGCATGATGAGGAGCTCCTTCTTCGTGAAGGCGCTGCCGGCGACGTCGTCGAAGTCGATCTCCTCGAGCTCCTTGAGGCGCTGGAGCCGCTTGTTGACCGTCTGGAAGTTGGTGAGCATGCCACCGAGCCAGCGCTGGTTGACGTAGGGCATCCCCACGCGGGCGGCCTGCTCGGCCACCGGCTCCTGCGCCTGCTTCTTGGTGCCGACGAAGAGGATGGTGCCGCCGTGGGCGACCGTCTCCTTGACGAACTCGTACGCGCGGTCGATGTACGACAGCGACTGCTGGAGGTCGACGATGTAGATGCCGTTGCGCTCGGTGAAGATGAAGCGCTTCATCTTGGGGTTCCAGCGGCGGGTCTGGTGCCCGAAGTGGACACCGCTCTCGAGCAGCTGGCGCATGGTCACGACGGCCATGGCACGTCCTTCCGGCGCGACCCACGGGGCCGCGCATCAGCAGGCGGGGCACGCCGTGGCGCGGACCCGCATCCGGTTGTCGGCGGCGGTCGGGTGACCGGACGCCCCTGGCGCCACGACGGAGCCGACGCGGGACCGAGGTGCAGGTCCCGACCGCTGTCGGCACACGTTCCGCCATCCCGGATCGCTCCGGAGGA
>DASXVR010000068.1:0-20995 GCA_036504175.1 Actinotalea sp. | reverse complement strand
CCGAGAAGTCGTCGGGGATCCGCAGGCCCCGGTCCTGGAGCTCGACCGTCGCGCCGAAGGTCGCCATCTCGTTCATGGTGACCAGCGCCGTCATGTCCGGGTCCGCCTCGAGCAGCTCGGCCACCGCCCGGCGGCCCGCCTGGGGGCTCTCGTGGCACAGGACCGTCCGCGGCACCAGCCCACGGCTGGTGATCGCCGTGCGGAAGCCCTCCTCGGCCCGGATGGTCGGTGCGTAGCCCTCGTCGTGGCTCTCGCGGGAGTGGTTGAGGAAGCCGATGTGCTCGTGACCGAGCGCCGTGAGGTGGGCCACGGCGTCCTCGGTCGTCCGGTCGAAGTCGATGTCGACGTAGGCGAGCCCCTCGACCTCCCGGGTCCGGCCGATCATCGTGAACGGCAGGCCGGCGGCGTGCAGGGCCTCGACCCGCGGGTCGTCCAGGCGGACCTCCATGAGCAGGACGCCGTCGGCCAGCCCCTGGCGCACAAGGTCGCGGATCTCGTCCGCCTGGTGCGCGCCGAACGGCCACAGCACCAGGTGGTAGCCGTGCTCACGTGCGGCCGCGGCGGCGCTCGCGACGAACTCGGTGACAGTGCCGCCCAGGCCGCTCTCCATGGCCGGGAAGATGAGCGCGAGCGTGCTGCTCCGCCGGCTGGCCAGCCCTCGGGCCATCGCGTTGGGGCGGAAGCCGAGCTCGGCCATCGCCGCGTCGATCCGAACCTTGGTCGCGGCCGAGACAGGCCTGGCGCCGCTCAGCGCGTACGAGACGGTGCTGAGCGAGACCTTGGCGTGCCGCGCGACGTCCTGCATGGTCGCCATCGACCCTCCATCGGTTTCGCGTGGCCCCGAGGGCCGTCCGGTTCGAGCTGCGGTGGTCATTCACCGGCTCGGCTGGCGAAGCGCATCGTCGAAGCGTGTTGTCGAAGCGCTTCGACGATGATTGGTAGTGTTCATCAAACAAACAAGCCCGTCAAGTGGCGTGGGTCACAGATCGGTATCGATCAGGCGAAGCTGTCAACCTCAGCGGCGATGTGGCCCCCGGCCAGCGGCCGCCTCAGGGAGCGAGGCGCTCCACGACCCAGCTCTGGCCGTCGCGCCGGTAGCGGAGCCTGTCGTGCAGACGCGAGACCCTCCCCTGCCACAGCTCGACCGTCTCGGGGACGACGCGGAAGCCGCCCCAGTCGTCGGGCAGCGGGACGTCCGTCCCCTCGGGGAACCGCTCGGCCGCCGCCTCGAAGCGGGCATCGAGCTCACGGCGGCCCGCCACGACGGCGGACTGAGGGCTCGCCCAGGCACCGAGCTGCGAGTCGCGCGGACGGGTGGCGAAGTAGGCGGCGGACTCCACCCGCGCGACCAGCTCCACCGTCCCCGTGACGATGACCTGCCGGTCCATCTCGAACCAGGGGAACACCAGGCTCGCCCGGGGGTTCGCCAGCATCTCCCGGCCCTTGCGCGACCCGTGGTGGCTGAAGAGCACGAAGCCCCGCTCGTCGACCGCCTTGAGCAGCACGGTCCGGGCCGACGGCGCGCCGTCGGGCGTCGACGTCGCCAGGATCATCGCGTTGGGCTCGGTCAGTCCCGCCTCGACCGCCGCGTCGAACCAGGCCTGGAACTGGGCGAAGGGCTCCGGCGCGAGGTCGCGCTCGTCGAGACTGGCCCGCTCGTAGCTGCGCCGCAGCGCCGCGAGGCGCTCCGCCCGCTCGTCCCGACCACTCATCTCAGCCCCGTCGTCGTGAAGCGTCGGTGGTACGTCCCCATCGTGCACGCCCAGGGGTGCGCGTGGGGTCAGAAGAGCCGTGCGTCCACGTCGTCGAGGCCGCGCATCGCGTCGTAGTCCAGCACGACGCACGCGATGCCCCGGTCCTGCGCCAGCACACGGGCCTGGGGCTTGATCTCCTGCGCCGCGAAGACCCCGCGCACCGGGCTCAGGTGCGGGTCGCGGTTGAGGAGCTCGAGGTAGCGGGTCAGCTGTTCGACGCCGTCGATGTCACCGCGCCGCTTGATCTCGACCGCCACGGACCCGCCGGAGGCGTCACGGGCCAGGATGTCCACCGGTCCGATCGGCGTCGGGTACTCGCGCCGCACCAGCACGTGACCGGGCCCCAGGAGCTGGATGTGCTCGGCGAGCAGGGCCTGGAGATGGGCCTCGACGCCGTCCTTGACCAGCCCGGGGTCGACGCCGAGGTCGTGCGCGGAGTCGTGGAGCACCTCGTGCAGGTCGATCTCCAGCCGGTCGTCGGACTTCGCATGCTGCACGTGCCACACCTGCTCCACGCCGCGCGCGAGGGCGTCGTCGTCGGGGGGCAGCACAGCCAGCGTGCAGGGCGGGCTCATCCAGTTCAGCGGCTTGTACGAGCCGCCGTCGGAGTGCAGCAGCACGCTGCCGTCCGCCTTGACGACGAGCAGCCGCGTGGCCAGCGGCAGGTGGGCGGACAGCCGGCCGGTGTAGCGAGCCGAGCAGCGGGCGACGACGAGCCTCACTGGACCGGTCGCCCCACGCGCCGCGGGCCGGACTCCAGCCAGGAGACGAGCCCCGCGCAGGCCCCCTCCGACATCGCCAGCTCGAAGAGCTCGTCGCGGTGGCGGCAGCGCACCAGGACGACGGGCCGGCCGGCGTGGTCCTGCTGCTCGAGCGGGAGGCGTTCGAGCAGCCTCAGCTCCTCGCGGGACCAGGTCTGCGCCGGTCGGGGGGACAGCGACACCGCCCGCCACCAGTCCAGCCGGCCCGAGGCGTACTGCGCGGTGCCGACGGTCCACACCGCGTCAGCGCTTCCGTCCGTGCGGTGCAGACAGGTGAACGAGCCGACCCGGCGCGACAGGGTGCGCTGCCGGGACACGTAGAGCACGAGCAGGACCAGGACGCCCAGCAGCAAGCCGATCACGAGGAGCTCGGCCGCCACCTTCACCGTCGGCTGACCTCAGTGCCCACGGGCCGTCGTCGCGCCGGCCCCGTCGACCTGAGCGGTGTCCACCACGACCGTCACCTGGTTGCTGTCCACGGACAGGAACCCTGCGTCGATGCGCACCTGCTCGACCGAGCCGGAGGCGGTGGTGATGCGCACCGTGCCGGCGCGCAGGATCGACAGCACGGGCGCATGCCCGGGCAGGATGCCGATGTCCCCGTCGGCGGCCGGTGCGCTGACCATGGTGGCCTCGCCGGACCAGACCTTGCGGTCGGCCGCGACGAGGTCCACGTCGAGGTTGGCCACCGTCAGCCCAGCTCGGACTGGATGCGAGCGGCGTTGCGCTCGAGGTCTTCCAGACCGCCGATGTTGAAGAACGCCTGCTCGGGGATGTGGTCGAACTCGCCGTCGGCGATCTTGGTGAAGGCCTCGATCGTCTCGGTCATCGGCACCGTGGAGCCGGGGACGCTGGTGAACTGCGTCGCCATGTAGGTGTTCTGCGAGAGGAACTGCTGGATGCGGCGCGCCCGCGACACGACGATCTTGTCCTCCTCGGAGAGCTCGTCGACGCCGAGGATCGCGATGATGTCCTGGAGCTCCTTGTTGCGCTGCAGGATCTGCTTGACCCGGACGGCCGTGGAGTAGTGGGCCTCGCCGACGTAGCGGGGGTCCAGGATGCGCGAGGTCGAGGCCAGCGGGTCGACGGCCGGGTACAGGCCGCGCGAGGCGATCTCACGCGAGAGCTCCGTCGTGGCGTCCAGGTGCGCGAACGTCGTCGCCGGGGCCGGGTCGGTGTAGTCGTCGGCCGGGACGTAGATGGCCTGCAGAGACGTGATGGAGTGGCCGCGGGTGGACGTGATGCGCTCCTGCAGCTGGCCCATCTCGTCGGCGAGGTTCGGCTGGTAGCCGACGGCCGACGGCATGCGGCCGAGCAGCGTCGACACCTCGGAGCCCGCCTGGGTGAAGCGGAAGATGTTGTCGATGAAGAGCAGCACGTCCTGCTTCTGCACGTCGCGGAAGTACTCCGCCATCGTCAGGGCGGACAGGGCGACGCGCAGACGCGTGCCCGGCGGCTCGTCCATCTGGCCGAAGACGAGGGCGGTCTGCTTGATGACCCCCGACTCGGTCATCTCCGCGATGAGGTCGTTGCCCTCGCGGGTGCGCTCCCCCACCCCGGCGAACACCGACACACCGCTGTGGTTGTTCGCGACGCGGTAGATCATCTCCTGGATCAGGACCGTCTTGCCGACGCCCGCACCACCGAACAGGCCGATCTTGCCGCCCTGGACGTAGGGGGTCAGCAGGTCGATGACCTTGATGCCCGTCTCGAACATCTGGGTCTTCGACTCGAGCTGGTCGAATGCCGGCGGCCGGCGGTGGATGGGCCAGCGCTCGGTGATCTCGAGCTTCTCGCCCTCCTTGAGGTTGAGCACGTCACCGGTCACGTCCCAGACGTGACCCTTGGTGACGTCGCCCACCGGGACGCTGATCGGGCTGCCGGTGTCGGTGACGACGGCGCCGCGGACCAGGCCATCGGTCGGCTTGAGCGCGATGGCCCGCACCATCGAGTCGCCGAGGTGCTGAGCCACCTCGAGGCGCAGGATGAACGACGACTCGTCCTCGCCCTGCGAGGACAGGTCGATCGGCACCTCGAGCAGGTTGTAGATCTCGGGGATCGCGTCGGTCGGGAACTCGATGTCGACGACCGGGCCGATCACCCGGGCGACCCGGCCCGAGCCCTTGGCGCTCGGGACGCCCGCCTTGGCGCTGGTGGTGGTGGCAGTCATGGCTCTCTCGCTTCGCTCGACCGGAGCATGCCCCGGTGGTGTGGTGCAGGTCGTCCTGGTGTCCTGGGTGGTGCGTCCGGGCTCAGCCCGCGGCCAGCGCGTCGGCGCCGGACACGATCTCGCTGATCTCCTGGGTGATCTCCGACTGGCGCGCCTGGTTCGCGAGCCGGGTGAAGGTGCGGATGAGCTCCTCGGCGTTCTCGGTGGCGGTGTGCATGGCCCGCTGACGGGCGGCGAGCTCGGAGGCGGCCGCCTGCAGCAGACAGCTGTAGATGCGGCTCTCGATGTAGCGCGGCAGGAGGGCGTCGAGAACGACCTCCGGTGACGGCTCGAACTCGTAGAGCGGCAGAGGGTCCTCGCCCGCGGCGGTGACTCCCTCGACGACCTCGAGCGGCAGCATCCGGATGACGCGCGGGGTCTGGGTGACCATGTTCACGAACTGGGTGTAGACGACGTGCAGCTCGCCGACGCCACCCTCCGCCTCGTCGGCCAGGAACGCCTCGAGCAGCGCATCGGCGATCTCCTGCGCCGTCTCGGCGGTCGGGGAGTCGGACGCGCCGGTCCACTGACCAGCCAGGGCGCGGTGCCGGAACGAGTAGTAGGACACCGCCCGCCGCCCGGTCACGTAGAGCTGGACCTCCTTGCCGTCCTGGGCAAGCTCCTCCATCACCCGCTCGCCCTCGCGCAGCACCGACGCCGAGTAGGCGCCTGCCATGCCGCGGTCGGACGTGATCAGCAGCACCGCCGCCCGCGTGCTCCCCGGGCGCTCCCGGGTGAGCGGGTGGTCGACGCCGGCGTGCGTGGCCACGGCCGAGACAGCCCGCGTGATCGCCCGGGCGTACGGAGCCGCGGCCGTGACCCGGTCCCGGGCCTTGCCGATGCGCGAGGCAGCGATGAGCTCCATCGCGCGGAAGATCTTCTTCAGCGACTGGGTCGACCGGATCCGCTGCCGGTAGACACGCTGCTGACCTGCCACCGTCAGCCCCGCTTCTGCTTGACGATCTGCTCCTGCTCGACCTCGGCGTTGAGCTCGCCCTCGGCCTGCGCCGCAGCAGCCTTCGCCTCGTCCGCGCCGGACATGAACCCGGCAGCGAACTCGTCGATCGACGCCTCGAGCGCAGCCTCGGTGTCTGCCGAGAGCTGGCCCGTCTCGCGGATCGTGGTCAGGACGTCGCTGTGGCGGCGCAGGTGGTCGAGCATCTCGCGCTCGAACCGCCGCACGTCGGACAGCGCGACCTTGTCGAGCTTGCCGTGGGTGCCGGACCAGATCGACGCGACCTGGTCCTCCACCGGGTACGGGGAGTACTGGGGCTGCTTCAGCAGCTCCATGAGGCGGGCGCCACGGGTGAGCTGCTGGCGCGAGGCCGCGTCGAGATCGGAGGCGAACATGGCGAACGCCTCGAGGGACCGGTACTGGGCGAGGTCGATCTTGAGCGTGCCCGACACCGCCTTCATCGCCTTGACCTGGGCGGACCCGCCGACGCGGGACACCGAGATGCCGACGTCGACGGCAGGGCGCTGGTCGGCGTTGAAGAGGTCGGACTGCAGGAAGATCTGGCCGTCGGTGATCGAGATGACGTTGGTCGGGATGTACGCCGACACGTCATTCGCCTTGGTCTCGATCATCGGCAGACCCGTCATCGAGCCGGCACCGAGGTCGTCGGACAGCTTGGCGCAGCGCTCGAGCAGGCGGGAGTGCAGGTAGAAGACGTCACCCGGGTAGGCCTCGCGGCCCGGCGGACGACGCAGCAGGAGCGAGACGGCGCGGTAGGCCTCAGCCTGCTTCGACAGGTCGTCGAAGATGATCAGGACGTGCTTGCCCTCGTACATCCAGTGCTGGCCGATGGCCGAGCCGGTGTAGGGCGCGAGGTACTTGAAGCCCGCCGGGTCGGAGGCCGGGGCGGCGACGATGGTCGTGTACTCGAGCGCGCCGGCCTCGTCGAGCGCACCACGCACAGCGGCGATGGTGGAGCCCTTCTGGCCGATGGCGACGTAGATGCAGCGGACCTGCTTCTTGACGTCGCCCGACTCCCAGTTCGCCTTCTGGTTGATGATCGTGTCGATCGCGATGGCCGTCTTGCCGGTCTGGCGGTCGCCGATGATGAGCTGGCGCTGCCCGCGACCGATCGGGATCATCGCGTCGATGGCCTTGAGGCCGGTCTGCAGCGGCTCGTGCACGCTCTTGCGGTGCATGACGCCCGGCGCCTGGAGCTCCAGGGCGCGGCGGCCCGTTGTCTCCACCTCGCCGAGCCCGTCGATCGGCTTGCCGAGCGGGTCGACGACGCGGCCGAGGTAGCCGTCGCCGATCGGGACGGAGAGGACCTCGCCCGTGCGGCGCACGACCTGGCCCTCCTCGATGCCGGTGAACTCACCGAGAACGACGACGCCGATCTCGCGCACGTCGAGGTTCAGCGCGAGCCCCAGGGTGCCGTCCTCGAACTCGAGCAGCTCGTTGGCCATGCAGCCGGGAAGGCCCTCGACCTGGGCGATGCCGTCGCCGGCGAGCGTGACGCGCCCGACCTCTTCGCGTACGGCGCCCTGCGGCTCGTAGGACGACACGAAGCTGTCCAGAGCGGCCCGGATCTCCTCGGGCCTGATCGTCAGCTCAGCCATGGTGTTTCTCCTGTCATGACCACACCGTGCGGTGCTGTCTGGGGAATGCGTGATGTCTGGGGACTACGACGTGCTCAGGAAGTGCGGGTGGGCGGTCAGCGGGCGAGCTGACGTCGTGCGTCGTCGAGGCGGCCGAGGACTGTGGAGTCCACCACCTCGGCACCCACCTGGACCCGCAGGCCCCCGATCACCTGGGGGTCGACGGTGAGGTTCAGCTGGATCGAGCCGCCGTAGGCCCGCTCGAGCAGCTGGCGCAGACGATCCATCTGGGCGAGCGACAGGGGGCTGGCGCTCGTGACGGCGGCGACCATCAGCGCGCGGCGGCGGGCAGAGAGACGACTGAGCAAGCCCAGCGCGGCGGACATGGTGCGCCCGCGCGGGGTGACGGCAGCCCGTTCGACCAGCTGAAGCGTCTCCGGCCGCACCTTGCCCTCGATGAGGTTGCGGACCAGCGTGCCTCGTGCCGCGCCCGGGACCGAGCGCTCGGTCAGGGCCCGACGCAGGTCACGCTGGCCGATCAGCAGACGGTCGAACCTGAAGAGCTCGTCCTCGACCTGCTCGAGCACCCCCGCCGACTGCGCCGCCGCGAGCACGGAGTCGGCCGCGAGCTCCTCGACGGCGTCGGTGAAGTCGTGCTCCTGCGTCCAGCGGGCCCGCGCGAGCGCGGCGACGACGTCGACCACACGGTCGTCGACCTTGCCGCGAAGGAGCGTGGCTGCCAAGGACGCCTTGGCCTCCGCTGACCGCGACGGGTCGCTCAGAGCACGTCGCAGCGAACCAGAGCCGTCCAGCGCGTCCACGACGCTGAGCAGCTGCCCGCCCAGGGTCGTCGCGTCCGGCCCCGCCGCCCGGACCACGGGCTCGTAGCCGGCCGCGACGGAGGCGAGCGACGCCGCACTGGTTCCGCGCATCAGCGATCCTGCGGTGCGCCCGGGGCGCCGGCGGTCTCAGGCGTCCCTTGGGCCTCGAGCTCGTCGAGGAACCTGTCGACCACGCGCGACTGCCGCGCCTCGTCAGCCAGCGACTCACCGACGATGCGCGAGGCGAGCTCGGTCGCCAGGGCGCCGATCTCCGAGCGCAGCGACACGGCGGCCTGCTGCCGCTCGGCCTCGATCTGACGCTGGGCCGTCTCCAGGATGCGCGCCGCGTCCTCGGACGCCTTGGTGCGCAGCTCGGCGATGATGGCACTGCCCTCGACGCGCGCGTCCTCGCGGATGCGCGCGGCCTCGGTGCGGGCCTCCGTGAGCTGCCGGTGGTACTCCGCGAGCGCCGCAGCCGCCTCGGCCTGGGCGCTCTCGGCCTTGGCCAGCCCACCCTCGATCTTCTGGGTGCGCTCGTCGAGCACGGCGTTGAAGCCCGGAAGGACCTTGCGGTAGAAGAAGTACCCGATGACCAGCAGGACGACGACCGACCAGACGAGGTCAGGCAGCGCAGGCAGGAAGAGCCGGACGCCGTCGACCTCCTCGGCGCTGCCCGTCTCCGCTGCCAGCACCGAGCCGGCTGCCGCGAGGATCCCCATCACTTGAACAGGAAGCCGGCGACGATCCCGAGGAGCGCGAGCACCTCGACGAAGGCCACACCGATGAACATGGTGGTGCGGAGCTGGCCGGCGACCTCAGGCTGACGGGCGATGCCCTCGAGCGCCTTGCCGATCAGGATGCCGAGGCCGACGCCGGGGCCGAGCGTGCCGAGGCCGTAACCGATGGTCGCGACGTTGCCGCTGACCTCGGCGAGCGTGGTGCTGTCCACTAGGGGTGTTCCTTCCGTGAGGCGCCCGATGAGCCGGGCGTCGTGTCGGTGCTCGGAGCGCAGGTGGCCCGAGCGGGTGGGACCAGGATCAGTGCTCCTCCTCGACCGCCATGTTCAGGTACACGGCGGAGAGGAGGGTGAAGACGTACGCCTGCAGCCCGGCGACCATCACCTCGAAGAGGGTGAAGGCTATGCCGGCCGCGAACGAGACGGCGGTGAACGCCTTGAAGGCCCCGTTCGCCTCGAAGAGGAAGAAGTTCGTCGCGCTGAAGCACAGGACGAGGATGAGGTGACCGGCGATCATGTTCGCCGTGAGTCGCAGCGCCAGCGTGGCCGGCCGGAAGATGAAGACCTGCAGTGCCTCGATCGGCGTGATGAGCAGGTAGAGCACCGGCGGCAGGCCGGGCGGGAAGAGGCTGTTGCGCAGGTAGCCGCCGAGGCCGAACCTGCGGACACCGACCGCGAGGTACATCAGGTAGACCCACAGCGCGAGCATCAGCGGCATCCCGATGAGGGAGGTGCTCGCGATGTTGAGCAGCGGCACGACGCCGGTGATGTTGAACGCCAGGATCGCGAAGAACAACGTGGTCAGCATCGGCACGAAGCGCCGCGCGTTGAGGCCGAGCGTCTCCTGGGCGATGTTCACCCGCACGAAGTCGAGCGCGATCTCGGCGATGTTCTGGCTACGACCCGGCACGAGCTTCGCGGACCGCGCTGCGAGCACGAAGAGCGTGCACAGGATCGCCGCTGTGACGATCCGGACCAGGACGATCCGGTTCACCTCGAACGGCGTGCCCCCGAAGAAGAGCGCCTGGGGGAAGAACTCGCCGATCGACGGCGGTTCGAACCCGCCGTCCGCACCAGGGGCGGCGAGCAGGAGGTTCGTCGCAGCGGTGGACAGGGCGCACTCCCGGGGTTGGGTCACGGGAAGGCCGTGCGGGGCACGACGCCGGGACCGGGCCTTGTTGGATCGCCGAAATCCTAACCTATGGCCGGGCTGGCCACCGCCGCCGGAACCGGCCCATACACCCCGCTGAGGGCCCGATGAGGCCCTTCGTCCCCGGTCAGGCGGCGGGCGTGGTGTAGGGCACGCGACCCCGAGCCACGGCGCGGTAGTCCAGGTAGGTCGAGCCCAGCACCCCGGCGAGCAGCACCCCGACGAGGACCTTCCGGTCGTAGAAGTGCTGGTCGCCCAGCACGACGAGAGTGGCGACCAGGACCACCATCTTCACCAGCCAGCCACCGAGGATCACGACGGCGGTGGTGGTCACGGGCGAGTGGGCGGTCACCAGCATGCTGACGACGGTCGTCCCGCTGAAGACGAGCGCGATGGCGACGCCGATGACGGCGCCCCACACGCCGGCGCTGGGCGGGTCCGCCACGAGGGCTCCCACGGCCACGCCGACGACGGCGAGGACGGCGACCAGGACGAGCATGTCGCGCAGCGCGCGGCGGAAGACGTCCCTGACAGGGTCTGGCCCGCCGGGGCCGGGAGCACCGGTCCGGTCGGCCGCGCCACCGGGCTCGGCGGGGGACGGGTCGGTCATGGTCAGGCTCCTCGGGGGGTGGGTGGTCGTCGGGACTTCCCGCGCAGCGGACCGAGCGTCAGCAGCACGAGCACCACGGCCCCGATCCCGACGACGACGAGCGTCGTCGTCGTGGTGAGCCGCGCGAGGGCTGTGGCGCCGAGCGCGAAGAGCGCCGTCCACAGGTACATGATCACGACGGCCCGACGGTGGGAGTGGCCCAGCTGGAGCAGGCGGTGGTGCAGGTGCCGCCTGTCGGGGTGGAAGGGTGACCGGCCGGCCAGCAACCGTCTGACGACGGCCAGTCCCATGTCGAGCAGGGGCAGGATCAGGACGGCGATCGGCAGCAGGATGGGCAGGAAGGCCGGGATGCGCTGGCGCTCGGAGATCACGCCCGAGTCGATCTGCCCCGTGACCACGATGCCGGCCGCCGCCATGGTCAGACCGATCAGCATCGAGCCGGAGTCGCCCATGAAGATGCGCGCCGGGTGGAAGTTGTGCGGCAGGAAGCCCAGGCAGGCTCCGACCAGCACGGCCACGACGATGCTCGCGTCGTTGGAGTAGTCCAGCGGGCTGGCCGTCAGCGTGAGCAGGTAGGTGTACAGGAAGAAGGCCGTCCCACCGATGGCGATCAGACCGGCCGCGAGGCCGTCCAGGCCGTCGACGAAGTTGACGGCGTTGATCGCGACGACCACGACCAGGATCGTCGAGATGAGCGACAGGCGGCCCGAACCGATCGTCTGGCCCAGGATCGGCACCGCCAGCAGCTGCACGTGGCCCTGCCAGGCCATCAGGCCCGCAGCCAGGACCTGGCCGAACAGCTTGGTGAACCAGTCGAGCTCCCAGATGTCGTCCGCGGCACCGAGGAGGCAGACCATCGCCGCGCCCCCGAGGATCGCCCAGGCGGTGCTCACCCGGGAGCCGTTGAAGATCTCGTGCAGGAAGGGCATCCGCGACGCCAGGACGAGGGCCACGGCCATGCCCAGGAGCATCGCCAGACCCCCCATGCGCGGTGTCGGCGTGGCGTGCACGTCACGGTCGCGCACCGCCGTGATGGCCCCGGAGCGCAGCGCGATCCAGCGGGCGAGCGGGGTGGTCAGGTAGGTGGTGGCTGCTGCCACCAGCATGAGGAGCAGGTAGACCCTCACGCGGGGTCGCCTCCCGGGGCTCCGGGATGCACGACCTCGGCCACTGTCGTCAGCTGTTCCAGGCTGATCGCCCCCGCGCGGACCAGGACCAGCGAGCCCGAGGTGGCGTCGACGATGGTCGAGGCCACTCCCCCGGGCGCGCGGCCGGCGTCGAGGTAGACCTGGACCGAGGCGCCGAGCTGGTCGAGCGCGTCCTGGGCGGTGACCGCTGCAGGCGACCCGGTCCGGTTGGCGCTCGACACGGCGAGCGGACCGGTCCGGCGCAGCAGGGCCAGGGCCGCCGGGTGGTCGGGCATCCGGACCGCGACGGTCCCCCGGGTCTCACCGAGGTCCCAGGCCAAGGAGGGCTGGGCGCGGCAGATGACCGTCAGCCCGCCGGGCCAGAAGGCCGACACCAGGTCGCGGACCGCGGCCGGGACGTCCTCGCAGAGCCCGTCCAGGGTGCGCAGGTCGGGGACGAGCACCGGCGGCGGCATCTGGCGGCCCCGGCCCTTGGCTGCCAGGAGGGCGCCCACGGCCGGCGGCGAGAAGGCGTCCGCGCCGATGCCGTAGACGGTGTCCGTGGGGAGCACGACCAGACCGCCACGCGACAGGGCGTTGACGGCCTCGTCCAGAGCCGGACCCCAGGTCGCGGGGCTGGTGCAGTCCAGGAGGTCTGTCACGGGCGCGAGTCTTTCACGCCTGCCCGCGGTGACGGGTCAACCCGGACGGCGACCACCATCCTGTCGCGGCCGGTGAGGTCCGGCGCGGTCCGGACCTCGGTGAAGCGGCCGTCGGCCTCCACCAGTGCCCGCACCGCCCCTGCCTGGACCTCGGCGTGCTCCATGACGAACGTGCCGCCGGGACGCAGGAGGCGCGCCGCTGCCCCGATCACCCCGGTGGGAACAGCAAGGCCGTCGGGTCCGAGGCCGTAGAGGGCCACGGCAGGGTCGTGGTCGCGCACCTCCGGGTCCACCGGGACCGCGTCGGGCGGGATGTACGGGGGGTTCGAGGCGACCACGTCCACGGAGCCGTCCAGCTCGCGCAGGGCTGTGCGGGCGTCGCCGCGGACCATCCGGACCGCGGCGCCGACGTCGGCGAGCCGGTCGGCGTTGCGTCGGGCCCAGGCCACGGCACCGGCGTCCAGCTCCACACCGACGACCTGCGACCCGGGCACCTCGTGCGCCACGGCGAGGGCGATCGCGCCGGAGCCGGTGCACAGGTCGACCACGAGGACGTGGCCGGCCTCGGCGAGGGCGGTGCGGGCGGCGGAGATGGCGACCTGGGCGACCTGCTCGGTCTCGGGGCGCGGCACGAAGACACCGGGACCCACCTCGAGCTCGATCTCCCGGAACGGCGCCCGCCCGGTCAGGTGCTGGAGCGGCTCTCGGCTGGCGCGTCTGGCGACCAGCTCGGACAGGCCTGCGGGGGCCGGGCGGCCGAGGAGCGCGTGGACCCGGAGCTCGCCGCGCGGCAGCCCGAGGAGATGGGCGGCCAGGATCTCCATCTCGGCGCGCGCAGGTCCGACGCCGGCGGCAGCGAGCACCGCGGCACCCTCGCGCAGCGCCGTCTCGAGGTCGACGGGAGGCACCGCTGGATCCACCTCAGGCGCCTGCCTGCGCGAGACGGGCGGCGTCGTCGGCGTCGATCGCCGAGCGGACGACGGGGTCCAGGTCACCGTCGAGCACCTGGTCGAGGTTGTAGGCCTTGTAGCCCGTCCGGTGGTCGGCGATCCGGTTCTCCGGGAAGTTGTACGTCCGGATCCGCTCGGACCGGTCCACCGTGCGCACCTGGGAGCGCCTGGCCCGCGACGCCGCAGCGGCGGCCTCCTCCTGAGCGACGGCCAGGAGGCGCGCACGCAGGATGCGCATCGCCTGCTCCTTGTTCTGCAGCTGGGACTTCTCGTTCTGGCAGGAGACGACCAGCCCCGTCGGCAGGTGCGTGATGCGCACGGCGGAGTCGGTGGTGTTCACCGACTGCCCACCCGGGCCTGACGAGCGGAACACGTCGATCCGCAGGTCGGACGGGTCGATCGCGACCTCGCCGGGGTCGTCCACCTCGGGGAGGGCCACGACGCCGGCGGCAGAGGTGTGGATGCGGCCCTGCGACTCGGTCACCGGGACGCGCTGCACGCGGTGCACGCCCCCCTCGTACTTCAGGTGGGCCCAGACGCCGTCCTCGGGCGGCACCGTCCCGCGCGACTTCACCGCCAGAGTGACGTCCTTGTAGCCGCCGAGGTCGGACTGCGTCGCGTCGAGCACCTCCGTGGACCACCCGCGCCGCTCGGCGTACCGGGCGTACATGCGCAGCAGGTCGCCCGCGAAGAGCGCCGACTCCTCGCCGCCCTCGCCCGCCTTGATCTCGAGCAGCACGTCGCGCGCGTCGTCGGGGTCCCGCGGGACGAGGACCCGGCGGAGCACCTCACCGGCCCGGTCCGCGGCGGCCCGCAGAGCAGGCAGCTCCTCGGCGAACCCGGCGTCGGACTCGGCCAGCTCGGCCGCAGCCTGGGCGTCACCCTCGGCCTGCTCCCAGGCGCGGTACGCGGCGACCACCCGGCCGAGCTCGGCGTACCGCCGCCCGAGCGCCTTGGCGCGACCCGGGTCGGCGTGCACCGCCGGCTCCGAGAGCTGTCGCTCGATGTCCGCGTGCTCGGCGAGCATCGGGCCGACCGCCTCGGTCAGGTCGCTCACGACTGCTCCTTCGGTCGGACGGGTGCGGAGGGACGCCTGGGCACATGACGACGCCGGCGGCCCGTGCAGCGCGACCGTCGGTCGAGCGCTGCAGGGACCGCCGGCGCGCAGGGGTGCTACTTGGCGGCGTCGGCCTTCTTGCCGTACCGGGCCTCGAAGCGGGCCACACGGCCACCGGTGTCGAGGATCTTCTGCTTGCCCGTGTAGAACGGGTGGCACGCGCTGCAGACGTCGGCGTGGATCTGGCCGGACGTCGCGGTGCTGCGCGTCACGAAGGTGTTGCCGCAGGTACAGGTCACCGTGGTGGTGACGTACTGCGGGTGGATGTTCTTCTTCACGGGGGTTCTCCTCATCTGGGAGTCTCCGGGTCGCGGGCGGGCTCGCCCACGTGAACCGGGGACCAACGGGACAGTCTGCCAGAACGCCCGGGAGAGTCGAAAACTTCCCGGGCGTCCCGACGTGCGCCTGACTCAGTCGTGGTGACCGGGAGCCGAGGGGGTCGTCTTCTGCACCTGGAGCAGGAACTCCACGTTGGAGTGCGTCTCCCGGAGCTTGCCGAGCAGGAGCTCGATCGCCTGCTGCTGGTCGAGCGCGCTCATCACGCGGCGGAGCTTCCAGTTGATCTTGAGCTCGTCGGCGGGGATCAGGATCTCCTCGCGACGGGTGCCCGACGCGTCCACGTCCACGGCCGGGAAGATCCGCTTGTCCGCGAGCGAGCGGGAGAGCTTGAGCTCCATGTTCCCGGTGCCCTTGAACTCCTCGAAGATGACCTCGTCGGCCTTCGACCCCGTCTCCACCAGTGCGGTGGCCAGGATCGTCAGCGAGCCGCCGTGCTCGATGTTGCGCGCCGCACCGAAGAACCGCTTCGGCGGGTACAGCGCGCTCGAGTCGACACCACCGGACAAGATGCGACCGGAGGCCGGCGCCGCGATGTTGTACGCGCGGCCCAGGCGGGTGATCGAGTCCAGCAGCACCACGACGTCCTGGCCCAGCTCGACGAGTCGCTTGGCGCGCTCGATCGCGAGCTCGGCGACGGTCGTGTGGTCGTCGGCGGGCCGGTCGAAGGTCGAGGCGATGACCTCGCCCTTGACCGTCCGCTGCATGTCGGTGACCTCTTCGGGCCGCTCGTCGACCAGGACGACCATGAGGTGGACCTCAGGGTTGTTCGTCGTGATCGCGTTCGCGATCGCCTGCAGCACGAGCGTCTTGCCGGCCTTGGGCGGGGACACGATCAGGCCGCGCTGACCCTTGCCGATCGGGGCGACCAGGTCGATGACCCGGGTCGTCATGATGTTCGGCGTGGTCTCCAGGCGCAGACGCTCCTGGGGGTACAGCGGCGTGAGCTTGCCGAAGTCGGGGCGGTTGCGCGACTCCTCCGGCGTCATCCCGTTGATCGAGTCGAGCCGCACGAGGGCGTTGACCTTGTTGCGCGGCGTGGCGCCCTGCTGCTCGCCCTCGCGCTGCTGACGGACGGCGCCGACGATCGCGTCGCCCTTGCGCATCCCGTGCTTCTTGACCTGGTTCATCGACACGTACACGTCGTTGTCACCGGGGAGGTAGCCCGACGTCCGCACGAACGCGTAGTTGTCCTTGATGTCCAGGATCCCGGCGACGGGCAGCAGGACGTCGTCGTCGCTGACCTCGACCTCGTCGTAGCCGCCCAGCTCGGGCTGGGTCCCCCGGCCGCCGCGGCGGGGCTTGTTGCGGTCACGGTCGCGGTAGCGCCCGCGACGGCGACGGCCGCCCATCTCGTCGTCCTCGAAGGACTCCTGGGGCC
Organism: Actinotalea sp.; assembly: GCA_036504175.1. Classification (GTDB taxonomy): domain Bacteria; phylum Actinomycetota; class Actinomycetes; order Actinomycetales; family Cellulomonadaceae; genus Actinotalea. Next base: position 4,828 of record DASXVR010000068.1, on the reverse strand, counting down.
GGGTCTGCTGGGTGCCCTGGCGGTTCTGCTGGTTCTGCTGGTTCTGGTTCTGCTGGGTGCCCTGGCGGGGCTGCTGGCCGTCGCCGCCCTGGCGGGGCTGCTGGCCCTCGCCCTGGCGGGGCTGCTGAGCGTCGCCACCCTGACGGACCTGCTGGCCCTCGCCCTGGCGCGGCTGCTGACCGTCGGCGCCCTGGCGGACCTGCTGGCCCTCGGCGGCGCCTCCGGCGACAGGCGCACCCTCGGCGCGGCCGGCGCGACGCGAGCGCCGCCCCTCGCCGGTGACGGCACGGGCAGCGGCGGCCGCGCGGGCGGCCCGCTCGTCGGCCGACTCACCCGAGGTGCGCGTGCCACGGGCCGAACCGGTCTCGTCGGTCCGGCGCACAGGCAGGTCGAGCTCGGGCTGCGCACCGTCCTGGCGGCGGATCGTTGCCGGGGCGTCGGAGCGCTGCACGTTCGTGGCGTCGCTGCCGCGCTCGCTCGTCTCGTCGATCGGGGCCTGCACGGGCCGGCGTGCGGTGCGGCGGGTCGCCGGAGCGGCACCTTCGTCGCTCGCGACTGCCGGCGCGGTCGTGGTGACCGCGGGGGCCTCGGTGGTGGTGCCCGCGGCCGCGCTGCGCACCGGGCGGGTCGCGGTCCCAGGTCGGGAGGCACCCCCGGCGCGGTGCTCGCGGATGGCGGCGACCAGGTCGCCCTTGCGCATGGCGGAGGTCTTGGGGACCCCGAGTTCGGCGGCCAGCGCCTGGAGCTCGGGAAGCCTCAGCGTGGACAGTGCCCCGCTGCGGCTCGTGCTGTCAGGTGACCCTGCGGGAACCGCTGGGTGGGCCGTGACAGCCTCGATGGTGTCTGACACGAAGGATCCTTCCCCCTCGTCGGCGGCCGTCACAGATGGGGTGGGGCCGCGTGGTCGACGTCCGGGCCGTGCCCGGATCGTTGGTCAAGCCTCGGTCACGTCGTACGCCAACGGCGTCGACGGCTCACAGGCTTGGTCCCCTCCGACCGGCGACTCAGCGCAGCACGTGCGTACGCGTCGTCCGCTCGGTTTCCGGGGGGATGCCTCAGAGTACCACCGCGCCGGGGGCCCGGCGGGTGAACTCAGGCGCGCTCGGCCACCGCGCCGGCCGTCGCGATGCCCGGCGCGAGGCTGACCCAGCCGTCGGCCCCGGTGGCGCCGAGCTCGGCGAGCACCTGGGCGCGCACCCGCTCACCCTCGTCGCCGTCGGCCGCGCGCTCCAGGACGAGGACCGACGGTCCCGCCCCCGACACGACGGCGGCCTGGCCCGCAGCCCTCAGCGCACTGACGAGGTGCCAGGTCGCCGGCATGACCGACGCCCGGTAGCCCTGGTGGAGGCGGTCCTCGGTGGCGTCCCAGAGGAGGTCCGGACGGTGGCACAGCGCCTGGACGAGGAGAGCGGCCCGGCCCGCGGTGAAAGCCGCGTCGCCGTGGGGCACCGTCGCGGGCAGCACCCCCCGCGCGGTCCGCGTGGCGCACCTCCCGCTGGGCACCAGCACCACGGGGCGGACGTCAGGGTGCACCGGCAGGACCGTGGCGCGCGGTCCGGCGGGCCCCTCCCACGCGACGGTGACGCCCCCGAGCAGCGCGGGGGCCGCGTTGTCCGGATGACCCTCGAAGGCCGTCGCGAGCCGCAGGGCCGTCCGGTCGTCGAGCGCCTCGGGCTCGCTGATGAGCATGCGGGCTGCCAGGATGCCGCCGACGACGGCGGCCGCGGACGAGCCCATGCCCCTGCCGTGCGGGATCGCGTTGAGGCAGGTCAGGTGCAGACCGACCTGTGGCGCGCCGACCTCGTCGAGCGCCGCGCGGATCGCCCGCACGACGAGGTGGTCCTCGCCCGTGGGGAGGTCGCCGCTGCCCTCCCCCGACACCTCGACCGTGACCTCCGAGCTGCCGAGCGCCTTGACCTCGATCTCGTCGTAGTGCGCGAGCGCGAGGCCGAGCGCGTCGAAACCGGGGCCGAGGTTCGCGCTGGTGGCGGGGACCCTGACCCGCACGTGGTCGCTCTGCAGGCGCATGGCCGGCTCAGGCCAGCTCGAGCGCGTCGGCGATGGACACGACGTCGGCAGAGACGCGCACGGGCACGACCTCGGAGCCGTCAGCGGTGCGCAGCGCCCACGACGGGTCCTTCAGACCGTGACCGGTCACGGTGATCGTGATGCGTGCACCCGCCGGCACCCGACCGGCCTCGGCGAGCTTGAGCAGGCCGGCGACGCCGGCGGCCGACGCGGGCTCGACGAACACCCCGGCTGACCGGGCGAGCAGACGGTGCGCCGCGAGGATCTCCTCGTCGGTGACCGACTCGATCAGGCCGCCTGAGGCGTCGCGAGCCTCCACGGCGCTCGCCCACGAGGCGGGGTTCCCGATCCGGATCGCCGTGGCGATGGTCTCGGGCTCGTCGACCGGGTGGCCGAGCACGATCGGTGCTGCGCCGGCCGCCTGGAAGCCCCACATGGCGGGGGTGCGCGTGGCCGGTCCGTGGTGGGCGTACTCGGTGAACCCCTTCCAGTACGCCGTGATGTTGCCCGCGTTGCCGACGGGCAGCACGTGGACGTCGGGGGCGTCGCCCAGCGCGTCGACGATCTCGAAGGCAGCCGTCTTCTGCCCCTCCATGCGGGCGGGGTTGACGGAGTTCACCAGCTCCACCGGGTAGGACTCGGCGAGCTTGCGGGCCGCCACGAGGCAGTCGTCGAAGTTCCCGTCGACCTGCAGGAGCCTCGCGCCGTGGGCGACCGCCTGGCTGAGCTTGCCCATCGCGATCTTGCCGTCCGGGACGAGGACCGCGCAGGTCATGCCGGCCACCGCGGCGTAGGCCGCGGCCGAGGCCGAGGTGTTGCCCGTCGAGGCGCACACGACGGCCTTCGCACCACGGGCTGCGGCAGCCGAGATCGCGGTGGTCATCCCGCGGTCCTTGAACGAGCCGGTCGGGTTCATGCCCTCGACCTTGAGGTGGACCTCGGCGCCGGTCAGGGCCGACAGCGCGGGCGAGTGGACCAGCGGCGTCCCTCCCTCGAGCAGGGTCACCACGTGCGAGCGGACGTGGTCGGGCAGACGGTCGGCGTACTCGGCGATCACGCCACGCCACTGATGGGCCACCCTCAGGCTCCTTCGACTCTCAGCACGGACTGGACGGCTGTCACGACGGGCAGGCCGGCGAGGTCGGACACCGTTGCCGACAGGGCTGCGTCGCGGGCGGTGTGGGTGACCACCACGAGGTCGGCCTGCTCGCCGTCGGCGACCTGCGCCCTGCCCTGGCGCACGGTCTCGATGGACACGTCGTGGGCCAGGAACACCTGGGCGACCTGGGCGAGCACGCCGGGCCTGTCGGCCACGCGGAGGTGGATCTGGTAGCGGGTGAGCGCCTCGTCCACCGGGTGCACCACGAGGTCGGCGTACCGGGACTCCGTCGGACCCTTGCCGCCGAGGACCCTGTGCCGGGCCACCGTCACGACGTCGCCCAGCACCGCGCTGGCGGTCGGGGCGCCGCCGGCACCGCGTCCGTAGAACATGAGCTCGCCAGCCGCCTCCGCCTCGACGAAGACGGCGTTGAAGGCACCGCGGACGCCCGCGAGCGGGTGGGCCACGGGCACCAGGGCGGGGTGCACGCGCACCACGACCCCCGCCTGCTCCCCGCCGTCCCCCGACCCGACCCGCTCCGCGATGGCCAGCAGCTTGATGACGTGGCCGCTCTCGGTCGCCAGGGCGACGTCGTCGGCGCTGACGCCCATGATCCCCTCGCGGTGCACGTCCTCCACGCTGACCCGCGTGTGGAAGGCCAGCGAGGCGAGGATGGCCGCCTTGGCCGCGGCGTCGTAACCCTCGACGTCAGCGGTGGGGTCGGCCTCGGCGTAGCCCAGGGCCTGCGCCTGCTTGACGGCCTGGTCCAGGTCCAGGCCCGTGGTCGCCATCTGGTCGAGCACGTAGTTGGTGGTGCCGTTGACGATGCCCAGGACCCGCGTGATGCGGTCCCCCGCGAGGGACTCGCGCACCGGACGGACGAGCGGGATCGCCCCGGCCACCGCCGCCTCGAAGTAGAGGTCGACACCTGCGGCGTCGGCCGCGGCGTACAGGGTCGGGCCGTCCTGGCCGAGCAGCGCCTTGTTGGCGGTGACGACGGCGGCGCCGCCCGCGATCGCGCGCAGCAGCAGGCCACGAGCGGGCTCGATCCCCCCCATGACCTCGATGACCACGTCGGCGCTGTCGACCAGGCTCTCGGCGTCGTCGGTCAGCAGCGCCCTGTCGACCACCGGGTCCCGCGGAGCGTCGACGTCGCGCACGGCCACGCCGACCAGCTCGAGCGGTGCGCCGATGCGCGCGGCAAGGTCATCGGCCTGGCGGGTGAGCAGACGGACGACCTCGGTCCCGACCACTCCGCAGCCGAGCAGGGCCACACGCACCGTGCCCTGGGCACCAGTCACCGGGCTCCACCTCTCGTCGTCGCTCACACCCACCTACGCGCACGGCAGCAGGCGCGGCGGACGCGCCCAGGATAGGGGCGGTGCAGGCACCGCGGACGGCGTGTCCACGACGCTCGACGGCGGACCGCACCCGCGGCCGGCAGCGTGCGAGCCGGCAACGGGGCGAGCCCGCAGCATGCGAGCCGGCAGCGTGCGAGCCGGCAGCGCCCGGACGGGCAGCGCGTCAGCCGGCAGCCCGTCAGCCGACGTCGAGGGCCAGGAGGTCGTCCTCGGTCTCCCGGCGGACGATCACCCGTGAGGCACCTCCGCCGACGGCCACGACCGGTGGCCGCGGGACGTGGTTGTAGTTGGAGGCCATCGATCGTCCGTACGCCCCCGTCGCGGGGACGGCCAGAAGGTC
>DASXVR010000067.1:0-6636 GCA_036504175.1 Actinotalea sp. | reverse complement strand
AGGTACCTGCGGAGAAGGCCGATCTGCTCCACGCCATCTACGATCGAATCGTCGTCGCAGGGAGGAGCATCGTGTCGGTGAGACTCACGCCGTCGGCGTATGCCCACGGCCTGGCGGTTGCGCTGCCCACCAAGGTTGCTTTGGCGCGCCCGACAGGCGTCGGGCGCGCGTTAGCAACCTGCGAGATCCCGATCGAGGGGCGGGACGAGTGGCTGGCCGCGGCCAGGCGTGCGAGCGCATGACGCGACGTTCCCGTCAGCCCTCCCGGGCGACAGAGCGCGAGGTTGTCGTGGTCGCCGCGGTCCTCGCGGCGGGCTCAGAGAAGGCCGCCGCCTACCGCCTCGGCCTGTCGCACTCGACCGTGAAGCACCACTTGGCGAACGCGCGAGCCAAGGCGGGAGTGGAGACCACCGCGCAGCTGGTGTGGATCCTCGGGCCGCGGCTGCCGGAGCCGGAGGGCGGACCGCCGACGCACGAATAGACACCTGCCCGACGAGCTCCTGGCCACCACGGTGTCCCCGCAGTGCTTGGCAACCTGGCCAGCATTCGTGGCGTCTACGTTCGTGCGCTGGCCGAGCCTGAGGACGCGCGGCTCGTGCTCGCGGTCTCTCGGGTGCGCGTCTCGGTCCCGCACCGGGCGAAGCCTTCCCCGACAATGCGGGGGCCGACGAAGGGACGTGCCAGAAAGATGCGGACTGCGAAGTCAGAGCGAGCGCGAGCGGTGTCCGGCAGCCAGCCACCGCCAACATCGCACGTGGCCTTCGTACGCCTCGGCCGGTCCGCTGGCTTGGCTCTCGGAGCCCTCTTCGCCATCGCCGTCACGGGATGCGGTGCGAAGCCGACGCCTGTCACGCCCACGATGGAGGCGCCGGTCAGCACCCCGCAGCCAACATTCGCCACGCCACATCCCGCTTCGTTGGCGATGGACGCCACTGGCCTCGGCCCGTGCACGGAGCCGTGGTACATGTCGTGCAACTACGGGATCCGTGTCGAAGGCCCGGGCGGCTACGACCACCGTGGCAACTTCGCGTGGGACGAGGGTCGGCCCCCGTCAGGTCAGCTGGAGCATGGCCCGGCTGGCCCTGTGCCGTCGAAGGGGATCTGGGGCGACGTCCCGGCGACGCTCGGACCTGGCGTCTGGACGATCAGCTTCCGTCTCTGGTACGGCTCTGACGCTGTGAGCTTCAATCCGGTCCCTGGCGGCACACCGCGTTACGCCCAGGAGGACCCGTTCACGGCAGCCTGTTCGACGGACGTCGACACGGCTGCAGTGGCAAGTGCCACGCTTCACGTCGCGTTCCACGGGGATTCCTGCACGGTCGTGACAGAGACCGTTCGGCGGTAGCCAGGCGGCCGGCTCCGTCGCGCGGACGGCTGGTGCCGACCGGCGTCGGAACCGACCGAGCGCACTTGACGTCGAGGGGTGTGCGCAGGAGCCTCGACGCGCCAATCGCTTTCCATCGGCGAGGGGGACTGGGCAGTGCATCGCATGCTGTGGCTGACCGCGGCGGCCGTCGCCGTCGTCGTGTCTGCTTGTTCCTCGGCACCGGCACCCACGCCGAGCACCGTCCCCTCGTCTCCGATGGGCGTCGGAACGAGCGCCCAGGCGGAGGGCACGAACGGCGCCCCGCCCGACGCGACGTTCCCATCGGAAGTCGCCGGCATGCCGGTGATCAGCGTCGCCAGCGCCGACGAGCTGCTGCGGTCAGGCAAGCTCGACGGCCAGGCCGTCGCGGTGGCCGGCTACTACGACCAGTTCACCCCGTCGTGCCCCTACCCCGGCCGGTACATCGGCCCGCTCGAGGAATGGTGCCGGTTCGCGGCCCTCACCGACACCCGAGCGAGCGCCAAGCTGTGCGAGCCCGAAGGCTCGAACGGCATGCGCTGCGGCCTGCCGACCTCCGGCGCGAGGCTCTCGCCTTGGTTCATGACCGAGACGAGCGGGAACACGCTGGGGTGGGTGTCGGCGGGCGCCACCGGCGAGCCGAGCGCCCTCGTGGTCATCGGCCACGGCGGCGACCCCCGGCAGTGGCAGTGCTCGGCGGCGGCCCAGGCCGAGTGCGCCAGCGCCTTCGTCGTCGACCGCGTCGCGTGGGCGAATGGCAGCGCGGTGGCGCCCACGGCTCCCGAGACCGGCGGTCAGGACTCCGCGAAAGTGATCACGCCGAGGATGAGGCTCGACCAGGTTGCGGCTGCGACCGGGCTGGGCGACGAACTGCTGACCGGGGCGCCGTTCAGGAGGGGCGACGTTGCCACCATCGACCCCCGTTGGAACTTCGCGGGGGATGAGATCGTGTGGGTGGTCCGGTCGCTCGGGCCGGCCGCGGAGTCGGCGGCGGGGACGCGCCCCGAGACGGTCTGGCTCGTCGACGACGTCACCGGGAAGGTCGTCGACAGCCACCCTCTGCAGCTGGCGGCGGACTACCGGCCCGCCCGTTTGTGGCAGATGGCGACGGTCCACGGGGTCGAGTGCTGCACGGGCGACGTCTTCCCCTTCTACCGCGTCACCGCCGCCGACGGCACGGCGGTGTACGAGGGCCTGGTCCGGGGCGATGCGTCCGGGGGCCAGGACGGCACGACCTACGGCGGCGGCTACATGTCCACCCCGCTGGACCTTCCCGCAGGCCGCTACACGGTCGCGGCGTGGCTCGCGCCCTACAGCGGTGGCGTCGCTGGACAGCCGCGGGGCGAGTGCTCCACGCAGGTGACGCTGCCGGCGCTCGGCGACGTCCGGCTCAACGCCGAGTTCCCGTCCGGCGGCGCGTGTACCTTCGGACCGGCGCCTTCGCCGTCGGCTGGCGTGTAGGGCTCGACATGGGAAGGTGGTGGGCTGGCGGGTACCCGTTGCTCGTGTTGGTGGTCATTGCCGTGGCCGGGTGCGCCGGTTTGCCCGGCGTCGCCGGCCCCGGCGCCACCGATCCGGCCGCTGCCCGACAGCGGGCGCACGCCGTGCTTTCGGCGTGGGCGGATGCGGTCGCCAAGGCAGGCGAGCACACCTCGGTCACTCCGGTCGGCGATCTGACCGGTCAGGTGGGTGACTGGGAGGAGGCCGTCGGGGACAACAACAAGCGTGCGCTCATGGCCGGGATGGTCGCATCCGACCGGCCGCTGCCTGACGAGGCGCCGCCCGATGGCGAGGTCACCTGGCAGGACGGGTCGACCACGAAGGTCCCGCTGGTGTCGGCGCAGCAGGCCATCGTCGCGATCGAGTCCACGACCGAGGCCGGCTGCCCCGACTGCACGATGCTCCTGGCGACCGACGCTCGTCTGACCTCCGGGCCGATCCAGACGTCCCGCGGAGCGGCGACCGCACCGATCTGGGAGTTCACCCTGCAGGGCACCGGGGTCAAGGTCACGCGGGTCGCGATCGCGAACCCGGTCGTGGTTGCCCCGGACGATGGGGGCTGGGGCCTCGGGCTCGCTGTCGACTCCGCGAGCGGGTCGGCGAGCGGCACAGACCTCGCCGTCGCGTTCGTCGGTGCGCCCGATCCGGGAGACAGGCCGTGCGGCGAGGACTACACGGCCGAGGCCGTCGAGTCGGATCTCGCGGTGGTGGTCATTGTCACGCGGCATCCCCACGTTGCGCCCCTCGGCGAGGCGTGTTCGGCCGTCGGGGCACGGCGCACGGCGACTGCCAGGCTGGCCGCCCCGCTCGCCGACCGCGTCGTGCTCGACCTGCAGCAGGGGACCCCGGTCCACACCGAAGTGTCTCCGTAGAGATCTCGCGCGTCCGCTGGTTCGACTGCATGGCCCAATCGGCCAACTAGTACGCGCGACCCGCCGGCGCGACCCTTGGGTCATGACGGCGCGCTGGTTCGATCCACACCGACTCCCGGCTTCTCCCCCCACCGGGTACGTCCGCGCCGTCAACCCCTCTCCGGCGGGGCGATGAGCGGCGTGGAGCTCGTCCTGGCCTTCCTGGCCGGGGTCCTCATGGGTGGCGCCCTCGACCGCTACGTTCTCCCCATCCTCGTCGATGCCTGGATCGACCGACTGCGCCGGCATGGTCGATGACCATCGTGACGATGCCGCGAACCGACGCCGAGCCGACGTCTACAGCTCGGCCCGGATCGGCGCCGCCGCCGCCCTCACGCTCGTCCTGGTCCTCCTCCTCGTCCTCGACGTCGCGGTCCCCGACTACGACATCAACCCAGGGATCCTCCTGCCTCTCCTCGGCGCGATCCTCGCGCTCCTGGGCCTCGAGGCCTCGGCGCTCTGGCGGGGCGTGAGGTGAGGACCGTCACGGCGCTCCTCACGAACAAGGCCTACGGCTACCCGACCCGGGGTGCGCGGCGGCGCCGGAAACCGACGATCCTCGCCTGCCTACACCAGACCGCCAACGCCAAGGCGACGGCGGTCCAGGAGCGCAACTACGCCAACCGGCCCAATTCGCACGGTCCGTCCGCCACGGCGTACATCGACCGCGACGGCACGATCGTCCGTGCCATCGACCCGGTGAAGTACGCGGCCTGGAGCCAGGGCGACGTCGCCCATCCCAACACGAAGCTCCCCACGATCGCCGCCGCGGTTGCCTCGGGCGTGAACATGAACGAGTGGGTCCACGAGTCGATCGAGTGCTCGGGTGCCGGGACTGAGCCCTACACCGACGCCCAGTTCGAGGCCGTCGCACAGCTCGTCGCCGCGGCACACAAGGCCACCGGGCTTCCCATCAACCGCAGCACTGTGGTCGTGCACGCCGACATCAACAGCGTGAGCCGGCGCAGCGACCCCTGGCCGCCGGCGACCCGCGAGCAACGGGTCAAGCGGGTGATCGCCCGGGCGAATGCGATCCTCCGGCCGCCGATCGTAACCGTCACCGTGAAGGCGGGCGACACGCTGAGCGAGCTCGCCGAGGAGCACCGGCTGACCCTGAAGGCCCTCCTCGCCTTCACGGAGAACGCCAAGTACCGCGCCAACCCGGGGCTCATCCACCCGGGCGACATCGTCCGCGTGAAGTGACGGGAGGAGCCATGGACAGCCAGCCCGGCACGATCTGGGGTAGGGAGCCTGCGATGGTTCTTGCCCTCGTCCAGGCCGTGATCGCCCTCGTCGTGGCGTTCGGTCTGCAGCTCGCGCCCGACCAGATCGGCGCGATCCTCGCGGTGACCGCCGTCGTCCTCGGGCTCATTACCCGGAGCCAGGTCAGCCCGGCGCCGTGAGAGACGGCTACCTGCGCGGCACGCTCCCGAGCACACCGACCGCCCGCCAGGTCGATGTCCTGGCCGCGTTCGTCGCCGCCGGCTCCGTCGCAGACGCGGCGGAGCGCGTCGGCGTCCGGCCGAGCACGGCGAAGCGCCACCTCGCGGACCTGCGGGCGCGGTCCGGCCTCACCACGGAGCAGCTGATCTACAGGGGGCGCGCGGAGGGGTGGCTGGTGGTGGCGAGCCTGGAGCCGCACTGACAATTGCGGTTTGTCGCGTCTGCTCCGAGGCGCCCTTGGCTGATCTACCTCAATCGCGCGATCGCCGCGGCTGAGGTCAATGACCCGACGGATGCGACACGGGCCTGCGGACCATGCTGGAGGCGAGCCGGTACGACACCCAGCCTGCCGCCGCCCCGACCACGGCGGCCCAGACGACCGGCACGAGGTACTCGATGGGGTCGCCGAGGTTCGCGAGCGTGATCGCCACGAACACGACCAGCCACACAGCCCCAGTGGCGGCGCCCCACCTCGCGAGTAGGTTGCTGCGCCGGAGGAGGCTGGCGACGGCGAGCACGATCCCGACAACGGCGCCGATCGCGAACACGGCCAACAGGAGCTGGTCGGTCATGAAGGGGACCAGGAATGCACTACTCAGGCCCGCGACCAGCCACAGGACCGCCGCGCTCCGCCACGACACCATCGTCCTAGCCGGCCGCCGTCTTCGCGTCCCGAAATCGACGCCGATCGACGACGAGGACGGCCGCGGAGAGGACCGCGACGATCGGGCCGGAGATCATTGGCGGCGCCGGCGGGACGTCGGGCGCGAGACCGTACGCGAGGTACATGATCGGCACGGACGCCGCCCAGACAGGGAGGATGAAGGCTGCCCTCCAGGCCCAGCGCTGACCGCCTCGATATGGCCACCACAGGACGACCGCGAGCAGGAGCCCGAATGCGGCGAGCGTGACGCCCTGGGTGCGGACCATGAAGTCGGCCAGTCGATAGCCCTCGGGACTGGCAGTCCGGAGCTCGTCAGGCGTGACCCCGGTGATTGCGACCGTGATGCCCGGGTCTGCGGTGATGCCGATCAGGACATCCGAGACGCCGAACAGCGCGAGGAGGATGGCGAGGATCGGGAGCAGCAGCCACGATCGGTGCGGGCGGTGATCCATGCGTCGAGGACCCCATTACTGACTGGCGTTCTTTACCGGCGTGATCAGCGGATGAGCTCCGGTTCTGTGGCGTGGTCACGCCCGAGCGTATCGGCGGCCGCCTGGTTCGCCGGCTCCTCCAGGATGTCTTTCAGCCGCGCGAGGTTGGCCTCGACGTCGCGGCTCAGAGTGCGAGCCACGAGCGGCGCGGCAACCGTCATGATCCCGGAGACGTCGAGCTCGATCGTGGCCGTCAGGCGGGCGCCGGTCGATCCCGGCGCGACGTCGTAGGACGCGAGCAGCCCGGGGCCGGACGTCGTTCGGAAGGCGACCCGCCGGCCC
>DASXVR010000066.1:0-3572 GCA_036504175.1 Actinotalea sp. | reverse complement strand
CTCGGCCGTCACGCGCTTCCGCCGGCCCCTGCTCGCGACCTCCACGGACGGGGTCGGGACGAAGGTGGCCATCGCCCAGGCCCTCGACATCCACGACACCATCGGCTTCGACCTGGTGGGCATGGTCGTGGACGACATCGTCGTGGTCGGCGCCGAGCCGCTCTTCATGACCGACTACATCGCCACCGGCAAGGTCGTCCCGGAGCGCATCGCGGACATCGTCAGGGGCATCGCAGCCGCGTGCGCCGAGACGGGCACCGCCCTCGTCGGCGGGGAGACCGCGGAGCACCCGGGCCTGCTCGCGCCCGACGAGTACGACGTCGCCGGGGCCGCGACGGGTCTGGTCGAGGCCGACGACCTGCTCGGCCCGGACCGGGTGCGCGACGGTGACGTGGTGATCGCCCTGGGCTCCTCGGGGCTGCACTCCAACGGGTACTCGCTGGTTCGACGCGTGGTCGAGGTCGCAGGCTGGTCGCTCGAGCGGCACGTGCCCGAGCTCGGCCGCGAGCTGGGCCTGGAGCTGCTGGAGCCCACCCGCCTGTACACCCGGCCCTGCCTCGCGCTGGCTCGCAACGAGGCCGCGCAGGTCCACGCGTTCAGCCACGTCACGGGCGGCGGTCTGGCCGCGAACCTGGCCCGCGTGCTCCCCGGCGGTCTGGTCGCCCACGTCGACCGGGACAGCTGGACGGTGCCGCCCATCTTCAGCCTGGTGCAGCGGCTCGGCGGCGTCCCGTGGGGCGACCTGGAGAAGACGCTCAACCTGGGCGTCGGGATGGTCGCCGTCGTCGGGGCCGAGGGTGCCGACGCCGCGCTGGCCCAGCTCGCGGCCGCGGGGGTGCCGGCCTGGGTTCTCGGCCGCATCGGGCGTCACGACGCCTCGGTGGCCGGTGCGGACGTCGTCCAGGGCACGAAGGGTGTCAGCGGCGGCGCCGTGAGCCTGCAGGGCGTCTACCGCACCTGACCGGCGGCGTCGCGTGGGGTGCGGAGCCGGGCGGTCGCGCAGTCCGGGCGACACGGCGCACGCCGGACGCGACGACGACCCGGGGCGCAGAGCACCCCAGGTCGTCACGGCATCAGCGCGGAGCTAACCGAGCGAGCGCGTCAACGCTCGTCGCTGGACCAGTCCGCGAGGTCGTCCGCGTCGCCGCGGGTCTCTGAGGCCGGTCGGCTCTCCGTCGCCAGGTCACTGCGGCGTCCACCAGACGTGAGCTCCTGCTCAAGAGCTCGGTAGTTCGGCTCGTAGCTCGAGTACTTGAGCTCGCGAGCGACCTTGGTCTGCTTAGCCTTCTGACGGCCGCGCCCCATGGCATCGACCCCCTCTAACGTAGAAGCGGGGCGGCACCGTGCTTACACGTGCGGCCCCGGGGTGCTGGTTCTTCTCGTGGGCTAACGGTACATGGTGGATCGGTATTCCGGCGACCGGCGGACCACCGTCCACCTCCCCTCGCACGGCCGGTCCGGCGACACACCCGACGAATGTCACAGTCCGGTCACAAGGCGGTGCCGTTTGTCCGGAGTATGGTGCTTTGGAGCGGTTCGGAAACCGCCTTCTGGCTCGATCCGCGACTGTGACCGTCCCGATCTTGCATCGGGCAGCCTCTCTAGGAGGACGACGACGTGTCTCTACCATCCACAGAACCCGAGCCCCTCTTGACTCCGGCGGAGGTCGCGCAGCTGTTCCGCGTGGACCCGAAGACGGTGACGCGCTGGGCACGGGCAGGCAAGCTCTCCTCGGTCCGGACCTTGGGCGGTCACCGCCGCTACCGGGCCTCCGAGATCCGCCGCCTGCTCCGCGTGCCGGCACAACGCCCAGGCCTCGGCTGACCTTCTGCGGTCCGGGTCGCACCCAGCGTGCGGCCTCCTCGTCATCCCCCCGCCGGCTCCACCATCGCCGGTCGACACGTCAGCCCACCGAGGCGGTCACCACCGCCAGGTCCGATTGCCGCCAGAGGACACCAGCAGACCGGGTCACACTGGACCCATGAGCTCACCTGCCGTTGCCGTCGCGCTCGACGACGACGTCGCGTATCGCGCCGTCATGGGCCGCGACCCACGGTTCGATGGCAGGTTGTTCGTGGGTGTCCTCAGCACGGGCATCTACTGCCGGCCCTCGTGCCCCTCGCGCACGCCCCGGCGGGAGAACTGCCAGTTCCACCGGACGGCCGCCGGTTGCGTCGCCGCCGGCTTCCGCGCGTGCCGCCGCTGCCGCCCCGACGCCCTCCCCGGCTCGCGCGACTGGGACGTCGACGCCGATCTCGCCGGCCGCACGCTCCGCCTGATCGCCGACGGCGCCGTGGACGACGGCGGCGTCGGCGGTCTAGCCCGCCGGCTCTCGGTCAGCGAGCGCCACCTGCACCGGATCCTCGTCGGCAAGGTCGGCGCGTCACCGGTCCAGCTCGCCAGGACCCGGCGTGCGCAGGTCGCACGGATGCTCGTCGAGCAGACCACGTGGCCCCTGGCGGACGTCGCCTTCGCCTCCGGGTTCTCCAGCGTGCGGCAGTTCAACCACGTGTTCCGCGCGGAGTTCGGCGCCCCTCCCTCAGCCCTGCGTGGGCGCACCGGGGCGGGCCGGGGTGGCGAGGCGTCCTCCCCGTCCGAGGGGACGTCGATGACGCTGCGGCTGCGGCACGCGCTGCCGTTCGACTCCCAGGCCTTCCTCGCGCACGTCGCCGCCAGGGCGGTGCCCGGGATGGAGGTCGTCGAGGCGGGGACCGCTCGCCGGGTGATCCCCGGCGGTCGCGGCCCGGTGCTCGTCGAGCTCACACCACATGGCACCCATGTCGCCGTCGCGCTGCGGCTGACCGACCTCGACGACGTCCCTCGGCTGGTCGGACGCCTCCGGCGCTGGGCGGACCTCGACGCCGACCCCGTGCGCGTCGACGAGGTCCTCAGCGAGGACCCTCTGCTCGCACCGCTCGTGGCTGCCCACCCGGGTCTGCGGGTCCCCGGCACTGTGGACCCCGCTGAGCTCGCCCTGCGGACGGTGCTGGGCCAGCAGGTGAGCGTCGCCGGCGCCCGCACGCTCACGGCCCGGCTCGTGGACAGGCTCGGTGAGCCGACGCCCTACGGCCTGCGCGCCTTCCCGACGCCCGCACGACTGGTCGAGGCAGGCGTCGACAGGCTCCGGGACATCGGCCTCACGGGCGCCCGGGCGTCGACCCTCCTGCGGCTGGCTGAGGTGCTCGCCGCCGGGCTGGACCTGGGGCCGGGCTCGGACCGCGACCAGGCCCGCGCGGAGCTCGCCGCGGTACCGGGCATCGGGCCGTGGACGGTCGAGTACGTCGCGCTGCGCGCCATGGGCGACCCCGATGCCTTTCCTGCGCACGACCTCGTGCTCCGCCAGGCCCTGGGTGGCGTCTCCGCCGCCGAGGCGCTGCGTCGCGCGGAGGCGTGGCGCCCCTGGAGGGGCTACGCCGCCCAGCACCTGTGGACCGCCCGGGCATCCGCCGGGGCGCCGACCGTGGAGGAACCATGACCCTGACAGCAGCGACAGCCCAGACGCTCGTCTCGGGGACGCTCGCCACCCCCGCCGGACTGCTCACCGTGGTCGCCGACGAGGACGGCACCGTGCG
>DASXVR010000065.1:0-2096 GCA_036504175.1 Actinotalea sp. | reverse complement strand
ATGCCGATGTGAACGCTGACACGGTCGACAGGCCGCGTCACCGGACTCGACGAGGACATGGACATGACCCAGACCCTGCACGCACCGGCCGCCGCCACGAGCGCGCGCGCCGCGTCGCCGTGGGTCCTCGAGCTGCACGGCTACGACCCGCAGACCGGCCACCTGGCGACCTGGCACGTGAGCCCGATCCTGAACGAGGGCGAGCCGTCCGGGATGTGCACCGTGGAACGCGTAGCCGGCGACATCACCCACCCGGCCGTCTGGATGCAGGCGACCAAGGAGAGCAGCGTCGTCACGCAGGACGAGGTCTTCGCGCTCGTCCGCACGGTGGCCACCCGGCACTGAGAGTGCCGGCTGTCAGCGCTCGGAGTGCGTCAGGTGCTCAGCGGAGCGCGTCAGGCAGGACCTCACGTGCTTCGCGGAGCACGGAGGCTGGACGTCAGGTGCTCCGTGCGCAGAGTCCGATGAACGCGCCGAGCTCGGCGAGGTTCTCGGGGCGCGACGGCAGGTAGTCCGTCAGGCCTGTGGACCGGACGACGACCGCGCACCACTGACCGCGGGACACCGCGACGTTGACGCGGTTCCGGTTGAGCAAGAACTCCATGCCCCGCGGCACGTCGGCAGCCGACGACGCGGCAGTCGTGACGATCACCACTGGTGCCTGGCGGCCCTGGAACAGGTCGACGGTGCCGACGGCGATGTCGGCCAACCCCGCCGCGGCGAGCGCGCGTCGCACGCGCCAGACCTGGGCGTTGTACGCGGCAACCACGAGCACGTCTGCCGGCTCGAGCGGGCGGTCGACGTCGGCGGCCGGATCGCGCCAGCGGCGACCCATGAGGTCCTGCACCTGCCGGACCACCTCGTCGGCCTCCTCCGCGGAGGCGACCGCATTGCCCTCGTGGTGCAGCATCACGCAGCGCAGCCCGGGTGCGATGCCCTCGAGCGAGCGCTCGGCGGTGCACGGCATGCTCGTCAGCCGACCTTCGTACGACAGGTTCGACACCGCGTCGCAGAGCGCCGGGTGCATGCGCCAGGTGTGGGCGAGGAAGTAGCCCAGCTCAGCGGGGAGGGTGTCGTGCCCGTCGGCGAGCCAGCCCAGCGCCGACCTGTCCACGGGTTCGGGGTGGCGCCCCTGACTGACCTGCGGCAGCTGCTGCGGATCGCCGAGGAGCAGGAGGTTCCGGGCGGCTGTCGACACGGCGATGGTGTTGGCCAGCGCGAACTGGCCGGCCTCGTCGATGACGAGCAGGTCGAGTGGCCGGTCGGGCAGCCGCTTCGCGTTCGTGAAGTCCCAGGCGGTGCCGCCGACCACGTAGCCCGACGCCTGGCTGGAGTAGAACGCCGGGAACCTGGCGTCGGAGCTGATGACCTGCCACGGGACGGCGGCTGTCGACGTCGACGCCCCGCCCGGGGCGTCGGGGGTCGATGGCTTCTTGCCGATCTGGGCGGGCGGGACGCCTGCCTCGACGAGCGCGGTCAGCATGTTCTCGACCACCGCATGTGACTGGGCGACGACCCCGACGCGCCAGCCCCGTTCCACGAGCGCACGGATGACCCGCGCACCCGTGTGGGTCTTCCCCGTCCCGGGCGGGCCCTGGACGGCGAGGTAGGAGTCGTCGAGGTCGAGCAGCGCCTCGACGATCGCCCGCGCGGGCCCCTGCGGCCCGTCCCCGACCGTCGGCAGCGCACGCCCGCTGAGCGTCCGCGGCGGGCGGCGGCGCAGGATGTCGATGGCGGGCTGCGGCGGTATCTCCGGCAGCTTGAGGGCGACGTCCCGGGCGACGGATGCGATGGCTGCGGTGATGCCGGCAGTCGGTGGTGGCCGACGGGGGCCGAGGGCCATCGGCAACGCCTGGTGGCGTACGGCGACCCCGGGCAGCGTCTCCTCGACCACGAGGATGTCGCGGGCCGTCCCGTCGACGTCCTCGGCGCTCACGGAGAGGACGACGGCGTTCTCGGTCCACCCGCGCCGGCCGTCCGTCGAGCGCTTGGCGCAGTCCGGCACCGGCTCGTCGTAGACGGGCCAGACGAGCGCCCCGGATCGCAGCTCGCTACCGGGCTCGAGGCGACCGGTGAGTCGCAGCCGGCGGCGGGCG
>DASXVR010000064.1:0-4704 GCA_036504175.1 Actinotalea sp. | reverse complement strand
GTCCGCTGCTCGGCGCCACGGTTGAGCTGCGAGATCGCGATCACGGGGACCTCGAGCTCCTTGGCCAGCAGCTTCAGGGCGCGGGAGAACTCGCTGACCTCCTGCTGACGAGACTCGACCCTCTTGCCCGAGCTCATCAGCTGCAGGTAGTCGATGACGACCAGCTTGAGGTTGTGCCGCTGCTTGAGCCGGCGGCACTTGGCGCGGATCTCCATCAGCGACATGTTCGGCGAGTCGTCGATGAACAGCGGCGCCTGCGACATGCGACCCATCGTCGAGGCCAGCTTCTGCCAGTCGTCGTCGCGCATCGTGCCCTTGCGCATGTTCTGCAGCGGGACCCGAGCCTCCGCCGCGAGCATGCGCATGGTGATCTCGTTCCGGCTCATCTCGAGCGAGAAGACCACCGACGCCATTCCGTGCTTGATCGACGCAGAACGCGCGATGTCGATGCCGAGCGTCGAGTTGTGCGTCGGCACCATCGCGCGGGTTGCCAGGTACAGGTGTTCTGGGTGGTCGATCTCGACGCACCGCACCGGCACCGAAGGAATGGGCCGAACACTCACGATGAACCTGGAACCGAGCCGAGGAGTCGACGACCTACGGCGCTCCTTGTGCACCAGCTTCTTGCGCTCGAGGGCGAACACCTCGTCGTCGGTCGTGAAGGTGATGGTGAACGCCGTCGACCGGCTCTCGTCGCGACCGCGGACAGAACGCGTCGACCAGCCCGTCCGGTAGCCGAGTGAGTGAACGAGCTCGCGGGCGTCGTTCGCCAACCGCTCGTCGGTCACGCAGAACTGGACGCTGCCCGTCGGGTTCACCGTGCCATCGGTGTCCAGCAGGCCGGCCAGCAGCGCACGTCGCTGCTTCTCGGACGCCCGAAGGTACGACAGGGGTATGTGCTTGTTACCCATGACTCCAAGGGCCCTCAGTCGCCCCGCAACGGTGCCGTTGGCGTTGTGGCACGCCTGGCACCGCCTGAGCCCGCTCGTCTCGCGACCGCAGTCCGGGCAGGACGGGGGCGCAACGGGAGCAAGGCCCTTGGCCCGTCCCCCGCAGGACCGGCCGCAGGTGCGGACCTGGCTGTGGCGGTTGACGAACGACGTACCGCACACCACACAAGTCCGCGGGCCTGCGGCTGGCTCCTCCGACAGACGGATCGAGTAGAGGCGACCCGCGCCACCGCGCTGACGCTCCGAGCGGAGGCCGCTCGCCTCGATCCGCATGGCGATCTCGGGGTCGTCCGAGGTGAAGCGGGCGGACGCCGAGTGGCCGTCACCCAGCCAGACACCGAGGACGTAGGGATCGATCGGGAGCTGCGCGTCGGGCAGCTCAAGAGGACGCGCCGTGGGCACGCTGTGGTTGAGGCGTGCATCGGCGGTCGGGCACCGAAGCGTGGCGGCGATCTGCTCCGTCGTCCGCACCTCCGGGTACGCGCGGGGCTGGATGTGTCGGGCCGAGGCCTCTTGCCGGGCGCGGCGTGACGCTCGTGTGTCAGTCAGCCACTCGTGCTGCGCATCTGCGACGACAGCCGTTCCGTCGTCGAAGGTGACCTCGTAGCACGGGCGGTCGACCATGACCTCGGTCGCCGCGACCACCGACGTGGGGGTTCCATCCGCCGCAAGGAGGCGGTCGCCCACGGCGACCTGGCCCATCGTCGTCCAGCCGTCGGGGGTCGGGAGCGGAGTGTCGAGGGCGAGTGCCTTGCCGATGGCAGGCCTAGCCGCCAGGACGATCATCTGTCCGGGGTGCAGACCGTTCGTCAGCTTGTCGAGCTCGATGAAGCCGGTGGGCACGCCGACCATGCCCTCACCCCGGTGACCGGCGGCCTCGATCTCCTCCATGGTCCCGTTGATGATGTCCGCGAGCGGCAGGTAGTCCTCGCTCGTGCGCTGCTCGGTGACCGCGTACACCTCGGCCTGGGCGCTGTTGACGATGTCGTCGACGTCACCGCCGTCGGTGGCGTAGCCGAGCTGGACGATGCGCGTGCCGGCCTCGACCAGCCGGCGCAGCACGGCTCGCTCCCGCACGATCCGCGCGTAGTAGCCGGCGTTGGCGGCCGTGGGCACCATCGAGATGAGGGTGTGCAGGTAGGGCGCCCCGCCGATGCGGCCGATCTCGCCGCGCTTGGTGAGCTCCGCCGCCACCGTGACGGCGTCCGCGGGCTCACCCCGGCCGTACAGGTCCAGGATCGCGTCGTAGACGAGCTCGTGCGCGGGCCGGTAGAAGTCCATGCCCTTGAGGTGCTCGACGACGTCCGCGATGGCGTCCTTGGAGAGCATCATGCCGCCCAGGACGCTCTGCTCCGCCGCGATGTCCTGCGGGGGCGTCCGGTCGAACCCGGAGCCTGACCGGCTGGGCGCGAGCCCGTGCTCCAGCTCGTCGATGCTCACTGCGTGCCCTCCAGGCGTTGCGTACGTTCGAACGGACGTTCTATCGCACGCCGCTGACATCGCGACTGATGCCCCTGCGGACGAGGTCTCGTCGTCCTTCCTTCGCGAGGCTAGAGGGCCTGGGGCGTACGCCCTAACGCTGGGACGAAGGCCCTGTGGGTAACACCCGAGGACCGGTGGACGGGGGTGTGGACGACCCGCCGCACGGTTGTGCACAGGTCGGGGACAACACTGTGGATACCGTGGTGGGAGCCGTGGGAACCGGCTGTGAGCACGCCCTTTGCAGCACGCCGACTGTGGACAGGAAGTTTGTGGCCGACCGTTCACCTGATGGACATTCGATCTTGCCGGGCGAGCGGTCCTTGGACCGCCGCATCCTCGCCCTGGGGATCCCGGCTCTCGGCGCCCTGGTGGCTGAACCTCTGTTCATCCTCGTGGACTCCGCCGTCGTCGGCACGCTGGGAGCCGGCCCGCTCGCCGGCCTGGCCCTGGCCAGCACCGTCCTGACCACCGTCGTCGGCCTGTGCGTCTTCCTCGCGTACACGACCACCGGAGCCGTCGCGCGGAGCCTGGGTGCGGGCGATGCGCGGCGGGGCGCTCAGCTCGGTGTCGACGGCCTCTGGCTGGCGCTCGGTCTGGGTGCGCTGTGCGCCGTCACCCTGTGGACGGCCGCGCCGTGGGTGGCCGGCGCGCTCGGTGCGCAGGGTGATGTCGCCGGTCAGGCGGTCGCCTACCTGCGCTGGTCCGCCCCCGGGCTGCCGGGGATGCTCGTG
This sequence comes from Actinotalea sp., assembly GCA_036504175.1. Classification (GTDB taxonomy): domain Bacteria; phylum Actinomycetota; class Actinomycetes; order Actinomycetales; family Cellulomonadaceae; genus Actinotalea. The sequence continues at coordinate 1,541 of DASXVR010000064.1, read as the reverse complement.
GTCCTCGCTGCCACCGGTGCGTTGCGCGGCACGCTCGACACCAGGACGCCGCTGGTCGTGGCGGCAGCGGGCGCGGTCCTCAACGCCGCTCTGTCCGTCCTGCTCGTGCTCGGCCTCGGGATGGGGGTCGCAGGGTCAGGCCTCGGGACCGCCGTGACGCAGGTCGTGATGGGGCTGGTCCTCGCCACCGTCGTCCTGCGGGGCGCCCGACCCCTCGGTGCCCGCCTGCTTCCGACGCCCGACGGGCTGCGCGCCGGTCTCAGCGCCGGAGCACCGCTCCTCCTGCGCACCGTCTCGCTGCGTGTGGCCATCCTCGTCGCCGCCTGGGTCGCGACCGGCCTCGGCACTGTCGCCCTCGCGGGTCACCAGGTCGTCATGTCCGTGTGGGGTCTTGCCGCCTTCGCCCTCGACGCCCTCGCGATCGCCGCCCAGGCGCTCGTCGGTCGTGCGCTCGGTGCGGGCGACGTCGCGACCGTCCGCGCCGTGCTGCGCCGCTGCCTGACCTGGGGTGTGGGCGCCGGCGTCGCCGGGGGGCTCCTCCTCGCCGGGTCGGCATGGTGGCTCGCACCGCTCTTCACGCCCGATGCGCAGGTCCGCCGCGCCGTGGTGCTCGCTCTGGTGGTCGTGGCGGTGACCCTGCCGATGGCCGCCGTCGTCTTCGTGCTCGACGGCGTGCTGATCGGCGCCGGCGACGGCAAGTATCTGGCACGCGTGGGGTTCTGGACCGTCGCCGCCTACCTGCCGGCCGCCGTGGCCGTCCGGACCTGGGCGCCCGACGGTGCCGTGGGGCTCGCTGTCGCGTGGGTGGCGTACGCGGGCATCTTCGTCGGCGCGCGTGCCGTGACGACCGGGCTGCGCGCGCGGGGCCGCGCATGGATGGTGCCGGGGGTCTGAGAGCCCGGCTCTCGGCTACCGTCCGGACCATGGCCGCACCCGGAGAGCTCCAGCCCGCGAGCCGCGTGGCCGCGTACGCCGTCGTGCGCCGTGACGACGCCGTGCTGCTGGTCCGAGCCTCGCCCCGCTCCGACGTCCCGGGCACGTGGTGGCTCCCCGGCGGTGGTGTCGAGTTCGGCGAGGACCCCGCCGACGCGGTGGTGCGCGAGCTGCACGAGGAGACCGGCCTCGTCGGCCGGGTCTCCGGGCTCCTCGACGTCGTCTCCGACGTGATGCCGATCCCCGCGCGATCGCTCGCCCTGCACACGGTGCGGGTCCTCTACGCCGTCGACGTCGCGTCCGGCGAGCTGGTGACCGAGCGTGACGGCAGCTCCGACCTGGCTGCGTGGGTGGACCTGGCGCAGGCGGTCCGCCTGCCGCTGCTGCCGTTCGTCCGTGCTCTGCTGACCCGCCTGCCGGAGGTCTGACGCACGAAGACCCGGCCCCTGCGACAGGGACCGGGCCTCGTGACGGGCGCTGGGAGGCTCAGGCCCCCGGGACGACCCGGACGTCGATCTGTGCGGACAGGTCGTCGTGGAGACGGACCTTGACCTGGTACTCGCCGATGGCCTTGATCGGCTGACCGATCTCGACCTTGCGCTTGTCGA
>DASXVR010000063.1:0-22908 GCA_036504175.1 Actinotalea sp. | reverse complement strand
GTCTCGCCCCGGTACTGCTCGAGCTCGGTCTCCAGGCGGTGGTGGTTGGGCCGGCGGTCCGGCGGCGACCAGGCTTCGTCCAGGGCCGTGTCGGCGCCACGTCCCAGGAGGGTGTCCTCGTCCTCCAGCTGGTTGGTGTCGCCCTCGGCACCCGTCTCCGGGTCGGGGAGCGTCCCTGAGGTCCCGCCGTACGTGGTCATGGACCTACCGTGGCACCGCGTCAGGGGCGACGCATCCTTTTCCGTCGACCGGCCGTCCGCCCGCACGGGACACTGGTCGCGTGGGACACATCGACATCAGCGACGTCGGGTACGTGCTGCCCGACGGCCGGCCGTTGCTCGCCGGCATCGACCTGAGGGTCGCCGACGGTGCCAAGGTCGCCCTCGTCGGGCCGAACGGTGCCGGCAAGACCACGCTCCTGCGGATCGTGGCGGGCGACGAGGCGCCGCACGCCGGGACCGTGGCGCGAAGTGGGGGGCTCGGCATCATGCGCCAGTTCGTCGGGCGCATCCACGACGACCGGTCGATCCGCGACCTGCTGGCCTCCCTCGCCCACGCTGCCGTCCGTGACGCGGCCGTCGAGCTCGCCGCCGCCGAGCTGGCGATCATGGAGCTCGACGACACGCCGACGCAGATGAGGTACGCGCAGGCGCTCGCGGACTGGGCCGACGTCGGCGGCTACGACGCCGAGATCGGTTGGGACAAGGTCACCGACGCCGTCCTGTCGCTGCCCTTCGACCGTGCCCAGCACCGTGAGGTGCGCACGCTCTCCGGCGGCGAGCAGAAGCGCCTGGTCCTCGAGGCCCTCCTGCGCGGCACGGACGAGGTGCTCCTGCTCGACGAGCCGGACAACTACCTGGACGTGCCCACGAAGCGCTGGCTCGAGGGCCGGCTCGCCGCCTCACCGAAGACCGTGCTCTACGTGAGCCACGACCGCGAGCTCCTGTCCCGGACGGCCACCCAGGTCGCCAGCCTGGAGCCGACGGCCGCCGGTTCCACGCTCTGGGTCCACGGCGGCGGCTTCGCGACGTTCGGGCAGGCGCGCGACGACCGGCGGTCTCGGCTCGAGGAGCTGACGCGCCGCTGGGAGGAGGAGCACACCAAGCTGCGCGACCTGGTGAACAACCTCAAGAACAAGGCGGCCTTCAACGACGGCCTCGCCTCGCGCTACCAGGCGGCGCAGACCAGGTTGCGCAAGTTCGAGGAGGCCGGCCCGCCGCAGGTGATGGCCCGTCCCCAGGACGTGCGCGTCCGGCTGGTGGGTGGGCGGACGGCCAAGCGCGCCGTCGTCGCCGACCGGCTGGAGCTGACGGGTCTCATGCAGCCGTTCGACGTCGAGATCTGGTTCGGCGAGCGCGTCGCCGTGCTCGGGAGCAACGGGTCGGGCAAGTCGCACTTCCTGCGGCTCCTGGCTGCCGGGGGCACCGACCCCGACCGGGAGCACGCGCCGGTGGAGGGGTCGCACTCGGCGGGCGCCCGGGCGGTGCGACACACCGGCCGGGTGGTGCTCGGCTCCCGTGTCCGGCCGGGCTGGTTCGCCCAGAACGACACCCACCCGGAGCTGAGCGGTCGCACTCTGCTCGAGATCCTTCACCGGGGCGAGGGTTCGCGGGACGGCATGGGCCGGGAGCAGGCCAGCAAGGTCCTCGACAGGTACGAGCTCGTGGCGGCCGCCGAGCAGCAGTACGGGACCCTGTCCGGCGGTCAGCAGGCGCGGTTCCAGATCCTGCTGCTCGAGCTGGGCGGTGCAACCCTGCTGCTCCTCGACGAGCCGACGGACAACCTCGACCTGCACTCCGCCGAGGCGCTCGAGCACGGGCTGGCCGCGTTCGAGGGGACGGTCGTCGCGGTGACCCACGACAGGTGGTTCGCCCGCGGCTTCGACCGGTTCCTCGTGTTCGGCGCCGACGGCGAGGTCGTCGAGACGCCTGAGGCGCAGTGGGACGTCGGCCGGGTGCAGCGGGCGCGCTGAGCGTCAGCGCAGCAGCGCGACGGCCAGCCCGACCATGGCCAGGGCGACGAGGGCGTCGAGCACCCGCCAGGCAGCGGGGCGGGCGAACAGCGGCGCGAGGTGGCGGGCGCCCAGGCCCAGAGCCGTGAACCAGAGCACGCTCGCAGCGACGGCGCCCGCGCCGAAGACCCACCGGGCACCGTCGTGCTGGTTCGCCAGGGCGCCCAGGAGCACGACGGTGTCGAGGTAGACGTGCGGGTTGAGGAACGTGAAGCCGAGGCACGCCAGGAGAGTGGGACCGAGGGCGGCAGGTCCTGTCGCGGCAGGGCGCAGCACGGCGGGGCGGACCGCGCGACGGGCGGCGGCGAGCCCGAACACGAGGAGGAAGGCCGCGCCTGCGTACCGGGTCGCCGTCAGCGCGGCGGGGTGGGAGAGCAGCACGGACCCCAGACCGGCGATCCCGGCCGAGATCAGCGCCGCGTCCGACAGGGCGCACACCACGACGACGGGGACGACGTGCTCGCGCCGCACGCCCTGGCGCAGGACGAAGGCGTTCTGGGCGCCGATCGCGACGATCAGCGACAGGCAGGTCAGGAAGCCGGCGGCGAGCGCCGTCACAGGCCGGCGCTCACGGCGCGGAGACGTCGGGTGGACGGTCGGGGGAGGAAGGGCACGGGTCGACGGTAGGGACTCGGCGTCGTTCAGCCAACCTCAGGATTCTGTTGCAGCATTAGCCGGGCTTATGCTGAGCCTGTGCTCACCGACCTGCCCGCGATGCTGGCCCTCGCGGCAGTGGTCGAGGAGGGCACCTTCGAGGCGGCGGCCGTCCGGCTGCACGTGACGCCCTCAGCGGTGAGTCAGCGCGTGAAGGGTCTGGAGCAGAACCTCGGCCAGGTCCTCGTCCAGCGGACCCGGCCCTGCCGCGCGACCGAGGCCGGCCAGGCGCTGGTGAGGCTCGCGAACCAGTGGCGGCTGCTGGAGTCCGAGACCGCGCAGGCCATCGCACCGCCGGGCACGGCAGGGGCACCGTTGCCGCGCATCGCCCTCGTCGTGAACGCGGACTCGCTGTCCACCTGGTTCCCGCCGGCGCTCGCGGCGATGCCCGCGGGTGTGGTGTTCGACGTCCGACGTGAGGACCAGGACCACTCCGCCGAGCTCCTCCGAGCGGGCACGGTGATGGCAGCGGTCACCACCGACCCGCGACCGGTCCAGGGGTGCCGCGTCCGCGCCCTGGGCGCCATGCGCTACGTGGCGGTCGCCGCGCCCTCGTTCCGTGACGGATGGTTCGCCGACGGTCCCGACGCCGAGGCGTTCTCCAGGGCACCCTCGCTCGCCTTCACCCCCAAGGACGCCCTCCAGGACCAGTTCGTCCGGACCGTCACCGGCCGGTCGCTGGTTGGCCCGGTGCACCACGTCCCGTCGTCAGGCGCCTTCGTGGAGCTCGTCGCGGCAGGCCTCGGCTGGGGGATGGTGCCCGAGGCCACCGTGCGACCGCACCTGGCATCCGGACGGCTCGTGGAGCTCGCGCCCGGGCGCCACCTCGGGGTCGCGCTGCACTGGCAGCACTGGAACCTCGGCTCGCCGACCCTGGACGAGCTGACCGCGCACGTCATGGACGCCGCACGCGCGGGACTGAGGTCCGACCCGAGACAGGCGGACCACCGGGTGTCGGCTCGCACGAGGGCAGGGTGAGGGTGTAGCGGGCCGTTTTGACCCTCGCCCCGGCGGGCAGGTACTCTGGCATGTCGTTGTGCGTCCCCAGCGTGCCGTCATGGTTGAGTGCTCCCCACTCGCCCGGCGCCGCGGAAGACGCCGACGCCCGACCTCATCGGGGCTCACAGCGCTCACCAGTGCTCGAAGGTACGAGCACCGGGCTGATCCTGCGAGCACCGGTGCACCTCATCAGCTACACGAAACGAAGGCTACGACCGTGCGCACGTACACCCCGAAGCCCGGCGACGTCGAGCGGACCTGGCATGTCATCGACGCGACCGACGTCGTGCTCGGCCGGCTGGCGACCCAGGTCGCGACGCTGCTGCGCGGCAAGCACAAGGCGACCTTCGCCCCGCACGTCGACGGCGGTGACTTCGTCATCGTCATCAACGCCGAGAAGGTCGCGCTGACCGGCAACAAGCGTGAGCAGAAGCTCGCGTACCGGCACTCCGGCTACCCGGGCGGCCTGCGGGCCGTGCCGTACGGCGAGCTCCTCGCCAAGAAGCCCGAGCGGGCGGTGGAGAAGGCCGTGCGCGGCATGCTCCCCAAGACCTCGCTCGCGCGCACCCAGATGGGCAAGCTCAAGGTCTACGCCGGCCCCGAGCACCCGCACTCCGCTCAGCAGCCCAAGCCCTTCGAGATCACCCAGGTCGCCCAGTAGGCCTCGGCCTGCCGGCACCCACCACACAGGACAAGAGGACACCACCAGTGGCCGACACCACCGTCGAGATCGACGACGTTGAGGGCGACGACACGCCCACCAGCTACACCTCCGAGACCGTCGCCCCCGCGGGTCGCGGCCAGAGCCTGACGGCTCCGGCACAGGCCCTCGGCCGCCGCAAGGAGGCTGTCGCGCGGGTTCGTCTGATCCCGGGCACCGGTCAGTGGAAGATCAACGGGCGCACGCTCGAGGACTACTTCCCGAACAAGGTGCACCAGCAGCTCGTCAACAGCCCGCTGAAGCTCGTCGACGTCGAGGGCCGCTTCGACATCATCGCGCGCATCCACGGCGGTGGCGTCTCCGGCCAGGCCGGTGCGCTGCGCCTGGGCATCGCCCGTGGCCTGAACGAGATCGACGCCGAGCACAACCGGCCCGCCCTCAAGAAGGCCGGCTTCCTGACCCGCGACGCCCGCGTGGTCGAGCGGAAGAAGGCCGGTCTGAAGAAGGCCCGCAAGGCCCCGCAGTACTCGAAGCGCTGATCCTGCACTTCACCTGGACGGCCCCGATGGACACCATCGGGGCCGTCCGGCGTTAGCGGACCACCCCGGGGGTGGCCGGCGTGCCGACCGGCCCCGGTCGACGGCTCCGTATGCAACAGTCGTGGCACGACGAGGAGGTCTGATGGGTCGCTTGTTCGGTACCGACGGGGTGCGTGGGGTCGCCAACCGCGACGTGACGGCTGAGCTCGCGCTCGACGTCTCGGTGGCTGCGGCGCACGTGCTGGGAGCATCCGGCGCCTTCGCGGGGCACCGGCCGCGTGCCGTGATCGGACGTGACCCGCGGGCCTCGGGCGAGTTCCTGTCCGCCGCCGTCGCCGCCGGCCTGGCGAGCGCCGGCGTGGACGTCATCAACGTCGGCGTGCTGCCGACCCCGGCCGTCGCCCACCTGACAGGTGCGCTCGGCGTCGACCTCGGCGTCATGCTCTCGGCCTCGCACAACCCCATGCCGGACAACGGGATCAAGTTCTTCACCCGCGGCGGGCACAAGCTCCCCGACGACGTCGAGGACGCGATCGAGCAGCGGATGAACGAGCCGTGGGACCGGCCCATCGGGGCGGGCGTCGGCCGGATCTCCATGGACGTCGGCCAGGCTGGCAGCCGCTACGTCGAGCACCTGGTCCAGACGCTCCCCGACGGCATCGACGGCCGGGCACCCCTCGAGGGGCTGCGCATCGCCGTGGACTGCGCGAACGGTGCGGCCAGCGAGGTGGGACCGGCGGCCCTGCGTGCAGCGGGAGCCGACGTCGTGGTGATCAACGCGTCGCCGGACGGTCGCAACATCAACGAGAAGTGCGGGTCGACGCACCCCGAGCAGCTGCAGGCGGCAGTGGTGGCTGCGGGCGCGGACCTGGGTGTCGCGTTCGACGGCGACGCCGACAGGTGCCTGGCGGTCGACGCGGCTGGGAAGCTGGTCGACGGCGACCAGATCATGGGCATCCTCGCCGTCGCCCTCAAGGAGCGCGGCGAGCTCGTGGCGGACACGCTCGTCATCACCGTGATGAGCAACCTCGGTCTCCAGCTGGCCATGACCGACGCGGGCATCACGACGGTGCAGACGGGCGTCGGTGACAGGTACGTGCTCGAGGAGATGCGAGCCGGCGGGTTCATCCTCGGCGGCGAGCAGTCGGGCCACCTGATCATGGCGCGCCACGCGACCACCGGCGACGGGACCCTCACCGCGCTCCAGCTGGCCTCACGCGTCGCGACGACCGGGCGCAGCCTGGCCGACCTGGCCGCGGGCGTGCGCCGCCTGCCGCAGGTGCTGGTCAACGTCACAGGCGTGGACCGCACCCGCGCGCACGCCGACGAGGGCGTCCTCGCGGCCGTCGCCAGTGCCGAGGAGGAGCTCGGCCGGGGCGGCCGCGTGCTGCTGCGCCCGTCCGGCACGGAGCCTGTCGTCCGCGTCATGGTCGAGGCGGGGGAGCAGGGCCACGCCGACCGCATCGCGCACCGGCTCGCCGACGTCGTCCGCGAGCGCCTCGCCCTGTGAGCGCTGACGCCCGGCTCCGCGAGCAGGTCGCGCGGCTGCTGGCCGGACCGCAGCCGTTGCCGATCGTGCAGGTCGGCGACCCGGTGCTGCGGGCCGTCGCGGAGCCGTTCGACGGCCAGCTGGAGCCGGCCCAGCTCTCCCGGCTCATCGTCGCGATGCGCGACACCATGCATGCCGCGCCCGGCGTGGGGCTTGCCGCACCGCAGATCGGACTGGGGCTGGCCATCGCGGTCGTCGAGGACGCCTGGGCTGTGGACGACGAGGTCGCTCGCCGCCGGGAGCGGACGCCTGTCCCCTTCCGCGTCCTGGTTAACCCGCGCTACGAGCCGGTCGGTGCGGAACGCGTGGGCTTCTACGAGGGCTGCCTGAGCGTGCGTGGCTGGCAGGCCGTCCGTGCCCGCTGGCGCACCGTCCGCCTGCTGGCGACCGACGAGAAGGGCCGAGCGGTGGACGAGGTCCTCCACGGCTGGCCGGCCCGGATCGTCCAGCACGAGACCGACCACCTGTCGGGCCGCCTGTACGTCGACCACGCCGAGATGCGCTCGCTCGTCAGCCCCGAGGGTGTCCAGCCGTGGACCGCGGACGCCGCCCCGGACCGCGCCGCCGAGGAGCTGGGCTTCGAGCTCCCCTGACCTGCCGCAGGTCAGGGCACGTCCAGGGTCGAATCCGGGTGGACCCCCATGTCGCCCAGGGCGCCGTCGCCCTAACGTTGGACGCGGCGGACCTGCCCAGGCGCTGCCGCACGACCCCGGCCCATCCGACCCAGGAGCTGATGACGCGTGGATGGTTGGCTCGCGGGCGTCGTGGACTGGGCCGTCGCGCTGGCCGGATCGCCCTGGGTGTTCCCGGCGCTGTGGGCCTTCGCCGCGCTCGACGGCGTGTTCCCGCCTATCCCGAGCGAGTCCGTCGTCATCGCGCTGGCGAGCCTGTCGATCTCGACCGGGCAGCCGAACTTCTGGATCCTCGGCGCCGCCGCAGCAGCCGGGGCGTGGACCGGTGACCAGGTCGCGTACACGATCGGCAAGCACATCCCCGCCCGGTCCCTGCGGTTCATGCAGGGCCCTCGCGCACAGAAGTCGATCGACTGGGCGGAGAAGGCGCTGAGCGAGCGGGGAGCCGCGTTCATCATCGCCGCGCGGTACGTGCCGATCGGGCGGGTGGCCGTCAACATGACGGCCGGTGCCGTCGGGTTCCCGCGCCGGCGGTTCATGGGCCTGGCGGCGATCGCGGCGGTCAGCTGGTCGATCTACTCGGTCAGCCTCGGCATCGGTGCCGGCGTCTGGCTAGGCCACAACCCGCTGCTCGCGATCGGTGTCGGTGTCGTGGGTGGCCTGCTGATCGGCATCGTGGTGGACGCGGTGATGAAGCGGATCGCGCGGGGCCGCCGGGGGCGACGAGGTGCGACCTTGACGGGCGCGCAGGACGCATCCGAGGTCGACGGCCCGCCCGCGGGCCAGGAGCAGCTCTCCACGGTCCCCGCGGACACGCGGACCGCCGGTGCGTCGGAGTCCGAGCCCGCCGCCTGAGCGAGCGTGCCCGAGCCTGGGCTCAGAGCTTGCGCAGCCGCACCCGTTCGACGGCATGGTCGGGACCCTTGCGCAGTACGAGCGTGGCGCGGCCGCGGGTCGGCAGGATGTTGCGCTCCAGGTTCGGCGCGTTGATCGAGTCCCAGATCTGCTCGGCGAACTGCACCGCCTCGTCGTCGCTGAGCGCGGCGTACCTGTGGAAGTAGGACTCGGGCTGGGCGAACGCCGTCGTGACCAGGGACAGGAAGCGGTCGACGTACCACTGACGGACGTCGGAGGTGCGGGCGTCGACGTAGATGGAGAAGTCGAAGAAGTCGCTCACCGCGAGGCTGGACTCCCCGACGGCCGTGGCCCGCGCGGGCTGCAGGACGTTGAGCCCCTCGACGATCAGCACGTCCGGCCGCCGCACCACGAGGTGCTCACCGGGCACGATGTCGTAGCTGAGGTGGGAGTACACCGGCGCCCGGACCTCGGCCCGACCAGCCTTGATGGCCGCCAGGAAGCGGAGCAGGGCGCGCCTGTCGTAGGACTCGGGGAAGCCCTTTCGCTGCATGAGGCCGCGACGCTCGAGCTCACGGTTGGAGTAGAGGAACCCGTCGGTCGTGATGAGCTCGACCCGCGGCGTCTCGGGCCAGCGGGCCAGCAGCTCGCGCAGCACCCGGGCCGTCGTCGACTTGCCCACGGCCACCGAGCCGGCGATGCCGATGACGTACGGGGTGCGCTCGGCCGCCTCGCCCAGGAACGTCGAGGAAGCCGCGTGCAGGCCACCCGTCGCGTTGACGTACAGGTTGAGCAGGCGCGAGAGCGGTCGGTAGACGGCGTCGACCTCCGCGAGGTCGATGGGGTCCCCGAGGCCGCGCAGTCGGGTGACGTCGGTGTCGGTCAGGGGGAGCGGTGTCGAGGCTGAGAGCCGGCTCCATGCCTCCCTGTCGAGATCCACGTACGGGGTCGAGGGAGCGATGTCACCACGGGCCACGGGAGCAGTCTGCCCGATGCGGACCCGGGCCGCGGCGGGCTCACGGATAGACTTCCGCCCATGTGTGGAATCGTCGGGTACGTCGGCCCGCAGCTGCCGAGCAGCCGCCCGCTTGACGTCGTCATGGGTGGGCTCGCGCGGCTGGAGTACCGGGGCTACGACTCGGCAGGCGTCGCGCTGGTCACCGCCGACGGCGGGCAGCTGGCCACCGCCAAGCGCGCGGGCAAGCTGGTGAACCTGCAGAACCTCCTCGAGGAGCACCCGCTGCCCCCGGCCACCGCCGCCATCGGGCACACCAGGTGGGCCACCCACGGCGCCCCGAACGACGTCAACGCGCATCCGCACCTCGCCGGTGACGGTGCCCTCGCCGTCATCCACAACGGCATCATCGAGAACTTCGCCTCCCTGCGCGCCGAGCTCGAGGCCGACGGCGTCCGGATGACGAGCGAGACGGACACCGAGGTCGTCGCGCACCTGCTCGCGGCCGCGTACGCCGACGGCAAGGACCTCACCGAGGCCATGCGCACCGTGGCCCGCCGGCTCCGCGGAACGTTCACGCTGCTGGCCGTGCACGCGGACGCCCCCGACGTGCTGGTCGGCACGCGCCACGACTCCCCGCTCGTCGTCGGGCTGGGCGAGGGCGAGAACTTCCTCGGCTCGGACGTCGCCGCCTTCATCGCGCACACGCGTGAGGCCATGGAGCTCGGGCAGGACCAGGTCGTGACCCTGACCCCCGACTCGGTCACGGTCATCGACTTCGACGGGACGCCCGTCGAGCCCCGCCGGTTCACCGTCGACTGGGACGCCGCCGCCGCCGAGAAGGGCGGCTTCGCGTCGTTCATGGACAAGGAGATCCACGACCAGCCGCATGCGGTCGCGGACACCCTCCTGGGGCGCACGGACCTCCAGGGGCGGCTCACGCTCGACGAGGTGCGCGTCGACGAGGCGGTGCTGCGGCAGATCGACAAGATCATCGTGATCGCCTGCGGCACGGCCGCCTACGCCGGGCAGGTCGCCAAGTACGCGATCGAGCACTGGTGCCGGATCCCGGTCGAGGTCGAGCTCGCCCACGAGTTCCGCTACCGCGACCCGGTGGTCAACTCCAAGACGCTCGTCGTCGCCGTCTCCCAGTCGGGCGAGACGATGGACACGCTGATGGCCGTGCGGCACGCGCGGGAGCAGGGTGCGACGGTGCTGGCCATCGTCAACACCCACGGGTCGACCATCCCGCGCGAGTCCGACGCGGTGCTCTACACGCACGCCGGCCCGGAGGTCGCCGTCGCGTCCACCAAGGCGTTCCTGGCGCAGATCACCGCCGCCTACCTGCTGGGCCTCTACCTGGCCCAGCTGCGCGGCACCAAGTTCCCCGACGAGATCGCCGAGATCCTCGACGACCTGCGCGCCATCCCCGAGAAGATCCAGAGCGTCCTCGACAACGCCGAGCACGTGCGGGAGACCGCCCGGTCGATGTCCGACGTGTCCTCGGTGCTCTTCCTCGGCCGCCACGTCGGTTTCCCGGTGGCGATGGAGGGTGCGCTGAAGCTCAAGGAGCTGGCCTACATCCATGCCGAGGGCTTCGCCGCCGGTGAGCTCAAGCACGGGCCGATCGCGCTGATCGAGGAGGGGCAGGCCGTCTTCATCATCGTGCCGTCCCCGCGCGGCCGGGACTCGCTGCACAGCAAGCTGATCTCGAACATCCAGGAGATCCGAGCCCGTGGCGCCCGCACGCTCGTCATCGCGGAGGAGGGCGACACCGACGTGCTGCCCTTCGCCGACGAGGTGTTCTTCGTCCCGCGCACGCCGGTGCTGCTCGCCCCGCTCGTCTCGGTGGTGCCGCTGCAGATCTTCGCGTGCGAGCTCGCGACGGCCAAGGGCCTCGACGTCGACCAGCCGCGCAACCTGGCAAAGTCCGTCACGGTCGAGTGAGCCGGGCCGGCGTGGCGGGCGTCGGGCGGCGGCGGTGATCGTCGGGGTCGGGATCGACGTCGTCGACGTCGCGCGCTTCATGGCGACCCTCGAGCGCGCCCCGGGGCTGCGCGCGAAGCTGTTCACGCCGGAGGAGAGGGACCTGCCCGCCTCGTCGCTCGCGGCACGCTTCGCGGCCAAGGAGGCGATCGCCAAGGCCCTCGGCGCTCCCGGCACGATGAGCTGGCAGGACGCGACGGTCCACCGCGTCGTCGGCGGACCGCCCGAGGTCGAGATCCGGGGCACCGTGGCCGCGCGCGCGGCCGAGCTCGGGGTGGACAGGTTCCACCTGTCGCTCTCGCACGACGCCGGGATCGCCTCGGCGGTGGCCGTCGCCGAGCGCGACTGAGCCGCTCAGCGCAGGGCGGGGACGACCTCGCGCTCGAACAGCTCGATGCTCGACCTGTCGTAGGCGGCGTCGACGAAGTACGTGATCGCGTAGGTCAGGCCGAGGCCCTGCATCTCGCGCAGCGTCTCGATGATCTGCTCAGGGGTGCCGACCAGCGGCCCGTTGCGCAGGCTCTCGGCGAGGTCCGGGGCGCGGTCGGGCAGGGTGTTGGCGAAGTGACCCTCGGCCCAGGCGATCCTGTCGTCGACCTCCGCCTGCGTGCTGCCGATGATCACGTTGTAGTTGGCGGACCGGGTGATCGAGCCGAAGTCGCGACCCAGGTCGCGGCAGTGGCCCGCCAGGATCTCCGACTGGTGGGTGAACGTCTCGGGCGTGCCGTCGAAGTTGGTGTACTGGGCGTACTCGGCCGCGATGCGCAGCGTCTTCTTCTCGCCGCCGCCGGCGATCCAGAACGGGATGCCGCCGTCCTGGAGGGGCTGGGGATACACGCGGGCACCGTCGACCTGGTAGTGCTTACCGTCGAGCGTGGCCTCACCTGTCGTCCACGCCTGCTGCATGATCTGCACCCCCTCGCGGAGCGCCGCGATGCGGTCGCCCGCGCCCGGGAAGCCGTAGCCGTAGGCGCGCCACTCGTGCTCGTACCAGCCGGCTCCGATGCCCATCTCGACGCGACCGCCGCTGATCGCGTCGATGGTGGCGGCGACCTTGGCCAGGTACGCAGGGTTCCGGTACGCCATGCAGGTGCACATCTGGCCCAGCCGCACGCGTGAGGTCGTCGCCGCGAAGGCGGACATCAGCGTCCACGCCTCGTGGGTCGCCTCGGTGGTCGGCTCGGGAACCGTGTGGAAGTGGTCGTAGACCCACACCGACTCCCACGTGTCGCCGCGGTCGGCGTGCTGGACGAGGTCGTTCATGGCCGCCCACTGCTGCGCGGGGGCGATCCCGGTCAGGTCGAGACGCCAGCCCTGCGGGATGAAGAGTCCGAATCGCATGGCCGCCACGGTAGCCCGGATCGTGGATCGATTCGACCCGGGCTCACCGGTGGCTGTCTACGCCCCGGCAGGCGCGCGGTCAGGCCGGGTCGTACCCGAGCGCCGGGGCGAGCCAGCGCTCGGCCTCCGCCAGCGACCAGCCCTTGCGCGCCGCGTAGTCCTCCACCTGGTCGCGCCCGATCCGGCCCACGGCGAAGTACCGCGCGTCGGGGTGGGCGAGGTAGACCCCGCAGACCGCCGACGGCGGCGTCATCGCGAAGGACGACGTCAGCTCGAGACCGGCCTCGGGAGCGTCGAGCAGGTCGAACAGCGTCCCCTTCTCGGTGTGGTCCGGCTGGGCGGGGTAGCCCGGTGCCGGACGGATGCCGGCGTAGCGCTCCCTGATGAGCTCGTTGACCGGGAGTGCCTCGTCGGGTGCGTAGCCCCACAGGTCGACCCGGACGAGCCGGTGCAGCCACTCCGCGAAGGCTTCCGCGAGCCGGTCGGCCACGGCCTTGACCAGGATCGCCGTGTAGTCGTCGCCGGCCTGCTCATGGCGCGCCGCGAGCTCCTCGGCGCCGTGGATCGCCACGGCGAAGCCGCCGATGTGGTCCCCGGCGAGGGCGACGTAGTCGGCGAGGGCCGTGTGGTCACCGGCGCGTTCGCGCTGCTGGCGCAGGGTGTGGAGCACGGCCGTCGGCGCGCCGGCCTCGCCCGCGGCAGGACGCTCGGCGAACACCTCGATGTCGTCGCCGGACCGACGGGCCGGCCAGATCCCGCAGACGCCACGGGCGGTCAGCAGCCCGTCACGGACGATCTCGTCGAGCAGTGCGTGGGCGTCGGCCAGGAGGGCCCGGGCCTGCTCACCCTGACGGGGGTCGTCCAGGATCTTCGGGTAGCTGCCGCGGAGCTCCCAGCTGGTGAACAGGGGCGTCCAGTCGATGACCTCGACCAGCTCGGCGATCGACGGCTCCACCAGGTGTCGCCCGGGTCGGTGCGGTGCGGGCGGTGTCGGAGGGGTGATGCGGGTCGCCCGCTCACGGGCGGCCGCGAGCGGGATGAGCGCGTGGTCCTTGTCGCGGTGGCGCCCGCGCAGCACGTCGTACTCGGTCTGCAGGCGTGCGGCGATCTCCTCCGGCCGGGCCAGCAGGTCGGCCACGACGCCGACGGCCCGGCTCGCGTCGACCACGTGGACGACCGTGCGGTCGTAGGCGGGGTCGATCTTGACGGCGGTGTGCGCCCGGCTCGTCGTCGCGCCGCCGACCATGAGCGGGGTCCGCAGCCCGCGTCGCGTCATCTCCGTGGCCAGGGCGACCATCTCGTGCAGGCTCGGGGTGATCAGGCCGGACACCCCGATGACGTCGGCGTCGAGCTCGGCCGCGGCCGCGAGGATCTTCTCCGCGGGCACCATGACCCCCAGGTCGTGCACCACGTAGCCGTTGCAGCCCAGCACCACGCCGACGATGTTCTTGCCGATGTCGTGCACGTCACCCTTGACCGTGGCCATCACGACGGTGCCCTTGCCGCGCGGGCCGGCCTCGCCGGACGCCTCGAGCGCCGCCTTCTCCGCCTCCAGGTAGGGCGTCAGGTAGGCGACGGCGGCCTTCATCACGCGGGCCGACTTCACCACCTGCGGCAGGAACATCTTCCCCGCGCCGAACAGGTCCCCGACGACGTTCATGCCGTCCATCAGCGGACCCTCGATGACGGCCAGCGGCGAGCCGAGCTCCTGATACGCCTCCTCCGCGTCGTCGGCGACGTGCTCGACCAGCCCGTGGATGAGCGCGTGGCTCAGCCGTTCGGAGACGGGGAGCTCACGCCAGGCCTGCTGCGCCTTGGGGTCCTTGGTGACGTTCTTGTACGACTCGGCGAGCGCGATGAGCCGTTCGGTCGAGTCCGGGCGCCGGGCGAGGATCACGTCCTCGACGGCCTCGCGCAGCGCGGGGTCGAGGTCGGCGTCGACCGCGAGCATCCCGGCGTTGACGATGCCCATGTCCAGGCCGGCGGCGATGGCGTGCCCCAGGAACACCGTGTGCATGGCCTCGCGCACGTGGTTGTTCCCGCGGAACGAGAAGGAGATGTTGCTGATCCCGCCGCTGGTCAGCGCTCCGGGAAGGTTCCCCTTGATCCACCTGACCGCCTCGATGAAGTCGAGGGCGTACCTGTCGTGCTCGCTCATGCCCGTGGCGACGGTGAGCACGTTCGGGTCGAAGATGATCTCGTGCGGGGGGTAGCCGGCCTCCTGCGTGAGGAGCCGGTAGGCGCGGGTGCACACGGCGATCCGGCGCTCGAGCGTGTCCGCCTGACCGTCCTCGTCGAAGGCCATCACCACCACGGCGGCGCCGTACCGGCGGATCCGCCGGGCACGTTCGAGGAAGGCCGCCTCGCCGTCCTTGAGCGAGATCGAGTTGACGACCGCCTTGCCCTGGACACGGCGCAGGCCCGTCTCCAGCACCGCCCAGTCCGAGGAGTCGATCATCATCGGCACGCGGGCGATGTCCGGCTCGACGGCGAGCAGGTTCAGGAACCGGCCCATCGTCTCCGGCCCGTCGAGCATGCCCTCGTCGACGTTGACGTCCACGACCTGGGCGCCGCCGGCGACCTGCTGGGCCGCGATCGCCACGGCTGCGGCGTCGTCGCCGGCGAGGATCGCGGTGCGGAACCGCGGGCTGCCGGTGATGTTGGTCCGCTCGCCCACGTTGACGAAGTTGGTCTGCTCGGTGAGCGTGAACGGCTCGAGACCGGACAGCCGCAGGTGCTCGGAGGGCGGCGCGGGGACGCGGGGTGCGACGCCCTCGACGGCCGCGGCGAACGCGCGGATGTGGTCCGGCGTGGTCCCGCAGCAGCCGCCGACGATGTTGACCAGGCCCTCGCGCGCGAAGCGGCCGATGACCGCCGCCATCTGCTGGGGGGTCTCGTCGTACTCGCCGAAGGCGTTGGGCAGGCCGGCGTTGGGATGGGTGGAGACGAGGGCGGTGCTGGTCTCCCCGAGCTCGCGCAGGTGGGGTTGCAGCGCCTCGGGGCCCATGGCGCAGTTCAGGCCCACGCTGAACAGGTCCGCGTGCTCGGTGCTGATCGCGAAGGCGGCGGGGGTCTGCCCGGAGAGCGTGCGTCCGCTCGCGTCGGTGATGGTTCCCGAGAGCATGATCGGGAGGCGGCGGCCCGTCGCGGTGAACGCCTCCTCGCAGGCGAACAGCGCCGCCTTGGCGTTGAGGGTGTCGAAGACCGTCTCGATCAGCAGCAGGTCGCAGCCGCCGCCGATGAGGGCGACGACCTGCTCGGTGTAGGCCGTGACCAGGTCGTCGAAGGTGATGTTGCGGAAGCCCGGTCGCTCGACGTCGGGGGACAGGGAGGCCGTCCGGTTGGTCGGCCCGACGGCTCCGGCGACCCACCGCGGACGCCCGTCGCGCGCCTGGGCCTCGTCGGCGACCTGGCGGGCGATGCGCGCGCCGGCCTCGTTCATCGCAGCCACGAGGCGCTCGGTGCCGTAGTCGGCCTGCGAGATCGCCGTGGCGTTGAACGTGTTGGTGCTGGTGATGTCCGCGCCGGCCTCGAGGTAGGCGCGGTGGACCTCGGCGATGACGTCCGGACGGGTCAGCTGCAGCAGGTCGAAGTTCCCGCTGTAGGAGCGGTCGGGGTCGGCCCCGTCGAACCGGAAGTCGTCCTCGACCAGGCCGGCACGCTGGAGCATCGTGCCCCAGGCGCCGTCGAGCACGAGGATGCGTTCGCGGGAACACTCACCGATGTCCGTCGTGGCAGTCACTCGTCACCTCGTCCTGCTGGGGGTCCGGCCGCGCCCCGCGGACCAGGGTGGAGGACACGGGTGGCGCGACGGCCGGCGCCCGGGGAACCGGATCGGCGACGCGCAGTGGGGCAGAGTTTACGTCGTCCGCATCGACGGCAGGATGGGGGCGTGATCCACGCCTTCAGCGCCGCCGACGTCCGGGCCGCCGAGGGGCCGCTCCTCGCCGCCGAGGCCGGCTTCGCGGGCGGTCTCATGCACCGTGCGGCGACGGCGCTCGCAGCCGCGGCCCGCGCCGAGCTGGTGGGGCTGAACCGGCGGGTGGCCGGCGGGTCCGTGGTCGCGCTCGTCGGCGGGGGCAACAACGGCGGGGACGCCCTCGTCGCCCTCGCCCTGCTGGCCGGGCGCGGCGTGCGGACCACAGCGGTGCTCACCTCTCCGGCCGTGCACGAGGTCGGGCTCGCGTGGCTCGTCGCGGCGGGCGGCCAGGTCCTGACGGTGGTCGAGGGTGCCCCTGGCACCCGCGTCTGGGCCGGTGACGCGCTGGCTGAGGCCTTCGCCGCGGACGTCGTGCTCGACGGGCTGCTCGGCATCGGGGGCCGGGGCGAGCTCCGCGGCGAGGCGGCGACGCTCGTCCGGCTGCTCGGCGAGCTGCGCGAGACCTCCGTGGACGCGCGAGGCCGCCAGGTGTCCCGCGTGCCCCGGGTGGTCGCGGTGGACGTGCCCAGCGGGGTGGGGGTGGACGACGGAACCGTCCCGGGGCCCGTGCTCGCCGCCGACCGGACGCTGACGTTCGGAGCGATGAAGGCCGGCCTCCTGCTGCCACCGGCGGCCCGCCTGGCCGGCGACGTGGAGCTGGTGGACCTCGGGCTGGGCCCTCACCTGGCGGCGCGCGCGGCCGGAGTCGTGGTGAGCCGGCTCGATGCGGCCGACGTGCGTGCCGGCTGGCCGGTCCCGGACGCGGCGGCGCAGAAGTACACCCGCGGGGTGCTCGGTGTCGTGGCCGGTTCCCGGTCGTACCCGGGGGCGGCGGTGCTGGCCGTCGCAGGAGCCCTCGGCACCGGGTGCGGGATGGTGCGCTACGTCGGTCCGGAGACGGTCGCCGACGCGGTGCGGGCCGCCCACCCGGAGGTCGTCGCCGGTGGGGGTCGGGTCCAGGCCTGGCTCGTCGGTCCAGGGGTGCCGCCCGACGACGCCGACCAGCTCGACCGGGTACGGCGCACGCTCGCGCTCGCCGCGGAGGCCGACCTGCCCGTCGTCGTCGACGCCGGAGGGCTCGGCGTGCTGCCGGACCGGGTCGGGCCGCGCACCGTGATCACCCCGCACGCCGGGGAGCTCGCCGACCTCCTGTCAGCCCGGGGGGCGACCGTCGAGCGGGCGCAGGTCGAGGCCGAACCGCTGCGCTGGGCTCAGGAGGCGCACCGGCTCACCGGGGCCACCGTGCTGCTCAAGGGGGCCGTCACCGTCGTCGCCGGTGACGGGGTCACCTACTCCCAGGCCGAGGCGACCCCGTGGCTCGCCACCGCGGGCGCCGGTGACGTGCTCGCCGGCGTGCTGGGCGCCCTCCTGGCCGCCGCCTCGGACTCGCTGACCGACACCGCGCGGGTGGCCTGGTGCGCGGCGGCTGCCGCCTCGGTGCACGGGAGAGCCGCCCGTGAGGCGAACCCCGGAGGGCCCGTGACGGCGTCGACGGTCGCCTCGAGCGTTCCGCGGGTCCTCGCCGGGCTGCTCGTGGGCCTGACGTGACGCCTGCGGAGCCGCCCGTGCTCTCGGTCGACGAGGCCCTGGCACGCGCCGCCGCGCTGGCCGCAGGACCCCGCCGGATCCTCGGGATCGCAGGTGCGCCCGGCGCGGGCAAGTCCACCCTTGCCGCCCGGGTGGTCGGGGCCCTCGGCGCAGCAGCGGTCCTGGTGCCCATGGACGGCTTCCACCTCGCCCAGGCCGAGCTGCGGCGGCTCGGGCGAGCCGACCGCAAGGGCGCACCCGACACGTTCGACGCCTCAGGCTTCGTGGCCCTGCTGGAACGGCTGCACGCCCAGAGGCCCGGACCCGGACGGGTCGGCGAGGTGGCGTACGCGCCGCACTTCGACCGGACCCTGGAGGAGGCGGTCGCCGGGTGGGTACCGGTCGCCGCGGAGGTCCCGCTGGTCGTGGTCGAGGGCAACTACCTGCTGCACGACGACGGGCCGTGGTCGCGCGTCCGGCCCCTGCTCGACGAGGCCTGGTTCGTCGAGGTCGACGACGCCGTGCGCGTCGAGCGGCTCGTGGCGCGTCACGTCGCCTTCGGCAAGGAACCGGGTGCTGCACGTCGGTGGACCCTCGGCCCCGACCAGTCCAACGCGCGCCTCGTGGCTGCCACCCGCGGACACGCCGATGCCGTGGTGCGCCTCGACCAGCCCGCCCCGGCGGGTCCGGCGTGATGGGAGACTGGCCCGCGTGAGCGCCTACCCAGCCCGCGCCGTCATCGACCTCGCTGCGATCCGGGCCAACGTCGCCGCGCTCGCCGACCACGCAGGACGTGCGCAGGTCATGGCGGTGGTCAAGGCCGACGGCTACGGCCACGGCCTGGTGCCGAGCGCGAGAGCGGCGGTCGAGGGCGGGGCGTCGTGGCTCGGCACCGCCCAGCTCTCCGAGGCCCTCGCGCTGCGCGCAGCAGGCCTGGAGGTGCCGATCCTGTCCTGGCTGCACGCACCCGGCGCACCGTTCGAGGCGGCCGTGACCGCCGGGATCGACCTGTCCGTCGGCGGGCGCTGGGCCCTGGACGAGGTCCTCGCCGCTGCCCGCTCCGCCGGCCGGGCCGTCCGGCTGCACCTCGAGGTCGACACGGGCCTCGGGCGGGCGGGCGTGATGCCGGCCGACCTGGACGACCTGCTCGATGCGGCGCTCGCGGCGCAGGCCGAGGGGCTGTGCACCGTCGTCGGGCTGTGGTCCCACCTGGCCTGGGCGGACGCCCCCGACCACCCGACCGTTCTCCGTCAGGCAGGCGTGTTCGACGAGGCCGTGGCGCTCGCGGAGAGCCGCGGGGCCAGGCTCGAGGTGCGCCACCTCGCGAACTCGGCCGCCACGCTCACCAACCGCGCGATGGCCTACGACCTCGTGCGCCCCGGCCTGGCCGTCTTCGGGCTCTCGCCGGTGCCCCACCTGGGCGGGCCGGAGCGCTACGGCCTGACGCCGGCGATGACCCTGGAGTCCGAGCTGGCGCTGGTCAAGGACGTCCCGGCGGGTCAGGGGGTCTCCTACGCCCACACCTACACGACCAGCGAGCCGACGGTGCTCGGCCTGGTACCGCTGGGTTACGGCGACGGGGTGCCGCGTCACGCGTCCGGATCCGTGGACCACCCGGGCGGTCCGGTGCAGGTCGGGGGCAGGCGCCTGACCGTGGCCGGGCGGGTCTGCATGGACCAGTTCGTGCTCGACCTCGGTCCCGCGGCGCGCGACCTGGCGGGGGACCGGGTCGTGCTGTTCGGCCCGGGCACGGGCGGCGGGCCGACGGCTCAGGACTGGGCCGACGCAGCAGGAACGATCTCCTACGAGATCGTCACGCGCCTGGGCGGCCGGGTGCCGCGCGAGTACGTGGGAGGGACCTCATGACGTCGGACGGGCAGGTCCGGGTGGATCTCGCGGACGCCGACTCGACCCGCGACTACGGTCGACGGCTGTCGGCGCTGCTGCGCGCCGGCGACCTCGTCGTCCTCACCGGCGCGCTGGGTGCGGGCAAGACCACCCTGACGCAAGGCATCGGTGAGGGCCTGGGGGTGCGCGGCCAGGTCGCGTCGCCGACCTTCATCATCGCCCGGGTGCACCCCTCGGTCGTCGGCGGACCGTCGCTGGTCCACGTGGACGCCTACCGGCTCGGGTCGCTCGAGGAGCTCGACGCGCTTGACCTCGACGCCGGGCTGGACGAGTCCGTCACGGTGGTCGAGTGGGGTGAGGGGCTGGCCGAGGTGCTCTCCGAGGACCGGCTCGAGGTCGTCATCGACAGGCCCCACGGCGCGGCGCCCGGCGAGGACCTCCTCGAGGCGGAGGCCGGGCTGCGGCACGTGGCCGTCCGTGGCGTCGGTCCGCGCTGGCAGGACGTCGACCTGCCCTCCTGAACGCCCCGCTGACCGGGAGGCCGGCAGGCGTACCGGCGATGGGAGGATGACGACGTGCCTCTTCTCGTCCTCGACACGTCCGCCGAGATCACCGTGGCCCTCGTCGAGGCCACCCTCCCCGACGTCCGCGTCCTCGCCGCCCGCCACGTGGCCGAGCACCGACGCCACGCCGAGCTCCTCGCCCCCCTCGTCGTCGAGGTGCTGACCGAGGCAGGCGTGGACCGCACGGACCTGTCCGAGGTGGTCGTCGGGACCGGGCCGGCGCCGTTCACCGGCCTGCGCGCCGGTCTGGTGACCGCCCGCACGCTGGCCTTCGCGCTCGGCATCCCCGTCCACGGGGTGTGCAGCCTGGATGCGCTCGCCGCCCAGGCGTTCGACCTCGAGCTGGGCGAGGAGGTCGTCGTGGTGACCGACGCCCGCCGACGCGAGGTCTACACGGCCCGCTACCGCCGCAGCGCGCACGACGCCGGCGACGTCGAGCGCGTGTGGGGCCCGGACGTCGTGCGGCCCGCCGATCTCGCCGCGGCGCTGGCGGCTGAGCCGGCAGGACGGCCCGCCGCCGCGGTCGTCGGCCCGGGTGCTGCGCTCTTCCCCGAGCACCTGGTCGCGGCCCCGGGCGGTCCGGTGGCGCTCGACGGGGCCGTGCTGGCGCGCCTGGCCCTGGTGCGGTCCGCCCGCGGTGAGGCGCTGCCCACCGAGCCGCTCTACCTGCGCAGGCCGGACGTCACCCCGTCCGTCAGCGCCAAGCGGGCCACCGGGTGACCGTGCCGCACGGCAACGGCCCCGCCGAGCACGTCGTCCGACGGCTCGTCCCGGCAGACGTGCCCCGCATCGTCGCGCTCGAGCACCTGCTCTTCGGGCTGTCCGCGTGGAGCGAGATCATGGTCCGCGAGGAGCTCGACGGGCCCGGCCGGTGGTACGTCGGGATCGACGGCGACGACCTCGTGCGGGGTGAGGGTTCGCTGACCACGACGTCGCGCTGCGTCGCGTACGCCGGGCTGTGGTTCGACGGTGACGTCGCGCAGGTGATGACCATCGGCGTCGCCCCCTCGGCGCAGCGTCGCGGCCTGGGGGCGACGCTGCTCACAGCCCTGCTGGACGAGGCCCGCGAGCTCCGCGCCGGTGCTGTGCTGCTCGAGGTGCGGGTCGACAACGCGCCCGCGATCGCGCTGTACGAGCGGTTCGGCTTCACGGTGCTGGGTCGGCGGCGGCGCTACTACCAGCCGGAGGACGTCGACGCCTGGACCATGCAGCTCCCCCTGCGCTGAGCGGCGGTTCGGGAGCGGTGCCGGTGCGCCCCTACCCTTGACCCATGCCTGACGCCTCCCTGGTCCTGGGGATCGAGACCTCCTGCGACGAGACGGGGGTCGCCCTCGTCCGGCTCCACGACGACTCGACCGAGCTGCTCGTCGACGTCGTCGCGAGCTCCATGGACGAGCACGCCCGGTTCGGCGGGATCATCCCCGAGATCGCCTCGCGCGCCCACCTCGAGGCGATGGTCCCGACGTTGCGCCGGGCGCTCGAGCAGGCCGACGTCGACCTGGCGCAGGTCGACGCGATCGCCGTGACCGCAGGTCCTGGGCTCGTCGGGCCGCTGACGGTCGGGGCTGCTGCGGCCAAGGCGCTCGCGGTGGGGCTGGGCAAGCCGCTGTACGGGGTCAACCACGTCATCGGGCACGCGGCCGTCGACGAGCTGGTGCACGGGTTCTTCCCTGACCGCGTCATGGCCCTCGTCGTCTCCGGCGGCCACTCGTCCCTGCTGCTCGTCGACGACATCGCCACGCAGGTCACCGAGCTCGGGCACACCCTCGACGACGCCGCGGGGGAGGCCTTCGACAAGGTGGGTCGGCTGCTCGGCCTGCCGTACCCCGGCGGCCCGCACATCGACCGGCTGGCGCGTGAGGGCAACCCGGACGCGATCCGCTTCCCGCGCGGGCTGACCGCCGCGAAGGATCAGGCGACCCACGCCACCGACTTCTCGTTCTCCGGGCTCAAGACGGCCGTCGCCAGGTGGGTCGAGGCCCGCCAGGACGCCGGCGAGGAGATCCCCCTGCCCGACGTCGCCGCCTCCTTCGCCGCAGCCGTGGCCGACGTGCTGACGGCCAAGACGATCGCCGCGTGCCGTCGCCACGACGTCGACACCCTGGTGATCGGCGGCGGGTTCTCCGCCAACTCCCAGCTGCGCGAGCTCGCCCAGCAGCGCTGCGCCGAGGCAGGCATCACGCTGCGCATCCCCCCCATCCGCTACTGCACCGACAACGGCGCCATGATCGCCGCCCTCGGCGGTGCGGCCGTGAGACGCGGGCTCGCACCGTCGTCGCTGGACCTGCCGGTGGACTCCTCGATGCCGCTGACGCTCGTCACCGTCTGAGGCGCGCCGTGAGATCGGCTGCGTACGTAGCCCTGGTCGGGGCGGCATGGCTCGGGATCTGGTACGTGAGAGTCGTCGCTACCCGGTTCCTGCTCCTCCGGACGCATGCCGGCGGCACACGCCTGGCACTCCAGGCTCTGCGTCTGCATGCCCAACGGGAGACGCCGGCGGACCCGACCGCGCTGACCCACCATGTCCTTGTCCCCGCCGAGGGCGGACGGCCCGGCATCAGCTTCTGGGCCCCGGGGCCCTCCGAGCCGTCACCGTTCGTCGGTCCGGACGAGAACCGCATGGAGGCCGTGATCCGGCTGACGCGCACGGCGCACATCCTGGTGGCGCGCCTGGGCCCGTTGTCGGTCCGCGATCCCGCCGCCGTCCGCCCGCACAACGCCATGGCCGGCATGCCTGAAGGTTCGATGCGTTTGGACCACATCACCCTGGTCCAGACCGGCGCCGGTCCAGCTCATCGGCACACCATCGGCTTCCTCAACGGGAAGAGGATCACCGACTGGCACCTCGACTTCGACGGCTGGGCGTACG
>DASXVR010000062.1:0-4612 GCA_036504175.1 Actinotalea sp. | reverse complement strand
GCGTTCGAGCCGGAGAGGACCTGGGTGGCGGCCGACTGGCTCGCCAGCGGACCCACGGTGGAGAACCAGAGGCTGTTGCCGGGGATCTGCGAGCCCTCGTCGGCCGCAGCGGCCGGGCCGGCCACGGCGATCATCGCCAGGCCTGCGAGGAGGGAGCCGGCCACCAGGGTGGCCGTCGTCTTCGTGCGATTCATGTCGTTGCCCTTCAGAGCTCTGAGAGTCAGTTGACGGCGAAGTTGGTGGTGGCGGCCTGCGTCGGGACGCCGCACACGCCACCGTCGGCGACAGCGGCGAGCTGCTGGAAGCCCGCGGCCTGGATGAGGGTGCGGCCGGCCGTCGAGCAGACGAACCCGGACGGTCCGAACACGGCCGTGAACGACGCCTTGCTCACGTCGGCCGTGCGGACGACGTTGTAGACGGCGCGCTGGGCGCTGAAGCCGGCCTCGAGCTTGATGCCGGTCGCCTGGGTGTTGAAGCGCGCCAGCGAGAAGGGCCCGACGGCGTTGGCGTCAGCAGCGATCGGAGCCGAGTCGTGCTCCTGCACGGTGACGATGCCCGAGCGCAGGGTGACCGGCGTGCCGCCGTTCGCGGCGGTGAGCTGGGCGGTGAAGAAGCTCAGCGTGCCCGAGCCGGACTGCGGGAGCATCGGGACGATGACGCCGTTCGAGCCACCGATCTGGCTCCAGTTGGTGATCGTGCCGTCGTAGATCCCGACCATCTGTGCCGGGGTGATCGCCGCCGGGGCGTTGCTCACCGTGGCGGTCGCCAGCTGGAGACCGTCGAGCGCGAACGGGATCTGGAAGAGCCCGGCGGACACCTCGGCTGTGTTCAGGCTGGAGGACGACCGCGCGAAGTTCACGTTCGTGTTGTTGTTCGGGGCGAAGAGCAGCGCCTTGCCTGCACCGGAGCCGTTGGGCCGGTTGATCGCAACCGAACCGGCGCGCAGGACGACCGTCGGGGTGGCCGCGTAGACGTACGGGCTGGCGACGGTTCCGGCGCCCGTGCGGGCGACGGGCCCGGTGGCGTCGAAGGACACCAGCCGGGAGCCGGCGGCGGCCGAGTTGAAGCCGGCCTTGAGCAGGCCACCGACGCGGGTGCCGTCGGCGAGGTAGCCAACGGCGAACTCGGTGGTGTCGGAGCCGACGCCGACGAGGTCCTTGGGCTGGGGAGAGGGGTCGGCCGACGCGGGGGTGGCCAGGGAGGCGGCCAGCAGGCCTGCCAGGGCTGCGGTCACGAGGACCGAGACCTTCGATCGCTTCATGGGGAGAGACCCTTCGTGGTCATGGGCGAAGGACCGGTGTCCCGGCCCGCCACGAACAGTCCTGAGTCAGGGCAAACCCCCCACGCCCGCCAGGTGAACGCAGGACAGCGCCGCCCCGACCGAGGGACGACCTCGGCCGGGGCGGCGCCGGATGCGGAGCGGGGTCAGAGCAGGTTGGGGAGGAGCTGCAGAGCCTGGTCCGCCGAGGCCCAGGCGCACGCGACCAGCACCGGGGCGGCCATGACCCAGACGGCGCCACGCGGGATCCCACGCAGCAGGGCCGCCGTCGTGGCGGCAGCGGCCGTCAGGAGGCCGGCCAGGCACAGGCTCAAGAGCGGCACCACGCCGGTGTCCCCCGCGAGCGCCTTCTCGGCCTCGGGGATGACGCCCAGGTGACCTGCCCCCACCGCCGCGTCACCGACGAGCGTGGCGTCCACGTAGACGGTCCTCGAAGGCGTGATCCCGGCGAGCGGACCGTCGCCCTCCGCGGTGACGAGCGTGAGCCGTCCACCCCCTGCGGGCAGTGCCGCAGGCGAGGGGTCGCCCTCGCGCCGGACCCCGTCGACGCGATAGGTGAACTCCCCCTGGGCCATGGTCACCCGGATCCCGTCCCCCTCGCGGAGCAGCGTGATGCCGCGGAACGGCGCGCCGTAGGCGGTGGACCGGCCGTACAGGATGCTGATGCCGGCCTGCCCGGGGAGCACGGTGTCGCGGCGGTGACCGGGGCCGGACATGGTGTCCCCCGACGCCGTCCCCTCGACCACGACCTCGCGCAGCCCGAGGGTGGGCACGACGAGGAGGGCCACGGGCGACCCGGGCTCGATGACGCCGCCGGCGGGTGCTGTCTGCGCGGCGAGCTCTTCGCGGAGCTGGGCGTTGAGCACCTGCTGCGCACGCGTCTGGGCCAGCCCGCTGAGGCCGACCAGCTGCAGCAGGAGCCACCCGGCCAGCACCGCGACCACGACGAGCGCGACGACGCCGACCGAAGCCCCGTCGGGGACCGGGGCGCGCGGCCGGCGCGGAGGCATCGGGCGCGGAGCACGGCGGCCCCGCGCCGGGCGGGGTGCGCGCAGCTCCCGGCGCCCCTGCAGGTACGGGTCGGCCACGACCGGCACCGCCTCGTGCTCACGCACGTCGACGCTCATCCGGGTCGCCTCCTCGTGGACAGGGTCCGCAGCAGGGGTGCGCCGAGGCCGCCGACGACGACCATGCCGAGCGCCGCGGGGATCGCAGCGCGCGAAGCAGCCGAACGCTGCACGATCGTCGTGGTGCTCGGTGCCGCCCCGGCAGCCTCCGGCGTCCCGTCCGCCGGCAGACCGTCGACGGATCCCGGACCCGAGGCCCCCTCCGCCGGGAGACCCGCGGTGACCGGGCCGCCCGAGCCGACGAACGCCCCGACGGAGCCGCCGGCCGCCCCGGACCCCGAGGACGCACCGCTGCCGGAGGAGGTCGACGGCGTCGCCGGGGCGACCGCGCCGGCCTGCGCCTCGACCGCCGACGCGACCACCTGCGCGGAGGCGTAGAGCGCTGCGGTGGCCCCGGTCGAGGTGATCGGCAGGTACCCCTCGGGCAGCTCGCCGTTGGCGGAGCCCCGGACCTGGCCCTCGGTCGTCGCCACCCGGATGAGCTGCGCCAGGTGACCGGCCGTGGCGGCCGGCACGCCGGTGAGGCGCGTGGCCAGGTTCACGACCATGGTGCCGGGGTAGGCGCCGGCCGGCAGGGCCGACCGGTCGATCTCGAACGGCAGGCCGGGCGCGGACTGGGACGCCACGGACAGCGCCGCCGTCATCGACGCGTCGGACGGGCCGACGAACGTGGCCGACGTCCCCGAGCCGGACGTCCGCAGCTCGGCGGTGTGCAGGCCGTAGCGCGCCGCGTCGCCCAGGGACACGATGCCCAGCATGAAGCGGTTGCCGTAGCCCTGCCGCGCCACCCGGCCGAACTTCCACGGGTCGCTGGGCGTCGACCGGGAGCACGCGGTCTGCACGTTCGGCCAGGCGTCCAGGACCGCCTCGGCGATCTTGCGGAGGCTCGTGACCGGGGCGGCGATGAGCGACAGGTAGGGCGACTGGATCTGCTGCTCGCACTCGAGCGTCGCCGGCCGGATCCAGGTGTCGAGCAGCGGCCACTCGGCGACCGGCAGCGCGATGCCCAGGTAGCTCGGGTTCACGACCATGCCCCAGGGATCCGGCGTCCCGGCGACGAAGGCCGCCGCCTCCTGGTCGGCGGCGATGTACGAGGTCAGCGCGGTCATGACGTCGCTGGAGTCCGACAGCGACAGGACGGTCGAGCGCACCTCCTCGGCCGTGAGCGACAGGCCGGGGTTGAGAGCGGTGAACTCCGGGTCCGTCGTGATCGTCAGGGGGTTCTTGTCCAGGCCCGGGTGGGCCCGGCCGGAGTTCGAGCCCGGGTAGGACTGGGTGAGCATCTTCGCGAGCAGGCGGGGGGTGAGCCGCAGCCGGCCGACCTCACCGGCGTTGTCGGGCTCGTCGGCCACGAAGGCGACGGCGAACCCGGTGACGGCGATCGGCGCGTAGCCGAGCGGCGCTGCCGACGCGGTCGCGGCGTCGGACACGAAGGCGGCTGCGGCCCCTCCCGTGTCCAGCAGACGCAGCGCCGAGGGCTCGGACATGCGGTTGTGGCGGAGCTTGAAGCGGTCCGCACGCAGGCAGTAGGCGGGCGACCACTGCAGCGACGCCTGACTGAGCAGCTCCGAGCCGTACAGGTCCACCGGCGCGCGGTCGTCGAGCACGTCGCACGCGTCCGGCGGGAGGCCGAAGGTGACCGGCACGGCGAACCGGTTGCGCCAGTTCGACGCGGACCACCAGAACCCCGGCGAGACGGCGGGGTTGGCGCCCAGGTTGGTGAAGTTCGAGGAGCCCGGGGCGAAGTAGCCCTCCTGGCGGCACGCCGGGTCGCCGTCGATGCAGCTGATCCCCATGATCGGGATCACCACGATGCTGCAGGGCACGGTGCTCGAGCAGCCCAGGGACTCGTTCTCGGTGTCCGACCGGACCTCGAACTGGATGTCGCCGGTGCCGTCGAGAGCCGTGAACGCCGCGACGTCGGCCGCGGGGAGGGCCGCGTCGATCGACGACTCGGGGGCGATGGTCGTGTCGTTGCAGCTGAGGTACTGCGTGCCGTTCGCCGCCACGAAGGGCAGCAGGTGCTGGCTCAGGATGCTCGCCGGGAACCTGACGCACGCGTCCGGCCACGACGTCGCCGAGTCCTGGTCCTGGCGGTCCGCGGCCGTCGCGTACCTGTCGTGCAGCCAGACGGCGGTGCTCGGGGCGACCGCCGTGTAGCGCTGCGGGAAGGTCGTCGTCCAGCACGTCTCCGGCCGCAGCTGCT
>DASXVR010000061.1:0-7995 GCA_036504175.1 Actinotalea sp. | reverse complement strand
GTATCTCTGTGGGCAAGCTGTGGGTGGAGCTGTGGGCGGCCGGTAGGGCCTGTGGACAGTCGCACCACTACGTATGGATGAACTACACGTAGGTGACCACTATATGTAGTGCCACCGACATTGGCGACCCCCTCATTCGTCGGACGACCACGAGCCGGCAGGGCAGTGGGACGAAGGTGCAGGTAGACGCGTTGCGAGTCTCCACGCGACCACCGACATCAGCGTCCGCACCGGCGTGTCGCGTGCCGAGGGCGCCGACTCGGGCCACCTGCCCCTGCCCTCGGAGGGGGGTGCGGTGGTGCGGTGGGTGCGGTGGCTCAGGCGGTGGGCGCGCCGGTCGGCGCGGGTGTGGACGACGCCTCCGGTGCGGGACCGGGCGTCCGCGGTGCCGGCCCGAACGCCGCCCGCGCGGCCGTGCGGCGCAGGAGCCGGAGCACCGGTCGCCCGAGGACGACGATCCCGACGGCGGTCGTCACCGCACGTCCGGCGTCCCAGCCCAGCGAGGTGGCGCCGGTGAAGAGCGCGAGGCGCCTCAGGTTCTCCAGGACAGGCGCACCGGCGACGTAGGACAGACCGGTGCCACCACCGAGCTGGAACGGCCAGAAGGTCACGTTCATCGCGAACCCGTAGACGAGGGCACCGGCGGCCCCGTAGGCGGCCAGCAGCGCGATCTCCCGTCGACCACGGACCCGGACCGGCAGGAGCGCCGCCCCCATCCCCAGCCACGACGAGGCGAGCATCTGGAACGGCATCCACGGGCCAACGCCGCCGGTGAGGAGGGCCGACGTGAGGATCGTCGTGGACCCCAGGGCGAACCCGAAGCCCGGTCCCAGCGCCCGTCCGCCGAGGATGATCAGGACGAACACCAGCTCGACGCCCGCGGTTCCCGCAGACAGCGGACGCAGCACCGAGCCGACAGCGGTGAGCAGCCCGAGGGTCGCGAGGGCCTTGATCTCGATGCCACCGTCGCTCAGGGCGATCATCACCACGGCGATCACCGCGACCATCGCGCCGCCCAGCACCAGCGGGGCGGCGGTCCCGTGCTCGAGACCGTGCCCCGGGCGCAGGACGAGCGGCCAGCAGAACGCCACGATGCTGGCGAGCCACGCCAGCGCGAGGGCTCCGGCGGTGCGAGCGCCGACCGGGATCGCAGCGACGCGCGGCGAGGCAGCGCGTCCGCCGAGCCCGGTCATCGCGACCCCGCCAGCGCCTCGCGCACGTCCCTCACCGTCAGCAGCGACAACGGGTGGAGGATCTTGGCGACCTGCGGGGCGAACGTGGGGGAGGCGACCAGGACCTCACGGGCGCTGCCGTCCGCGACGACCTCCCCGTCGGCCATCACGAGCACCCGCTGGGCGCACTCGGCGACGAACTCGACGTCGTGGCTGGACAGGATCACGGCGCCACCGCCGGACGCGTGCGCGGCGAGGGCATCGGCCAGTCGCCTCTTCGTGGCGTAGTCGAGGCCGCGGGTCGGCTCGTCGAGCACGATGACGCGGGGAGCCGCCGCGAGCTGGATCGCGAGGACCAGGGTGAGCCGTTGGCCCTCCGAGAGGTCCCGCGGGTCCGACGACCCGAGCGGCTGGGCCACGTCCCCACCGAGCCGA
Source organism: Actinotalea sp. (assembly GCA_036504175.1). Taxonomy (GTDB): domain Bacteria; phylum Actinomycetota; class Actinomycetes; order Actinomycetales; family Cellulomonadaceae; genus Actinotalea. Next base: position 6,388 of record DASXVR010000061.1, on the reverse strand, counting down.
GCCAGGATGCCGGCAGTCGTGCCCGGACCGACCCCTGCCTGGCGGTCCGCCGCGGCGCACTCGGCAGCGACGGAGTCCAGGTAGAGCAGGTCGGCCGGGTTCTGCGGGACCAGCGCGATGGAGCGCCGGGCGTCGGCGGGCCGGACCTCGGCGGGGTCCAGCCAGCGGCCCGACAACAGCTTCGCCGACCGGCGGCCCCCACGGCGCGCGCCGAGCGGGCCTCGGCGCGGCGGCTCGGGGCCGTCATCCGCGTCGGGGCGCCGCACCAGGACCTCGCCGCGCGTGCGAGGGCCCGAACCCTGGAGCGCCCACAGGAGCGAGGTCTTCCCCGCCCCGTTGCGGCCCATGACGGCCACGACCTCGCCGGCGTGGACGGTCAGCCCGGCACCGCGGACGGCAGTCGTCCGCCCGTACCGCACGTGGATGTCCGCAGCGGCAAGGAGCACCTGGTCCGGCGCGGTCGTCCGTGGCCTGGCCGAGCCCGGTCGCGCGCCTGGCCCCTCGTCGTCACCACCCGCTGCACCGCCGCGGGCCGGCGCGCGCAGCCGCTCCCGCAGGGGAGCCGCCTCCCGGCGGGCGTCGCGGACGGAGAGGGGCACAGGGTTCCAGCCGGCCAGACGCGCCAGGTCGACGATCGGGGGGGCCACCGTCGAGCCGGCGAGCATCGCAGCCGGCGTGCCGTCGCGGACCGTCCCGTCGTCGCCCACCACGACGACCCGGTCGGCGTACTGGACCACGCGCTCCAGCCGGTGCTCGGCGAGGAGGACCGTCATGCCCAGGTCGTGGACCAGGCGGGTGAGGGCGGCCAGGACGTCCTCCGCGGCGGCAGGGTCGAGCGCGGAGGTGGGCTCGTCCAGGACGAGGATGCGCGGATGGTTCGTCAGGACCGCGCCGATGGCGACGCGCTGCTGCTCGCCCCCGGAGAGGTCTGCGAGCGGCCTGCCGCGCAGTGCGGACAGGCCTAGCAGGTCCATGACCTCCTCGGTGCGCTTGCGCATCACCGCCGGCGACACCCCCAGCTGCTCCATCCCGTAGGCGAGCTCCTCCTCGACGCTGTCGGTCACGAACCCGGACGCCGGGTCCTGCACGACGACGCCCACCACGTCGGCGAGGTCCCGGGGCGGGTGGGTGCGGGTGTCCCGGCCGTCGACGAGCACCCGGCCCTCGAGGAGGCCGCCGCTGAAGTGGGGGACCAGGCCGCACGCGGCCCGCAGGAGGGTGGACTTGCCGGCTCCGGTCGGCCCCACCACCAGGCAGAGCTCGCCCTCACCGATGCTGAGCGACACGTCGCGAAGGGCTGGTGACGCCGCACCGGGGTAGGTGACGCTCACGCGGTCGAAGACGATCACGACGCCGTCCTCCCGTGGTCAGCGACCGTGGAGCCGAGGAGCGCCGGCGCGGCGGCGAGCAGCGCACAGGCCAGGGCCACCGGGGGCAGGGTCGGCCAGGAGAGCGGCTGCAGCGAGGGGTCGAGGGCGGCGGGGTCGGTCGCGGTCGCCGTGATGAGGAGAGCCGCTGCCACCACGCCGCAGCCCGCGACGAGCGACTCCCGCGCGCCCCACCGGTCGGGTCGGTAGCGGGTGCGCTGCACCCGTCGCCCGGCCAGGACGGACCCGGTGACGGCTGCGAGGGAACCGGCCGCGAGGACGGGCAGGCCCAGCCACGCCGGCGAGGTGCCGTCGAGGAGGCCGTACAGACCCAGCACTGCTGCCAGCAGGGCGCTCAGCAGGAGGGCCGACACACCCCGGCTGCTGCGGCCGGGCAGGGCGCGGGCGTAGCCGCGCGAGTCCATCGACGCGGCCAGGGACAAGGACCGGTCCAGCGAGTCGGCGAGGACCGGGACGGCGGTGCGCACCACGGAGGAGAGCCCTCGAGCCGCCTCCCCGCGTAGGCGCTGGGCCCGCCGCACGGCCGCGGAGGACGCCACCAGCTGAGGAGCGACGCTCACGGCGATGACGACGGCCGTGCCCATCTGGTGCAGCGAGGCTGGCAGGGACCGCAGTGCACGGCGCGGGTCGGCCAGTGCGTTCGCGGCACCGAAGCAGACGACGAGAGTGGCCAGCCGCAGCCCGGCGTACAGAGCCATCAGCAGCCCGGTGAGCGTCACCGGTCCGAGGAGGTCGACGCCCACGGCCCATCCCGGGGTCGACACCCGGGGCAGTGCGAGGAGCACCACCCCGGGCGTCTTGATGCCGACGACGACGTAGAAGACGACGCGGAGCCCGACGATGCACGCCCCGAGGACGAGGTAGCCGCGGAACGACCGCGCCCACGGGACGTCCTCGCGGCAGGCCACGACGACGAGCACCGCAGCAGCCAGCACCAGCGCGATCACGACCGGGTTGGTCGTCCTGGTCGTGGCCACGGCGAGGCCGAGGGCCCAGCCCCACCACGCCAGGGGGTGCATCGTGATCTGCTCCGGTGCTCGTCGTCGGCTGTTCGTGCGGGCGTCCGGCTCAGTCCTGGCCGGCCGGGCCGTGGCCGGAGGCCGCCGACCGTCGACGGACGACCAGCAGAGCTGCCGCCGCGAGCAGGACGAGCAGCACGAGGCCGCCCACGAGGACCGGCGAGGTCCCCGGGTCGGCCGGGTCGCTGCCCGACTCCGCTGCCTGCTCCTGACCCTCGGTCGCGGACGCCGTCACCTCAGGGCTCGCCGTGGCGCTCTCGACGGGTACGGCGGCGTCGGTGGTGGCGGTGACCCCGGCCACCGGAGCGGCGAGCGTCGGGCCCGCGGACCCGTCGGAGTAGCGCCAGCCCTCGACGTTGCCCGGCTGGGGCACGGCGGTGTCGGAGCCCTCCTGGTAGGTCTGCCACGCACCACCGGGGGTGGCGTACCAGTACGACCAGTAGGAGCCGGTGAACTCGGCGGGGCACGGGTCGGGCAGGCTGTCGATCGCGCAGATCATCCCTGACGCGTCGCGCGTGTCGGTGAAGCCGGCGGCCTCGAGCGCGGCGGTACCGGTGGCCGCCGCGGGCGCGCAGCCGACCTTCACCTCGCCACCCAGGTCGGTCTGGTCGACGACGACCGTGATGCCGGCCGGGTCGGTGCAGGCGCCGGACGGCGGGTCCGCTGCGGGGACGACGGCCTGGGCTGCGCTGGGCATGGCCAGCAGCGCGGCCAGGGCCAGGGCGGGGACGAGGTGGCGGGGTCGCCAGGTGGTGCGGTGGATCACGGTGCCTCTTTCTGAGCGGTCCGGACGGACCCGGCACCGCTGCAGTCCCGTCGACACGGGCCCTGGGCCCGCCCACGGGACGCTGCCGCGACCCGGGCTCCGTCCCGTATGCCTCGACGGTGGGAGCCTCTCGCCCTGCGCAGGTGCTCCGGCTCGCCGGACGGTGGGACCGTCCGACCTACGGTTGCGGGTCAGCGCCGGACTTGGACCGGCTTCCCCTGGCTGCAGGACGTGTGTGAAGAGGTGCCACCCTGAGGTGGCGTGCCCACCGTACCGCGCCGTCGTCGGGTGATGATCCGGCGTCCGGACACCGGTACCGGTCGCCGTCCGGCGCAGGGGGTTGCCGCGGGGCGGTCCGTGCGCGAAGGTTCGAGGCTGCTGCCGGTGTCGGCAGCAGGACGGGGAGGACGGCACACGTCATGCGCATCTACACGAAGGCCGGCGACGACGGCACGACGGGGCTCTTCCTCGGCAGCAGGGTGTCCAAGGGAGACCTCCTGGTCGACGCCTACGGTGACATCGACGAGGCCGTGGCGGTCCTCGGCGTGGCGCGTGCCGCCTGCAGCGGGACGGGGCTCGCCGACCTGCTCCTCGAGCGCCAGCGCGAGCTGTTCGTGGTCGCCGCCGACCTCGCCACGAACCCCACCCACCGGGACCGGCTCCGGCCGGGGATCTCGCAGGTGACCGTGGAGATGGTCGGTGGCCTGGAGGTCCTCATCGACAGGCTGGTGGCGGAGCGGCCGCTGCGTCCGGTCTTCATCGTCCCCGGGTCGACGCCCGCCTCGGCTGCGCTGGACCATGCACGGACGGTCGTCCGCCGGGCGGAGCGTCACGTCGTCCAGGCGCACGGTGCAGGTCACGGGGTGAGCCCGCTGGTGCTGGAGTACCTGAACCGCCTGTCAGACCTGGTCTTCGTCCTCGCGCGCCACGCGGCAGGGGACCAGGAGGAAACCCCCAGCCACGACTGAGGAACACCGGGTGGCGGGCCGGCGCAGGGGCGGGTGAGATCCGTCCGGGAGCGGGTGGAAGACGCGCCACCGCGCCGCCCGGGGTCGGGAGCGCGCCTATAGTCGCGCTCGGGATCCACCGGCGGCCGCGGGTGGGGGAGCCGCAGGGTGGGCGAGGAGCGGGAGCCGTGGCGTTCGAGCTCGATCCGTGCGTCGTGCGCGCCATCACCGGCGAGCTGCTCGCGCGGGGCTTCGTGCGTGAGCACGACGGCGTGACGATGCTCGTCGAGGCCGACCACTTCACCGGTGTGTGGCTGGAGCCCGGAGACCCGGCCGTCGTCGAGGTCATGAGCTCGCACAAGGGCGCCTGCACGTACAACGCGACGGTGAGCTTCAGCGCCGCGCGACGGATCGGGCTGGTGGGTCTCGCGCTGCAGGCAGTGGTCCAGCAGCGCTCCGCCCTCCGGGTCCCCACGGCGCTGCCGCTCCGGGTCACCGAGGTGATGGAGAACGGCGTCCGCGTTCCCCTGGACGAGCCGCTGGACGTCGTCGTCGTGGACGTGAGCGCCCACGGGATGCGCCTCCGCTCTGCGACGGAGGTCGAGCCAGGAGTCCAGCTGGTCGTGACGCTGGAAGCAGGCCGGACCACGCTCGACCTCGTTGCGGAGGTCCTGCGCCGCGAGGAGGTCCGTGGCGGGTCGGCCTACGGCTGCCGGTTCCTCGGCCTGCGCGAGCGTGAGGCCGACGAGCTCTTCCGCTTCGTCCTGGAGGAGCAGCGTCGCCAGCTCGCCCAACGTCGCGAGCTCGGCCACACCTGAGGCGCGGCCGAGCTCGTCAGCACGTCGTTCGGGTCCGGTCAGCCGTCAGGGCGTGAGATCGAGCCGTCAGGCAGCCGACCGTCAGGCGGCCGACCCGAGTCGTCAGGCCTGGCGGGTCGGTGCCGAGCGCGCAGGTGTGCGGGCGGCGTCGGGACGCGTGCGCTCCGGACGGGCGCCACCCGTGCGGTGGTGGGTGCCTGCATGCGCCGTGCTGCGCGCGGCCGAGTGACGCGGACCCTCGTCCGGGGTGATCCGCAGCGGGCGTCCGCCGACGCGGGCCGCCCCGATGCGCCGCAGCGCCTCCGGTGAGAGCTCTGCGCTGATGTCCACGAGGCTGAAGCTCGCGAAGATGTCGATCTTGCCCAGGTCCTTGCCGGTGAGGCCGCCCTCGCCGGTCAGGGCGCCGACGATCGCCTCCGGCCGGGCGCCGTGCGTATGGCCCACCGCCAGGCGGAAGCGGGTGCCGGTCGCGGCGCGACGAGCCGAGGTGCGTGCCCGCTCCTCGCTGGTGAAGGAGATGCGCCCGTCGTCCTCACGCCGCGCACCGCGGGCGACCTGCAGCGGGGACTGCTCGATCTCCTCGGCGGCCTGGGCAGCAGGACCCTCGTCGCCGACGGCCAGCGAGGCCAGGACGGCGGCGAGCTCGATCGCGTCCATGCCGGTGCTCTCGACGAACGCCGCCACGGCGTCGCGGTACAGGTGCAACCGACCGGCCTGCTGGCGCTCGGGTGTGCGGGCCAGCAGCCCCTTCACCTTGTGGGCGGAGACGTCAGCGGGCGAGGGGATGTTGACCTCTTCGAGCCTCTGCCGGGTGAGGCGCTCGATCGCGCGCAGCCGACCCTGCTCGTTGGGTGTGACGAAGGTGATCGCCTCACCCGTGCGGCCGGCCCGACCCGTACGACCGATGCGGTGCACGTAGGCCTCGGGCTCGCCGGGGACGTCGAAGTTGACCACGAGACCGACGCGCTCGACGTCCAGCCCTCGGGCGGCGACGTCGGTGGCGACGAGGATGTCCAGGGTCCCGCCGCGCAGTCGCTCGACGATCTTCTCCCGGTCCTTCTGGGCGACGTCGCCCGAGATGGTCGCGGCCGACATGCCTCGCCCGACGAGAGCGCTGCCGACCTCCTCGGCCGCACCGCGTGTGCGGGTGAAGACGATGGCCGCTGTGGCGTCGCTCGTGGCCAGCACGCGCGTGAGTGCGCCGATCTTGTGCCGGAACGGCACCACGGCGAACGTCTGGTGGACGTTGGTGACCGTGGAGGACTGGCGCGAGGTCGCGATCTGGACCGGGTCGGTCAGGTGCTCGGTGGCGACCCGCTGGATCGCGGGCGGCATCGTCGCGGAGAAGAGGGCCACCTGACGCCGGGTGGGCGCCTGGCCGAAGATCGTGTCGACGTCCTCGGCGAAGCCCATCCGGAGCATCTCGTCGGCCTCGTCCAGGACCAGGAAC
>DASXVR010000060.1:0-10375 GCA_036504175.1 Actinotalea sp. | reverse complement strand
GGCCGCAGGTAGGTCCAGGCGGCGCCCGGTGCGACCCGCCCGCCGTGCACCAGGTCCAGGTAGGTGGCCTGGCCCTTGAACTCGCACCACGTGGTCCGCGGGGCGTCGCGGAGCACGTCCGGCAGGAACGCGGCGCGGGGCAGGTAGTACGTCGGCGGATGGCTCGTCTCGAGCACCCGCCAGGAGCGCGACGTGCGGGCGACGACGGTCCCGCCGAGCTCGATCTCGATCAGGGCTGCCGACTCCTCGACGCGGGGTGGGCGAGGGTAGTCCCAGACGGACTCCTGCCCGGGGCCGGGGGTGATCGGTTCGGGCGGTGCCATGGCACAGGGTAGGTCGCTCCGGCTCGCCGCGCGCGGGAGCCCCTCGCCTACGCTGAGCGGATGTCGAGACAGGGACGCCGAGGCCTGGGTCCGGCGTTCTCCAACCTGTTCGTGGCCAACCTGAGCTCGAGCCTGGCCGACGGCGTCGCCCGCATCGCGACCCCGCTCCTGGCCGCCCGCCTGACCCAGGACCCCGTGCTGGTCTCGGGCATCGCGGCGATGGCCCTGCTCCCCTGGCTCTTCTTCGCCATCCCGGCGGGCATCCTGATCGACCGGATCGACAGGCGTCACGCCCTCGCGCTGGCGGACGGCGTGCGAACGGTGGTGGCCCTGGGTTTGATCGCCCTGGTCGCGACCCACACCCTGACCATCGCGTGGCTCTATGTCGTGATCTTCGTCTACGGCATGTTCGAGACGGTGTACGACGGCGCCATCCGGGCCGTCGTGCCGAGCGTCGTCGGCAGGGCGGACCTGCACCGAGCGAACTCCCGCATCGAGGCCGGCGAGCTCGTGGTCCAGAACTTCGCAGCGGCGCCGCTCACGTCGTTCCTCATGGCGGTGGCGGTGCTGGTGCCGCTCGGCGTGAACGCCGCAGCCTTCGCGGTCGCCGCGGTGCTGGCGTTCTTCCTCCCGCGTCAGGCCGCCGGTGCGCACCGGACCGAGCCCTCAGGCGAGGCGCACATCCCCTGGTACCGGCAGCTCGTCGACGGCTACCGCTTCATCGTGGCCGACCGCATGCTGCGCACCCTGTGGCTCCTGAGCACGTTCGTCGGCCTGTGCTACTCCGCGGGCCTGGCGACCTGGGTGCTCTTCGTCCTGCACCGGCTGCACGTGCCCGAGGCGTGGTTCGGCACATTCATGCTCGCGGGCGCCGTCGGGGGCATCCTCGGCACGCTCGTCGTCGGACGTGCCAAGACGCGCTTCGGCGCCGGCGTGGTCATGGCGGTCGCGAACCTCGCCTCCACCCTGGCGCTCGTGGTCGTCGGCGCCGTGCCGGTGGTCTGGGTCGCCGTGCTGGGGCTGGCGGTCAGCTCGGGCGCGGTGACCGTCTGGAACGTCCTGGTGATGTCCTTGCGGCAGGCCGCTGTGCCCGGCCGGCTGCTCGGGCGCGTCCACGGCACCTGGCGCACGCTCCTGTGGGGAACCATGCCGCTCGGCTCGCTGCTCGGCGGTCTGATGGCCCGGGTGGACCTCAGCACGCCGATGATCGTCGGCGGCGGGCTGGCCACGGCCGCGGGGGTGGTCATGTTCCGCTTCCTGGCGAGCCTGCCTGACGCCGATCACCTCGACAACGGCGACCGGCGCCCTGCGTCACTTGCGCACGTCCCTGCGGACGCGGCGCGCGAGGGCTGACTCAGCCCCACCAGAAGCCCGCGGCGAGCAGCGCGTACAGGGCGATGAGCGTCGCGCCCTCGAACCACGTGGACTCGCCGTCGAGGACGACCATCACCGTCACGATCACCGACAGCAGCAGGGCGGCCAGGAGCAGGGGCGGGAGCACGAGCGTAAAGGTGGCGCCGAGCAGCGGGGCGACGAGCACCAGCACCGGGGCGACCACCAGCGCGACCTGGAGCGGGGACTGCAGGATGACCGACACCGCGTAGTCCGACTGGTTGCGCCGGGCCAGCTGGATGCCGACCACGTTCTCGACGGCGTTGCCGGCGATGGCCACGATGACCAGGCCGGCGAACGTCTGGGAGATGTGGGCGGCGTCCATGGCCGGGGTGAGCGCGGCGACGAACCAGTCGGACACGAAGGCCGCGGCGACGCCCGCGGCCGCGAGCATCCCGATGGCCAGCGCCAGGGGCCACTGCTCGACCTGGGCCGCCTCGGCCGTCGCATGGTGGGCCGGCTTCTCCGGGTCGCCGCCCTCCTTGGCGATCGCCGCCGGCAGCGAGAGGCCGAAGAGCACCAGCAGCACGATCGACGTCACCACCGACAGCGCCTGCTCGTGCCCGGCGGCCGGTGTGTGCAGCGCCTGGGTGAGCGAGGGGATGGCCAGGGCGAACACGGCCAGCACCAGCATGAGCGCGAGGGTGCGGGACCGCTCCGCGGAGAACCGCTGCTTGCCGTGCTTGAGCCCGCCGGCCACGAACGCGATGCCGAGAACCAGCAGGACGTTGGACAGGACCGAGCCGACGATCGCCGCACGCACCACGTCGTACAGGCCCGCCTTGAGGGCGAAGATGCAGACGAAGAGCTCGGGGAGGTTGCCGAGGGCGGACTGCACCACGCCCGTGGCCCCCGCGCCCAGCCGGTCGCCGAGCGCGTCCACCGAACGGCCGACGAGGCTGGCGAGCAGCGCGAGGGCGATCGCGCTGACGACGAACGGGAGCACCGGGCCGGCACCCGTCAGGGAGAGCACGCCTGCGGCGACGGTGGAGACGGCGCACAGGACCAGCAGGCGGACGTCGCGGGCCGCGAGGCCGCCCGGGGATCCACCGGACCCCGGAGCGGGCTCGGGCTCAGAGGCACTACCTGCCTGGGAGACGGCTGGGACGGCGCCCACCCGGCCTGGGGTGTCGTCGGTTCCGCTGGCATCCATGGCGGCACTGTAGGGGCTGACCTCGGTGGGCGCCTCGGCTGCGCCGAGCTCGGGCCACTGCGGCTAGCGTCGGTGGCGACCTCCGCACCCGATCGAGGAGCACCGCCCGTGAACACCGTCCCGCCCACCACGCTCCTCGCCGAGGCGACCGACCTCGCTGACGACCTCTCGGCGCTGCGGCACGAGCTGCACCAGTTCCCGGAGATGGGGCTGCACCTGCCCGTCACGCAGGCCGTGGTGCTGCGGGCGCTCGAGGCACTGGGTCTGGAGGTGACGACGGGCTCGGGCTTGAGCTCGGTCGTGGCGGTGCTGCGCGGCGGACGGCCGGGTCCGGCGGTGCTGCTGCGGGGGGACATGGACGCCCTGCCCGTCACCGAGGCCAGTGGCGAGCCGTTCACCAGCCAGGTCGACGGCGTGATGCACGCGTGCGGCCACGACCTGCACGTCGCGGGCCTCGTCGGGGCCGCCCGGCTGCTGGCCGCGCACCGGGAGGAGCTGGCGGGCTCGGTGGTCTTCATGTTCCAGCCCGGCGAGGAGGGGCACCACGGCGCGCGGCTGATGATCGAGGAGGGCGTCCTCGACGCGGCCGGCGAGCGGGTCGTCGCCGCCTACGGCCTGCACGTGGTCTCGTCGCTGATCCCGGCGGGCGTCATCACCGGGCGACCCGGGCCCGCCATGGCCGCTGCCGACCAGATGTACGTCATGGTGCGTGGGCGCGGTGGCCACGGCTCCGCGCCGCACCTCGCCGCCGACCCGGTGCCTGTCGCGGCGGAGATCGTCCTGGCCCTCCAGTCGGCGGTGACCCGGCAGTTCGACGCCCACGACCCCGTCGTGGTGTCCGTGGGGCGTCTCGCCGCGGGGACCATCGACAACGTGATCCCGGACACGGCCGAGCTCGACGCGACGGTGCGCACCTTCTCCCCCGAGCAGCACGCGCTCATCCCTGGACGGCTGACCCGGCTGGTCGAGCACATCGCCGCGGCGCACGGTCTGACGGCCGAGGTGGACTACGTCAGGGGCTACCCCGTGACCGTCAACGACCCCGACGAGGTCCGGCGGGCCGAGCGGGTCGTGACGTCGCTGACGGGGACGCAGGGCTACGTCACGGCACCCCGCCCGGTGTCCGGCGCCGAGGACTTCTCGTACGTGCTCGAGCAGGTTCCGGGGGCGTTCCTGTTCCTGGGTGCCACGCCCGAGGGTGCGGACCCGGCGACCGCTCCCTACAACCACGCGGCCGGGGCGAGGTTCGGGGATGCCGCTCTGCCGGTGGCAGCGGCTGTGCTCGCCGGCCTGGCCCTGGACCGGCTGGCGGAGGGCTGACCCGACGGACGACGCGGAGCGGGGCACCCCGAGCTGTGCGATCTCGGGGTGCCCCGCTCCTACGGCGCGGTCAGGGCGGTAGACGGCGCCGAGGACCGGTGCAGCGGCGTGAGGTCAGCTGCACCACGGGTAGATGAACAGGCTCTGGTCGCCGGCCCGGTGGTCGGCGAGGACGACGGACAGCGGCAGCGGGTCGGGCAGCGCGCTGACGTCGGTGCCTGCGCGCGGGACCACGCCGAAGCTCACGGCAGCTGCGATGGGCAGGCCGCCACGAGCGACGTCGTCGAGCAGCCCGAGGCTGCGGAGCGTGGACATGCCGGCCTTCTGGCAGGCGGTGTCAGGGTGCGCGTGGGTGGTCTGGGCGCTCGCGGCGGCGGCGGGCAGCGCTGCCAGAGCGAGTGCGGTTACCGCGACGGCGACCGTGCGGACGACGGAGCGGCGGGGGCTGAGGGACCTCATTGTCGGACCTCCTGATGGGGATGGCTGAGCAGTGTCTAGACGGTAGGTCCGTGTCTAAGGTCTGTCAAGGGTTTGTCTAAGACGATACGCTCGCCCCATGGTCGCGGAGACGTCCGGCGGGTGGGTGCGCATCGGCGAGCTGAGCCGACGCGTCGGTGTCAGCGACCACGTGCTGCGTGCGTGGGAGCGCCGGTACGGCCTGCTCGACCCGGTCCGCACCGACGCCGGCTACCGCCTCTACTCCCCCCAGGACGAGCGCCGCGTGAGGCGCATGCGCGCCCACCTCGCGGAGGGCATGTCCGCCGCCGAGGCGGCGCGGGCGGCCCTGCGGGAGCCCGACGACGTCCCGGCGCCCACAGCCCTCACGTCACCTGCCCCCGACTCCCCGCCGACGCCCGACGAGGTCGCCCGGCTGCGGGAGCGCATCACCCTCGCGCTCGAGACACTGGACGAGCCCGCAGCCCAGGAGGCCCTGGACACCCTGATGGCTCGGCTGGCCGTCGAGGACGCCTTGCGCGACGTCGTGCTCCCCTACCTGCACGACCTGGGCGACCGCTGGCAGCAGGGCGAGGCCTCCGTCGCGCAGGAGCACTTCGCCACGCAGATCGTCCGGGGGGTGCTGACGACCCTGGCCAAGGGCTGGGGGCGGGGCACCGGTCCGCGGGCGCTCCTCGCCTGCCCACCCGGCGAGCGGCACGACCTGGCGCTGCTCGCATTCGGTGTGGTGCTGGCCCGTCGCGGGTGGTCGGTGAGGTTCCTCGGCGCAGACACCCCGGTGGCGTCGGTCGCCGAGGCCGTCGAGCGGACCAGGCCGGACGTCGTGGTGCTGGCCGCGACGGACCCGGAGCGGTTCATCGCGGTCGAGGACCTGCTCGCCGACCTCAGCGCGCGGCTGCCCGTCCACCTCGCCGGCCCGGGAGGGACGGAGGCGGTCGCCCGGCGGACGTCCGCGAGGCTCCTGACCGCGGACCCCGTGACCGCGGCGCAGACACTCACCGTGTGACCCGGGCGCATCGCCGGCCGCCGCCTCAGGGCGTGACGGCCGGCGCCGGCTCGTCATCGGCGGCCGCCCCGGCCCGGCGGGCGTCCCGGGTGGCGTGCAGGCTCGTGGCCGTCACCACTGCCAGCACACCGACGATGACGACGAGCGAGAGGACGGTCGGGACCTCGGGGACCCCGGCCCACACACCGTGCGCCCAGTGCAGGACGAGCTTGACCCCGATGAAGCCGAGGATCGCCGCGAGGCCGTAGCCCAGGTGGACCAGGCTGCTCAGCGCACCCTGGAGCAGGAAGTACAGGGCGCGGAGCCCGAGCAGGGCGAACGCGTTCGTGGCGAAGACGAGGTACGGGTCGCCGGTGATGCCGTAGACCGCGGGCACGGAGTCCACCGCGAAGACGACGTCCGTGGCGAACAGGGCCACGACCACCACGGCGAGCGGGGTGAGGGCCCGACGTCCGGCCCGGCGGACGCTCATCCGGGAGCCCTCGTAGTCCTCGGTGACGGCGACGAAGCGACGAAGCAGACGCACCGACCGCATCGACGAGACGTCCAGCTGGCCGCCGTGGCCGCTGCGCTGGTCACGCAGGACCTTCACCGCCGTCGCCAGCAGGATCGCGCCGAACAGCAGGAACGCCCAGCTCAGGCTGGACAGCACCGCGGCGCCGAGGGCGATGAACACCCCGCGCAGCACCAGCGCACCCACGATCCCGAAGAGGAGCGCCCGTTGCTGCAGCGCCGCCGGCACGGCGAACGCGGACAGCAGCAGCATGAACACGAAGAGGTTGTCCACCGAGAGCGACTTCTCGACCAGGTAGCCGGTCAGGTACTCGAGCCCTGTCGCCCCGCCGAACTTGGCCCACACGAAGCCACCGAAGGCCAGGGGGAGAGCGACGTAGAACGCGCTCCACCCGGCTGCCTCACGCATCGAGACCTCGTGCGGGCGGCGGGTGAGCAGGAAGTCCACCACGACCAGGCCGACGACGACGGCGAGCGTGACGGCCCAGAGCATCGGCGTGCCGACGCTCGTGAGGGCGGGTGCTGAGGTGGCTGACAGGGGCATGACGACTCCTCGGATCCAGATGGTCCGAGGTCTCCTTCACCCTGCGAGCAGGGCCACCGCCCGAGGTCGCCGTGGGGCGCCGTACTGACCGGGTCGATGCTGGGAAGTACTCCCCTCGTCAACCATCGTACGGCATGGGCGGTGGCGGACGTCGGCGTCGCCCGTCGCGGCCGTTCCGGTGCGGCCACCCGGCGCCCCGGCCTCTACCGCCGCGACCAGCCGGGCAGGTAGGAAAGGGGCATGGGGATCGAGCAGGTCGTCGTCGTCGGCGCGGGGCCCGGCGGGCTCGCCGTGGCTGCAGCCCTCGGGCACCGCGGGATCCCTTCGGTCGTGCTCGAGCGCTCGGACGGCGTGGGGGCGTCGTGGCGCGGCCACTACGACCGCCTGCACCTGCACACGACCAGGCGCCTCTCCGGCCTTCCCGGCATGGCCATCCCCCGTCGCTTCGGCAGGTGGGTGAGCCGCGACGACGTGGTGCGCTACCTCGAGGCGTACGCACGCCGCCAGGGGCTCGAGGTCCGTACCGGCGTCGAGGTCACCCGGATCGAGCGCGCCGCCGACGGGTGGGCGGTCCGCACGGCCGCCGGCGAGGAGCTCACGACAAGGACTGTCGTGGTCGCCACGGGGTACAACCACACGCCGGCACCGTTCGACGTCCCCGGGGTCGAGAGGTTCACCGGCGAGATCCTGCACGCCTCGCGCTACCGCAACCCTGAGCCGTTCCGCGGTCGGCGCGTGCTCGTCGTCGGCATCGGCAACACGGGCGCCGAGGTCGCCGCGGACCTCGCCGACGGGGGCGCCGCGCAGGTGTGGATCGCGGTGCGGACCCCACCGCACATCGTCCGGCGGAGCATCCTCGGATGGCCCGCGCAGGCGACCGGGATCCTCGTGCGACACCTGCCCGTCCCGGTGGTGGACCGGATGGCCCAGGTGCTCGCCCTGTCGGTCCCGAACCTCACCTCCCAAGGGCTCCCCCGCCCGACGAGTGGCATGTACACCCGCGTCCTGGCCGGGTCGGTCCCCGTCCAGGACGTCGGTCTGCTCGACGCGGTCCGTACAGGTCGGGTGCAGCCGGTCGGCGCCGTCGCCGCTGTCGAGGGAGCCGAGGTGGTGCTGGTCGACGGTGCGCGGCTCACACCCGACGTCATCGTCGCGGCAACGGGCTACCGCCGCGGGCTGGAGCCGCTGGTCGGGCACCTGGGGGTCCTGGACCAGCACGGCAGGCCTGTCGCGCTCGGCGGGTCACCGGCGGCGCCGGGTCTGTACTTCACCGGGTACACCAACCCCATCAGCGGGATGCTCCGCGAGCGGCGGATCGACGCCGTCCGGATCGCGCGGGCCGTCGCTGCAGGCAGGTAGCAGGGCAGTAGCAGCGCGAGACGTCCGGGACCCCGCTGACACCGGGCCGCTACAGTCGCCGGGTCCGACACGGAGAGGCGAACGACCATGGCTGACCTGCACCACGAGTACCTCACGGAGGAGCTCGACGAGGCGGGTCACCCCGCTTCCTTCACCCTCGCCTGTCCCCCGGACTTCAACTTCGCCTACGACGTCGTCGACCGCCTGGGCGCGACCGAGCCGGACCGGCGCGCCCTGCGCTGGTGCAACGACGCCGGCGAGCTCGAGACCTTCACGTTCGGCGACGCCTCGCGGCTCAGCGACCAGGCCGCCGCGTACTTCCTCTCGCAGGGCATCTGCAAGGGCGACCGCGTCCTGCTGATCCTCAAGCGCCACCACCAGTTCTGGTGGGCGATCACCGCCCTGCACAAGATCGGGGCGGTGGCCGTCCCGGCGACCAACCAGCTGATGCGCTACGACCTCGTCTTCCGGCTGACCGAGGCGAACATCACGGCAGTCGTCAGCACGCTCGAGGGGCAGGTCGCCGAGGAGGTCGAGGCCGCGGAGGCCGAGATCGGCCGACCGCTGACGAAGATCGGCGTGCGCGGCTCCCGCTCCGGCTGGGACGACCTCGACGCGGGCATGGCCGCCGCCGCGCCGTTCGCGCGCCCGACCGGCTCGGACGCCCCCACTCGGGACGACGCGATGCTCCTGTACTTCACCTCCGGCACCACGGCCCAGCCGAAGATGGTCGTGCACGACTTCTCCTACCCGATCGCCCACATCCCGACCGCGAAGTACTGGCAGAAGGTCGACCCCGACGGCCTGCACCTGACCGTCTCGGAGACCGGCTGGGCGAAGTCGGTCTGGGGCAAGCTCTACGGCCAGTGGCTCATGGGGACCTGCGTCGACGTCTACGACTTCGACCGGTTCGACCCGGTGCGGCTGCTCGAGCACCTGCAGGAGGCGCGGGTCACCACCTTCTGCGCCGCACCGACCGTCTACCGCTTCCTCATCGGCCACGACCTGCGCGCGTACGACCTGTCGGCCCTGCAGCACGCCACCATCGCCGGCGAGGCGATGAACCCCGTCGTGTACGAGACCTTCCGCGACCTGACGGGAATCGAGCTCAAGGAGGGTTACGGCCAGACCGAGATGACCCTCGCCGTCGTCACGAACTACTGGCAGGCGACCAAGCCGGGGTCCATGGGCACCCCCTCCCCGGGCTACGACGTCGTCCTGCTGACCGAGGACGGCGCCGAGGCCGGGCCGGGCGAGGAGGGCGAGATCTGCCTGCGGGTCCCCGAGGGCAGCCGGCCGATCGGCCTGTTCACCGGCTACGGCGACGACCCGGAGACGACCCGGTCCGTCTGGCACGACGGCTTCTACCACACGCACGACCTCGCCCAGAAGGACGAGGACGGCTACTTCTGGTACGTCGGGCGCACCGACGACATGATCAAGACCTCGGGGTACCGCGTCGGGCCGTTCGAGGTCGAGAGCGTCGTCATGGCGCACGACGCGGTCCGCGAGTGCGCCGTCACCGGAACGCCCGACGAGGTCCGCGGGACGGTGGTCAAGGCGACGATCGTGCTCGCGGACGGGTTCGAGCCGTCGCCCGCTCTCGCCAAGGACATCCAGACCTTCGTCAAGCACCGCACCGCGCCGTACAAGTACCCGCGGGTGGTGGAGTTCGTGGACCGGATGCCGACGACGATCTCCGGCAAGATCCGCCGGGTGGAGATCCGCGAGGCGGGGAAGCGGGCGAGCTCGACGGACTGACTCAGTCGAGGCAGAACTCGTTGCCCTCCACGTCCTGCATGACCAGGCAGGACTCGTTGTCGCCGTCGGCACGCAGCAGTCGCACGCGGGTCGCGCCCAGCGCGAGCAGCCGGGAGCACTCGGCCTCGAGCGCGGCCAGACGCTCCTCGCCGACGAGCCCGGTGCCGACGCGCACGTCGAGGTGCACCCGGTTCTTGACGACCTTGCCCTCGGGGACGCGCTGGAAGTAGAGCCGCGGGCCCACCCCTGTGGGATCGGCGCAGGCGGACCACGCCCCTCGTCGCTCGGGCGGCAGCGCGCGCTCGGCCTCGTCCCACGTCGCGAACCCCTCCGGCGGCGGCGGGAGGACGTACCCGAGCACCTCGCACCAGAAGCGAGCGACGCGCTCCGGCTCCGCGCAGTCGAACGTGACCTGGACCTGCCTGACCGACGTCATCGGCCCACGGTAGAGGCTTGACGTCGTCGGATCGCCAGGGAAGCGTGATCGGGGTCACATCCGCACGCTGAGGAGGACTCGCATGCCCACGTACCTCAACCCGTACCTCGGC
>DASXVR010000059.1:0-2966 GCA_036504175.1 Actinotalea sp. | reverse complement strand
CGACTTCCAGCGGGCTTGGGGCGACCCCGAGTCCGGGATGGTCTGGTGCGTCTCGGAGGCACCGAGCGCCGAGGCGGTCAAGCGCATCCACGAGCGCGCCGGTCACCCTGCGACCGAGGTCTACCCGGTCCCGGTCGAGGTGTAGCGGGAACGGCCCGGGAGCTGCCCGGCTCGACGAGGCCGCGCCGGGAGCGCAAACCGCTGGAACAGCCGGCCCGGCGGTGGCACGATCCACCCGTGCCGCCGCCGACGGGCTTCACCTACACGTCCAGCGCGGACGGCTCGGTGACGATCCGACACCATGATCGAGTCGCGACCACCCTGCGTGGTGCGCGCGCGGCGACGTTCCTGGCTGAGGTCGAGGCGAACGACGACCAGCTCACGATGGCCCGATGGACCGGGAACTACCGCCGAGGCAACGAGCGGACTGCGAAGCTGCATCCCCGCAACGCGCACCGGCGATCGGGCCGGTCCGACAAGGGAGTCATGGGATGACGCGCTACCTGATCTCGTTCCCCAGCCGTGCGATGGACGTCACCGAGGAGGAGCTGCCCGAGGTGGCCAGGGCCGCGCATGCGGTGGTCCAGGAGGCGACGGACGCCGGCGTGTTCGTCTTCGGCGGGGGACTGGACGAGGACGTCGAACCCGTCGTGGTGGCGGTCGACGGAACGGTCACTGCCGGCTCCTACCCGGAGACCAAGCAGCTTGACGGCGGCTTCACGGTCGTCGACGTGCCCTCACGGCAGGTGGCCCTCGAGTGGGCCGCGAAGATCGCCGTCGCGTGCCGCTGCGGGCAGGAGGTCCGCCAGTTCATGTACGACCCGGAGGTCTGACCAGGACCTGGCGCGAGCCCACGTTCGCGGGGCCTAGGGTCGAGCGCATGACTGGCGCAGTGGTCCACGCCCGCGGTCTTCGGGTCGGGTACAGCACGGAACCGGTGTGCGCGCCGGTGGACCTCGACGTCGCGGCGGGCGAGGTCGTCGCGCTCATCGGCCCCAACGGCGCCGGCAAGTCGACGGTCCTGCGCGCGGTGCTGGGCCTGCTCGAACCTCTCGGCGGCGACCTCACGGTGTTCGGCATCCCGGTCGACGAGCGAGAGGCGCGCTTCCGGGCTCGCGTGGCCGGCGTGCTCGACGACGACGCCTGGTTCCCCGGCCTGACGACGCGCGAGCACCTCCTGCTCACCGCCGCCGGGCACGGGGTGACCAACACGTCCACCACGGTGAACGGACTGCTCAAGACCTTCGGCCTCACCGGTCAGCAGCAGGCCGTCCCCTCCGCACTCTCGTCGGGCCAGCGACGCCGCCTGCTGCTGGCCGCAGCCTTCGCCCGGCCCCGCGAGCTCCTCGTGCTGGACGAGCCGGAGCAGCGGCTGGACACGGCGATGCGCTCGACGCTCGCGGCCCTGCTGCAGAGCGAGGCCGATGCGGGGACCAGCGTCCTCATCGCCACGCACGACCCGGCCCTGATCACCGCTCTGGGGGCCGACGCGGTCATCGTCGACGAGCGCAAGTGCCGCCGCGTCTCGACGGCTGCGGCGGTGGCCGCGATGAGCGCATGACCCTCGTCCACGACCCCGACCGGATCCCCACCGGGCAGCAGATCCGCCAGCTGACCGGACAGATCCAGGGCGCCCGGGAGGGCCGCACCCTCGGTTCGGTGCTGGTCGACGTCTGGTACACGGTCGTCACGGTCGGACTCTGCGTCGTGTTCGTCGTCGGCGCGGCCAGCACCATCAAGAACGCGGCCCCCGACGCCGCGGGGGTGGGCGGCTTCGCCCCGGGCGAGCTGCCTGGAGCGCTCGTCGTCCTGGCTCTGCTCGGTGGCCTGCTGAGCCTCGCCGGGCGGCTCGGTCCGCTCGGTGTGGGTGGTGGGGGCGCCTCCTGGTGGCTGCCCCTGCCCATCGACAGGCGCGGCCTCCTGCGCCCCACCGTGCTCGCCTGGCCGGCCGTCGCGTTCGGTTCCGGAGCCGTGCTCGCGCCGCTGGCCGTCTTCGCGTTCGGCGCCTCGGCGTCGGTGGCCAGCGTGCTCGGGTGGGCGGCGGTCGGCGGCTCCGCGGCCGCCCTGCTCGCCTCGCTCGCGGCGCTGGCTCAGGGCGTCGACGGCGCTCCCGGGAGGCCGACGGGGAGCCGCATGGTCGGCTGGGCCGGCGACCTCCTCCTCCTCGCCGGGACCGTCGGGGTGGCGGCGATGGCCCTGGCTTCGGGCTCGGCGGGGACCTCGAGCGCCGCGGCGGGCACCTCGGTCGCATCGACCTTCGGCAGCGGTTGGGTGCTCGGCGCGGGCTGGTGGGTCTCGGCCCCGCTCCTCGCGGGCGCGGCTGCCGCCACCGTCGTCGCCGAACGACGCAGCGGGCTGCTGCACGGCGGGCGCCTGCGCACCCAGGGATCGGTCGGCGAGCGGGCACGGGTCGCCGTCCTGTCGCTGGACCTGCGCGAGCTCAGCCGCGCCCTGACGTCGGGCTCGGAGCGGTCGCGACGTCGATCGTCGCTCGCGGTGCCGTCAGCGGGGCCGCGTCGTGCGGTGGTCCTCGCCGACCTGATCCTGCTGGCCCGCTCACCGCGACTGATCCTGCAGGTGGTGGTCACCGTGCTGCTGGCGGTCGCGGCCACCCGGATGACGCTCCTCGGATCGGGTCTGCCCCTCTACGCCACCCTGCTGCTGACCGGCTTCTGGGCCGCCAACACGGCCGCCGCCGGTGGGCGGCACGCCGAGCTGGCCCCCGTGCTCGACCGGCTGCTCCCCCTCTCCGCCCGGCAGGTCCGGGTCGCCCGCGGTGGCGTGCCCCTCCTCGCGGCGAGCGTCTGGGCCGTCGCCGTGAGCGCGATGGAGGTCGCCCGCACCGGCAATGCCCTGTGGTGGCCGGTGGGCCTGGCGTGGGCCGTGGTGCTCGCCGCCGCCGCCGTCCGCAGCGCCTACCGCCCTCCGCCCACCTGGTCGCCGACGATGGTGGCGAGTCCGATGGG